>CAZNTO010000001.1:0-2420 GCA_964576015.1 uncultured Nitrososphaerota archaeon
CCCAAACATCCCCTTGATATTGCTATAGTGTACTTGACGCCGCTTCTGAATGGCGCAGGCTCTGGGAGGGCTTCATTTGGGCGCAATATTACAGACCTTGACTCACTTCGCAAGGCAAAAGGTATTGAGGGCAGGCTGTGGGGCGATACTATTGAGAAGGTAGGTGCATGTTTTGATATGAGGGCCGGTTGGACTGCGGCCATGCATCCCGTTACCACAACCCTTTTCCCTGAGAGGGTATCGAGGAATTTTAAGACCCTGAGATCGGTCTCCCCCCTCACGGTACATGTATTGACAATTATAGCATCGGCTTCGTTGAGCGAGCGAGCGGTGTTGAGGCCGGTCGCCTCGAGCAGATTTGCTAACGTCTCGCTCTCTGCCTTGTTTGAGGAGCAACCGAAGGTTTTGATGTATACCCTCATAATCATTCAGGACTGTACTTCATTAGGAGCCTTCTTAAATTTGGTGCGTTTGGACAGCCTTTTCCATGTCATTTCAAGCATGGTTATGATGGATGTCTCTGTACCGTATGCTGAGGTTTTTCCATTTTTGATCGCTTCTAATATAGCCTCGACCGAACGTGCCTTAGTCTCCACAATGGTATAGGCGTCTCCAACCGCCGTTTCTACATGTGCGTCGCTTCCGCCTACTACGGGTAGAGCCAACAGCTTTGCCAGTTTCCCCGCGCTGTTGTTGTACCTGCGGAGCGTCGAGGCGTTCATGATCTCCAACGGTAGCGAGAAGGATAGGGTTGATCGAACAGCCTCCTCACCTACACCATGACTTAATGGATCGGTAGGATGTGGGATTATGAGGATAGAACCTTCGGAGAGGGCGCTTTTTACCGTCTCGAGGAAGGGTGAATCCACTGGAAAGTTTCGGCGCGGGTTTAGTATTATGAGGTGCCCAGCGTCTGTTGAGACCTCCACGCCCGGTATCAATAAGAAATCCTTATCCTGGGACATCTTAGCGGCCCTCTCTTCGGTCATGGGTACGTCGTGATCGGTTATTGCAATCCCATCAAGGCCCTTCTTTTTTGCGGACCTGATCACATCGTATACCGTTGAGACCCCGTCCTCGGAGGCATTCGTGTGTACATGTAAGTCCAGCTTCAGCTTCAATAATATCCCCTGTTGCCTATACTCACCTTACGCTGGAACCCGGTGGCACTGCGCGGTCTGGGACGAGGACGGATACCTTATCCTCCCCCTCGGCTGCTAGAAGCATGACTTCCGATTTTAGACCGAAGAGCGTTGTGGGTTCGATATTTGAGAGAACGGTGATCCTCTTCTTGAGCAGCTCTTCGGGGGAGTAGTACTTGGCGATACCTGCCACGCAAGACCTTACGCCGAACTCGCCGAGGTCAACCTCAAGATGAAGAAGGTCTCGGGATCCCTTGACCCGCTCTGCCTTGATGACCTCGCCTATGGCGATCTTGGCCTTTTTAAAGTCGTCCATCTTCATCCTCGGTCCAACGTCCTTGAACGGTATCAGATCAGATTTTACCTTGCTCACGTCTGCCTGCTGGATCTTCTTGAAGAGTGGGAATGGTTTGCCAATCTTGTGCCCGTACTTTAGCGGCTCTCCACATACATCCCAGGAAGCTTTATGAACAGACTGATCTATGCCGAGCATCTGCCATATCTTCTCAGCGGTGAAGGGAAGGAATGGCGAAAGGAGGCTTCCAAGGGCCTTCACAAACTGTGCAGAGACGTGGAGTGTTGTGGCCGCCTTGTTGGGGTCGGTTTTTATCGTCACCCATGGGGCAGAGTTGTTGAGGTACTTATTGCCTTCGTGAGCAAGCGCCATCACGGCCATTAGGGCATCCCTAAACTTGAAGCTCTCAAGAGCAAGCGCAGCCTCTTTCTGGGTTCTGCCAATCAGGGCAAGCATCTTGCGGTCCTCCTCAGATAGCCTCGCGTCCGGAATCTCGGATGAAAAGAACCGCTCAATGAAGGTCAGCGTGCGGTGTATAAAGTTCCCCAAAACGTCAGCAAGCTCGTCGTTGTAACGCTTTATGAACTCGTCCACGGAGAAGTCTGCATCCCTCTCCAGCGGAGCAACAGATGTCAGGTAGTAGCGCATCGGGTCGGGTTCGAAGTTCTTTAGGTATTCGTCTATTCCGATGAACCACCCCCTGCTCTTAGACATCTTCTTATTCTCCAGGGTCAGGTACTCGCCGGCTATCACGGCATCAGGGGTATGGTACTCGCCCGTCCCCATTAGAAGGGCCGGCCAAAAGATGGCGTGGTGATAGATTATGTCCTTTCCTATGAAATGGAATATCATCCCCTTTCCCTGCCAGTACCGCCTCCATCCTTCAGGTTCACCCTTAGACTGGAAGTAGTCCTTCGTTGCAGAGATGTAACCGATAGGCGCGTCAAACCAGACATATATGACCTTGCCCTCAGCGCCCTTCA
>CAZNTO010000001.1:2520-7387 GCA_964576015.1 uncultured Nitrososphaerota archaeon
CATAAACCCTCCACGTATCTGTCAGGAAGATATTTTTTACACTTGGGGCACCTCAGTTGTTCCATCTCCTGCTCATAGATGTAACCCTTCTCAAGGAGTTTCTTAAAGAAGTGCTGGGTTGTCTCATAGTGGATCTTTTCTGTTGTTCTGGAGAAGAAGTCGAAACTGCAGCCCATCCGCATTAGATCATCCTTTATCAAAGGGTGGTAACGGTCAGCGATCTCTTTGGGAGTTACTTTTTCACGCTCGGCCCTTAGGGCAATTGGGGTTCCGTGTTCATCCGTGGCACATATGAAGATAACATCTCTCCCGGTCCTCCTAAGATACCTCACATAAATGTCAGGAGGAAGATACGTCGATCTCAAATGTCCAAGATGCAAACGTAAGTTGCTATAAGGTAAGGCGGATGTAACTATTATCGGCTCCATCATGAATTACCCCACGGAATAGGATATACTATGCATAGGAGCTTATTTTTATTTCATTTTGTTTTTTATCACACATGCACTAAGCATTGATGAAAATTCTCCTTGGGATTGAAGAGGAGATCCCTCATCTAAGGTTTATTAAGGTGTTTCCAATTCCTCATATTGTGGGATAAAGATGGATTACGAAGCTCTACTAGAGAGGGGTCTGTCCAAGATACCGGAGAAGGCAATCAAGTCATCAAAGTACGAGACGCCACAGACCGAGACCTCGGTGATAGGCGCGAAAACGGTCATTTACAACTTTAAAGATGTTGCCCAGAAGCTCAACAGAGACCCCAATCATTTGTTGAAGTTCATAGTGAGAGAGCTGGCGACCTCAGGCACACTCGAGGAGATGAGGGCTTCCCTCCAAGGCAGGTTCATAAAAGAGGGCCTAGACGACCTGATTGTACGGTATATAAAAACATATGTCTTGTGTGCGTCTTGCAACAAACCGGACACGAAGTTGGTGAAGGAGGGCAGGCTCACCTTCATAGCTTGTGATGTGTGCGGAGCCAGAAATCCTGCAAAGACGCTCATGTGAGTGTGAAAAGGTGCCAGAAGAGTTTGTTTACGTAAGAGCCTGGAAGGTCAATTCAAGGGAAAAAATGATCGCCATATGCGATTGCAATGTTATTGGAAAGAAGGTTTGTGAAGGGAAGCTTGTTCTCGATATCTGCCGGGAGTTTTATCAGGGTGAGAGGATGACCCTCGATGCGGCAATAGACGTTGTCAAGATGGCAACTGTTGCGAATTTTGTTGGAAAAGATGCTGTGAGGTGCGGGATAGAGGCAGGCCTAGTGCACAAGGATGCCGTAATAAACATTGGGGGCATCCCACACGCACAGTTTGTTCAGATCTGAGGGCCAAACCATATGGGAATATTCTGTCCCAAGTGCGGAGCTGAGGGGCGCAAGCTCGCACATGGTTTGTGCGAGAGCTGCTTCTGGGAAGAGCAACTAGAAGGCTTCCTAAAGGAGTTTAAAGTTCCAATGTGCAACTCCTGTTTTTCCTATCTGCATGGTAAGAGGTGGGTCCGCAAAAGGGAAGGCATGCCGGAGGAGAAGGTTATCGAGGGTGCTAAGGACGAGTTCATGAGGTTGGCGGATCTGCCAGAGGGGGTCGAGTTCGGCGAGATCGAGGGAGAGGTAACGGAGAGAGCCAAGTCGGGCTTACCAAAGATGATCCTATTGACGACCACCCTTACTGAGAGGGATAGCGGTATTTCTACGAAGGTCAGAAGCCTTGGAAGAGTGGATTACAGGCTGTGCCAAGATTGCTACCATGTTGCCAGCGGCAAATGGGAGGCGGTGGTTCAGATAAGGGCGGAGGGAAGGAGGTTCGAGGATGAAGACATGATGGCAGTAGAGAGGGTTTTCGAAAACTTTTACAGAAGGACGGAGGGACGGGGGAAACCTGAAGTCTCTGAGGTAAAGGAGCACGAGGGTGGCATTGATGTAAAGTTCATCACTTTGAATGCAGCAAGGATGTTTGTAAGGGAGCTCACTGAGACAACTGGCGCCTCGGTGGTGGAGAGCGCGAAGATTATGGGCATTGACAGAAGAACCGGCGGCAGTCATTATAGGACGACCATAGCAACGAAGATGCCGAGCTTGAGGATTGGTGAGCTAATTGAGCTTGATGGTAAAGTCTTTCAGATAGCCGGGCACCATAGAGGAAGGCTTGTGGTAAAAGATCTTTCGGAGGGAGAAGGGAAGAGGAGTCTCGCCCACAATCAGTTAGCAATGGCCAAAAAAATAAAATCAAATGAGTACAGACAGGTGAGGCTGGAGGCAAAGACAGCACGCTTTGGAACTTTTTTGGATTTAGTGGATAAAAAATTCTTTGATTTGCCGATCGATTTCGTCCCTAAGGATATGACCGAGGGGGATGTGGGCGTTTTAATATGTGTTAATGGCAACGAGGCTGTATACAAATTAGGTGGCGGGCCCGTCGGGATTCGAACCCGAGACCAACGGGTATCTTCAATATCTTAAAAGCCCGCTGCTCTACCGTACTGAGCTACGGGCCCCCTATTAGAGGGATAATTGACTTACTATTAAGATTTTTCAATACGCCTTTGCAAAAACAGGTTCAGAAGTTCCTCATCTGATATATATATTAATAATAGTGAAGAAATCGAAAATGGTACTAGTTGTAAAGAGCCTCGAGCGGAATTATATTCCAACGGAAAGATTCTTGGGGTTGCTGTAGCAGTTCAGGTTGATAGTCGATGATTGCACAGAGATTGGTATTGTGAATAATGTCTTTAAAGTTAAGGGCACTTTTGTCTATGGCGTAAAGTGAACCGACCGAAGACTTGAAAGATCCCCCAAACCATATTAATTTAAAGAAGGAAACAAGAGTTGGTTGAAGGAAGGAGATCCTCGTTGAAGTTTGGAAGACCAAGGGGTACCAAGGACTTTTTACCGGAGGATATGAGGGTAATGAGGTTTATTCTCGACAGGGTTAGAAGGGTCTTTGAACAGCACGGATTTGAAGAGATGGATACGCCTGCGCTGGAGTTATGGGAGGTTCTATCAGCAAAAGGTGGAGAGGATGTGGAAAGACAGATCTATAAGTTTCAAGACAAGGGTGAGAGGTGGCTAGGGCTCAGGTTCGATCTTACGGTACCCCTTGCAAGGGTTGTTGCAAACAATCCAGATCTGGTTAAACCATTCAGGAGATACATGATATCCAAGGCTTGGAGGTATGAGGAACCGCAAAGCGGCAGGTTTAGGGAGTTCTTGCAGGCAGATATTGATATTGTTGGATCGTCAAGGATGGAGGCGGACATGGACTGCGTATCAACGGCGGTGGATGCACTTAAAGCATTGGAACTAAACGATTTCGAGGTAAGGATAAACAACAGGAAGATCCTTGATGGCATGATTGATAGCCTCGGCATAGTTGGACAAAACGCTACAAAGGTCTTCAGGGCACTGGACAGGCTTGATAAGGTTGGAGAGGAGGGTGTAAGAAAGGAGTTGAGCGGTTTCGGACTGAACGAGGAAAAAAGAGAGAGAATCCTAGGTTTTACCCGTTACAGAGGAGAGGAGGCACTCGGCTATGCGGAGAGGGAGTTCGGATCCTCAAAGGTCGCCCTAAAAGGACTCGAGGAGCTTAAAAGACTCGAGGAGCTTTCGGATGCCTTTGGGCTGGGCAATTTAGTGCATATAGATTTCAGTCTTGTGAGGGGCCTCGACTACTATACCGGACCTGTCTTCGAGGTAAAGGCGAGGACGGCCCAAATAGGTAGCGTAGCGGGCGGAGGCAGGTACGACGGCTTAATTGAGAAGTTTGGCGGGGTAACTACTCCAGCAACGGGCATATCCCTGGGCATTGAAAGGCTGTATGAAGTGCTCTCAGATAAGATTAAAGCCAAAAACAAGACTAGCCCAACCCAGGTATTTGTGGCAAATGTTAATGAAGAGGTAGCACTGGACGCCATCAGAATTAGCCGGGAGCTCGTAGATAGAGGGATATCTGCAGAGGTAGACATAATGGGTAGAAAGCTGGTAAGGCAGTTGGAATACGCCGACAATAAAGGGATACCCTATGTCCTCATCGTTGGTCCCGAAGAACTCAAAATTGGTAAATTCAAGCTTAAGGACATGCACGCGAAAAAGGAAATACTCGTAGATTTTGAAAGTATAGCAAAGACAATACTGTTGCAGGGGCAATAGAGCGCAGATGTTAGCGGGTAATGCCCCCCAGGAAGAAGGCTACTAAAGCCAATAACATCCATAAAAGCGCCTGCTTCTTTACCTTCAGAGCGGATTCTTTACTATGGTATTTTACAATATAAAAGGAGGAGTAAAAGAAACCAACATCCACCACCAAGACAACCAACGAGTAATAGATGCCGAGATAACCAAAAATGTAAGGCAGAGGGGTAATAAGGACCGCAGCGATGTAAAAGAGAGCTGAGATCAGGGCAGCCACCTTTGGACCATAGGAGAGAGCCGCGGTCCTTATTCCTTTTAAGCGATCACCTTCCATGTCGGCTATGCCCTTGGTTACCTCCCTCCCCACAGTTGCGAGAAATGCCAACAGGAAGAAGACCGCGACGGTGAGATCTATAGATCCGGCAACCGCTACGCCACCGAACAGAAAAGGCACTGCCACGCAGTAGGCAACCATCATATTGCCTGGCAGGCCAATCTTCTTACCATAAAGGTTGTAGGTTAAGGAGACGATGAAGGTCAGAATTGCTATAATGAATGTGTAAAGAGATAATGGCACCGCCGCCAAAATTCCCAAGATGGTTAGCAATGTAGCGAATATTAGGGCAGAACGCGTTGATATCATCCCCGACGGCAGAGGCCTATAGGGGGCATTTATACGATCGATTTCAAGATCAACCACATCATTTATGACCATAGAAGAGGCGGTAAGGA
>CAZNTO010000001.1:7487-17295 GCA_964576015.1 uncultured Nitrososphaerota archaeon
CGATCGATTTCAAGATCAACCACATCATTTATGACCATAGAAGAGGCGGTAAGGAAAGAGGAGACAATAAAACCGTAGAACATCTGGCTAATCGAGGGGATACCTCCCAATATCGCTACCTCACCTACGATTACGGCAATTCCCATCATCACAAAGTTAACAGGACGGATCAACCTGATGCAGGCTCTTACCGCTTTAGAAAGTGATTTCTGAGGTGTCATAATAGGCTATCTCCCCCTGCCGATCTATGACCGCTAAAATCAGATCTTTTTTTGAGAGCTTCGCCGAGTTTGAGATAGAGGTCAGTTCAGATATGCCGATGGTCTTTCCTTCAACCAGCCCATAAACAAGGTACTTGGCGGGTTCTTTGCCCACAATGGCACCCCTTCTGTAAACTCTATACTCAAGTTTTGGACCGTAACCAGGCTTCACGATGTACCCCCTGCGCCGAAGATCGGAGTACAGCAGGTAGCGCACCCACATCTCGTGATCGTTCTTAGAAAGGAGCGCCACAGCCTCGGGGAATGCCAGAAGCCTACCAGATTCGTCATGGAGGAGGATCTTCTCTCTTTCAAGCAGGAATAATATTTCCGCATCGGACAGCACCAACTTGCCTTCCTCCAACTCGCCAAAGGTTCCCTGTTGGTGAACTTTATCTGCGTCTGGACCCGAGATTATGGCTTTTTTCTGCCTGAGTGTAGATTTTGGGAGGTCTGACAACATGAACACCCTTAAGTCGTAGTAACAATAATGCTATCTATATGCCCTTCGAGGATGATTTATTAGCATTTCTACATAACAACCACTCTTTAGTGCTGGCTGGTGTTGGAAGTGATATTCGCAAGGATGATAAGGTGGGCGTTTTGATAGTTTCGAGGTTAAAAGGGAGATTACCAGCCAAAGTTAAGCTCATCAACTGTGGAATCGTGCCTGAGAACTTTACGGGTCAGTTAAAGAAGCTTAGACCGACGCACATAATATTCTTCGACGCCGTGGAGATGGGCAAAAAGCCGGGCTTCTACGACTTTGTTGATGAAGAGATTCTAATCGCCCAGTCATTATCGACCCATAAGCAGTCGTTGAGGATGCTTCTCCAAGTGCTAAAGGAGGGGATCCCGGGAGTCAGGATTAAGCTAGTGGGGATCCAGCCAAAGACCACCGATTTTGGAAGGGGTCTCAGCAGGCCCGTTTGCAGAGGTTTAAATTCGTTATTAAGGATTTTGATAAAGACGATAGAGAGGGGAGTACATGAGGACGATAGAGTGGAAGTATGACGGGGTCCACATAATAGATCAGACGAAGCTACCCGGAAAGTTGGTTATAATCAAATGTAAGGATCATGAAAGGTTGGCGCGAGCGATGGAGAGAATGGAGATAAGGGGAGCCCCGGTGATTGGGGTTGCGGCTGCCATGGGTGTTGCGCTTGCGGCTAAGAACAGCAGAGGAAGGACTCTCGATGAGATCAAGAAGGACCTCAGTAGGGCATCGGAACGCTTTAAGGCAACAAGACCAACCGCCAGAAATTTATTTTGGGCATTGGAGAGGATGAAGAAGTTGTGGGAAGGGGCGACAGATCCTTCGGACCTCGTCAACGACTTGATCAAGGAAGCTGTCGAGATGGCTGATGAGGATGTGAGGATGTGTAAAGCCATCGGGAAGAATGGTACGATGTTGATATCGGACGGGGATGGTATTCTAACCTATTGCAATGCTGGAGGGCTTGCCTGCGTGGATTACGGTACAGCGCTAGGTGTAATCAGGAGCGCCTTCGAGAGCGGAAAGAAGATCCTCGTTTACGTGCCAGAGACCAGACCTCTCCTTCAGGGGGCAAGGCTTACCGCATTCGAACTGAAGAGCGAGGGAATCCCATTCAAGCTGATTACGGATAATATGGTTGGATATATAATGCAGAATGGGCTCGTCGACAAGGTGGTTGTGGGGGCGGATAGGATCACAAGGTGGGGGGACTTCTTCAACAAGATTGGCACGTACGGCATAGCGTTGATGGCAAAAGCACATGGTATTCCGTTCTACGCAGCTGCTCCATACTCATCGGTAGATCTTTCTTTGAAGGCAGAAGAGGTGATTATCGAGAAGAGGAAGCCGGAGGAGGTCACTCATATCACCAATGTAAGAATTGCGCCAGAAGGAGTAGAAGTACTTAACCCTGCCTTTGACCTGACCCCAAGAGAGCTGGTAAGCGGGATAATTACGGAGAAAGGGGTAGCTTATCCACCTTACGACCTATCAATCTTTTTCCGGAAGGGTCACTAGGGAATAGATTGGATAGTTAGATGATTGGTCTATTTCCTTCTTCCATCGGTCGCCCACGGCAATAAGAACGAATATGGCTGCGATCTCGGCACCGCTCCTTCTTGCTAGATCCACTAGAGCCTTGAGCTGCTCGCCGGATCTTACCACGTCGTCCGTTATCAAGATGCTGTCCCGCCTGTCTATACTACTTTTTGGGAGATATAGCGAGACCTGAATCCCCGCCCTCGAAACGGTGTATGTCTCCTCTATGAAGTAGAGCACGCCAATCTCTTTTTCTTTCTTGGCGTAGATAAAGGGTACGTCGAAGGCATCGGCTATGTGGACAGCAAGAGGAATACCGTCTACTGCGACCGTCAGAACCTTGCTCACCCTCCTACCTGCCAACTTTTGAACTACATGGTTGGCTATGAACCTCAAGAGCAGTGTATCGCCAACAATCTTTGTGTTGTCAAGAAATCCGCCCTTATCAAAACCTAGCCTATCTTTTATATGCCTAGTTACATCATAACCTTTCTCGAGCTTTCCGAGGATCAATCTGGCTCTTTCTGGGCTTGGAAGGATATGCCCCTTCACATAACGATTCAGGACGGTTATGGGTATCCCAGTGAGCTTCATAAGCTCCTGATAGCTGTAGACCTCCTTAGCAAGACGAAGGAACTCTACTGATCGAATCTGCATCTTAAGGTAGTCGTACCTAGTCTCTTCGCTCAAGTGTCAACATCTCCAATGTATGTCATTTTTTGTATAACAGCTATTTTAATTTTTATATAAATATTGCAAAAAATCTGGTTTCGAGGTTTTTTTAATGACTGAAAAACAGCATCAAACTAATAATATTACCCGTCCGTCCATCAATAAAGGGGAATTTGATGACTGAGCGAGAATGCAACAGTCTTGTCTGCCATGATGTAAAATGCTGAATAGTAATAAATCGTCATAAAGGATCACTTGAAATCGAGTATATAGGGTATAGTGATACCACTGTCTGCAAGGCTTTGCTTATACTTACGGATCATCTTTAGCTCAATAGGGATGATCGCAACTTCGCAGAATATGTCGACGATCCCCCTTGTCAGGTGCCCCACCCAGAAGCCCTTACCACTTCCCGCCGCAACATGTAAGTGCACAAAAGGAGCCTCCTTGTAACGGGAAACGTTTCCGTTTCCAACGACCTCCATATGGGTAGTTATTGACTTTTCCAAACCCTTCTTCAATATGAGCTGACAATACTTCAAAGCGCCAACAAATGAAATGATTATTCCAGAATCTATCCCTTTGGAACTGAGCGCCTCGGATATTGATGAGATGACCTCCTCGTCTTCGTCGATACGGATGATCAGTATATTTTGAGCTCGTTTGAGCTTCAAGATACAACCCCACATATCAATAAATTCAAGGATTTTAAATATTTTGCATTGATTCATTCACCAACTATAGTTGGTAACCAATTTAGTTACAGACTAAGACAGCAACAAAACTTTAAATATTGAAAGCAAATCAAAGAATCAAGTTAGCAACACCGAATTATGTTCTTTTTCATGGTGGTTTAAAATGGTAGACGTTCTAAAAAACTATGTTAACGGTAAGTGGGTCGAATCTAGAGGAACCAAGACCGTCGATGTGGTCAACCCTGCAACGCAAGAGGTTTTGGCCAAGGTACCCCTTTCCATACAGGAGGATGTTAAGGACGCTATCAAGGCAGCAAAGGAGGCATTTTGTGAGTGGAAGTGCACTCCGCCAGCTACGAGGGTTAGATACCTTTACGAATACCGTAACTTGCTGGATGAGCATTTTGAAGGACTCTCAGAATGGGTTGTAAAAGAGCACGGAAAGACTTTGGATGAGGCAAGGGGAGATGTCAAAAGAGGCATTGAAACCGTTGAACTCTCTACAGGAATACCCACTATGATGATGGGTGAAACAGAGTGGGATGTCGCTCAGGGCATCGATGAAGCTTACCTGAGGGAGCCACTGGGTGTTTGTGTCGGGCTCACACCATACAACTTTCCGATCATGATTCCCCTTTGGTTTCTACCAATGGCGATTGCGTGCGGCAATACATTCATTTTAAAGCCGTCAAGTCAGGTGCCCATCAGTGCAGTGAAGATAATTGAGCTCGCCGACGAGGCGGGCTTCCCCCCTGGCGTAGTGAATCTGGTTAACGGAAGCAGAGACGTCTCTGATGTCCTTTTAAAGGATAGGAACGTCAAAGCGGTATCTTTTGTTGGATCTACAAAGGTTGCAAGGCACATATACAAGACGGCTGCTGAGACTGGCATGAGGGCGCAGTGCCAAGGTCAGGCAAAGAATTTCATCATAATAATGCCTGACGCGGATTTGAAGAATACAATCTCGGCAACTATCACATCTGCCTGCGGATGTACTGGTCAGAGGTGCCTCGCTGGGGAGAACTTTATACCGGTAGGGGAGATGTATGAACCCTTCAAGAAAGCACTGCTGAATGCAGCCTCCAAGATAAAGCTTGGATACGGCCTGGATCCAGACACCCAGATGGGACCGCTCACCTCGGAGGATCAGCTCCAGAAGGTTTTGGAGTACATCCAAAAGGGTATAGACGAGGGGGCAACGCTGCTGCTTGACGGCAGGAAGGCAAAGTGTGAAAAGTATCCAAAGGGCTACTTCATTGGACCCACCATCTTTGATAATGTAACACCAGAGATGACAATCTTCAAGGAGGAGATCTTTGGTCCGTTCATGTCAATCACGAAGGTGGACACTCTGAACGAGGCCATCAAGCTGGCTAACACCTCGATTTACGGCAACGCCGCAGCGATCTTCACAAGTAACGGCAAGGCCGCAAGAGAGTTCGCTTACAGGGTTGACGCGGGCAACATCGGAATAAATATCGGGGTCCCTGCACCGATAGCGTTCTTCCCGTTTGCTGGTTATAGGGAATCTTTCTTCGGTGATCTTCACGGGCAGGGGATGGATGCTGTGGAGTTCTACACGCAGAAGAAGGTTACTATAACTAGGTGGTTCTAAGTGCAGCTGGGAACGTTTGGAGCGATCCTCAAGTACGCCATAGAGATCGAGGATTCGACAACTCGATATTACGATGAGTTGGCAAAAAAGGCCCCGGAAGGAGCTAAGGCATGTATCTATGAGTTGTCCAATTCATCCAAGAAGTACAAGCAGATCTTGGAGAGGACGAGGAGGATGGAGCTACAGGAGATGGTCCTCGAGGCAATCACCGGCATGGACACCCTGAACTACGCGGTTAAGTTCGATACGTCTGTGGATTTCAAGACCGGACTGAATAATGCAGTCAAGATCGAGCAGAAGGTGTCAGCTTTTTATTCAGAATCTTCGAAGAAACTCGGCTTCCTACCGAATGCTAGCAGAACACTCGAGAAACTGAGTAAGGAAAGGGTAGCTAGAATAAAAATGATCAAACCGCTGCTCTAATTTTTTTTCATTACCTTAATTTTTGAGAGATGGGGCTGCCCGGATTCGAACCGGGGTCACAAGGGCCCAAGCCTCGCAGTCTAGACCAAGCTAGCCTACAGCCCCGATGTAAAAAAGCAAGTGTCGCCAATTATTATAGCTATCGCTGAGCGAGATCGAGACTAAGCATGGCTATAGTTAAGGGATTGTTGGCGCCGGGAGTGGGATTTGAACCCACGAGTCCCTTGCGAGACACGGGCTTAGCAAGCCAGCCCCCTACCAGGCTAGGGTATCCCGGCGTCTATCTCAAGAGAGGGAAAAGAGGGTTAAATATATTAGCTTGTAGATGGTGCGGCAGCCCCAATGAAGTGAGCGGCCCATACCACAGACCTTTGGGTGAGCCAGCATCCATCCCGTTATCCTGCGAACGGTGTTGTCCGAGCTTAGGGCTGCTCCCTTCCGGGCCTAACCCGGTTCACCCGATGTGCAGAAAGCTCATCCCTCCAGACGAGCTCACCCCGCTCCAACACCCCCACAGGGCGAGACTTCTACGCCGACAGCCCCAGGTTCTATGGCTGGTTCCACCGCCTCCAAAGGTTACTGGCTCCACCATGACGACCGTTTGTAGAGGAGAGGAGGCCGAGCCCTCCAGCCCTCCCTGCCGCACCATTTCGATCATTCAGCGAGGTGATTTATAAAACTACCATCTACGCCAAGCATAGAGAGGATCTCACACATCCTGCAGATTTCTCTTCCAGAGGGAGCCCCACAACGGCTACAACGACCAACCACGGACTCCATGATCTTCTCCTTTAGGAGGACGGAGATCCTATCCACCCCTTTCACTATGGCGAACTTCGTTCCAGGGTGCCTTTCCTCAATATTGTTCAGGATGTCCCTTACCTCATCCCGTAGGGATGCCCTGACGTACGGACACTCTCGCTCATAAAGCGGATAGCCCTTAAGGTAGACATAGGCTGCGATCTCCCGCTCTGGTACATATCGTAAAGGCTTTACCCTCGGGGTGAAGCCCTCCCTCAGCATTATGGGCTTTGTACCCAGTCTAGTAAGTCGGGATATATCCCCCCTCAGTATATTTATGAGGATCGTCTGAGCCTCGTCGTCGAGGTTGTGTCCAGTGACCACTTTTGTGGCACCCATCTTCATTGCGGTATCATTAAGAAGACGTCTCCGGAGGATGCCGCAGTATGTGCAGCCTAGAAGACCGACACCCTTCTCCTTTGCAAACTTGCAGATCTCCTCAAGAGAGTGGCCGTAAACTTCCTTAAACGTGGTTACATGGTGTTCGATCCCCAGTTCCTTTGTCACCCGCCTCGATATCTCCAACCCCTCCTCCCTGTACCCTCTTATCCCCTCATCTATAGTTAAGGCAAAGAGATCTGTACCGTAGGAACGTTCTATCCTTGAGAGGATGTGGGTCAGAGCCACACTGTCCTTGCCTCCTGATAGGGCAATCATAACCCGGTCGTCAGAGGTGAGTAGCTTGTCCCTCTTTATTGTTTTAAGGGCGATCTTCTCCACACTTTTGGTGAAACACCTCTTACAGAGGATCTCTCCTGAGTGTCTGCGAAGGTAGAATCCATCTTTACTGCATCTGCAGACAGGAGATGACACGGAGGGTACATCTCCTAGCCAAATTTGAATGACGGGAATATCAGGAAGCTGAGTGATATGTTCAGGGCTAGTATGGCGAGACAGCCCCACCCGAGGAGTTTGCTGATCTGCGCTGACTTCTTCTTGTCCTTCAAGACGAAGTTGACTAATATACCCACAAGTTTATCGCCATCCAAGGAGGCGACTGGCATCATATTTATGAGTCCAACATTGAGGGAGAGCAAATATATCCATGAAGAGGAGCCGACAAAGTAGAATGGGAAAGAGGTAGAGACGTAAGGGTATTTTGGCTGGTAGTAACTGAATGCATTAATTATACCAATGTAGGATGAGTTAGTTTTAGCAGAATAGCCTAATTTAAAATCAAATGTCTTAATCTCTCCGTCCCTCATTACTACAACTGGGACGGTGCTGTTTGGTGTTGTAGCTTTTAGAATTTTCGCAAATGACTCTGTATCTGTTGTGGCAGATCCGTTCACGCTTAGAATAACATCCCAAGTCTTGAGGACGCCATCGGCCGGCGAGCCTGCTTCAATCTCTGGCACCTGTATACCAATTGAAGTGGTCTGGTAAAAGGGGGAGAGTATGTAGGGGGCGTTCAACATCAGACTCAAGGCCAGCAGAGCGATCAGTATGTTAGCGGTGGATCCGGCAGCATATACCCTTGCCTGAGATGACTTTTTCGCTCTATTAAGATCCTCTTCGTCGGGCTCCACAAACGCACCTGGAATGATTGCCAATAAGATAAGACCAACACTCTTTACTCCTATTCCCTCAGCCCTAGAAGCTACGCCGTGGGATAGTTCATGTGAGATCATTATGATTGCTATCGACAAACCGAAGAAGAAGAGGGTGTTGGGGCTGAGTGAGAGGGTAATTCCAGGGATCAGCAACGTTACGGGTGATGCATCTTCTACCCTAAAAGAGAGATAGAATAAATTCCGTGCTAGGAGGTAGGTAATGTAGATCGAGCCGCCAATGGAGACGGCTATTCCAAGGTTCCATAGGACTTTCCAGAGAGGTTTCAAAGCCCTACCAAGCCTGTCGATGGCATAATTGAACTTAGTGGTCCTCCACATCAGAAACAAGGGGTGAACCTCAATGCTCTTTGGCAGGAACCGCTTAGCCATAAATAGCAAAGACCAGAGGACGACGATAACGTATAGAAGTATGATCCACGGATCCAATGTTTCACCCCAAACGATATTATATTTTATTGACCGAACACTAACTGGTGGTAGTCCGATGCACATCGTTATTTTTATAACTGTCGGAGGAAGGGAGGAGGGAGCGAGAATAGCCAAAGCACTTGTGGAGGAGAGGCTCGCTGCCTGCGTGAGTATTATTGAAGACATGTGTTCCGTGTTTAGGTGGAAAGGGAAGGTCGAAGAGGCTAAGGAGTTCCTGCTGATTGCCAAAAGCGTCGATGGCCTATTAGATAGTTTGATCAAGAGAGTTAGGGAACTCCATAGTTACACTACCCCAGAGATCATCTCGTTTAAGATCACCGGAGGTTCCAAAGAATATTTAGATTGGGTAGCCTCAAATGTGAAGGCAGATCCGACAAAAAAGGAGTGATAAGATGGTCAAGAAGGTCTCGCGAGTCTATGAGCTGAGGGAGGTTGTCTATGCCAAGGAGCGGTGGAGCCTACTCAATGAACTAAGGGGGTTAGCACTTCAGTTGATGGGGGTGCTAAAAACCAAAGGAGTGGATGTGATAGTTCACGGAAGTCTGGCCCGCGGTGATGTCGGCCCTAAGAGTGATGTAGACGTTTTTGTCCCGGAAGTACTTCCATCTTATATCATAGAGGAGGCGGTGCTAAGCGGGGGCTTTCGGATATCGAAGAGGGAGTTGACCCAAGCCACGCCAGCACATACAGTGAAGGCGATAGTGCATATAGAAGAGAGGACTAAGGTAACCTTTCCCTTATTACCGCTTAGGAGGAGGGAAAGGGAGTTTTACAGGTTTGGGGGAGAGGCGGGGGTTAATGAGTTAGTGGGGGGAAGACGCGTACCCGGCGTGGACAAACGGCTGATGATGATAGTGCCGATGGAGTACGGGCACTACGAATTCTCGGTCATTCAGAACAGTGAGGAGGCCGCTAGGTTGATCGGTATTAACGCAGAGATCGTAAATGAGCGCATTAGGGTCCTGACGAGGAGAGACGAGATAGGCAGGACCGGAATTTATTACAAAGAAGAGCTCGGAGAAGGAGACAGCTTCGAGGGCAAGTTTAGGGAGAGGATATCAAAAGACCCAAGTCTAAAAAGACTCATCCAACAACGTGGGATGGAGTTTAAATATTGACCTTGTATTTGAGGAAGAAGATTGAAGGTATGGGTTTACCTGACATCGGCTTTATTATGCATTGCAATGTTGTCAGAGGCTGTTAGGGCAGACCTCCAGACTGGAGGAGGAAACGAGGACAGGTCCCAAGGCACCGTAGGTAACTGGATAAAGTTCTTCGAAACAAACACTCAGTGGGCCTCGGTG
>CAZNTO010000001.1:17395-24032 GCA_964576015.1 uncultured Nitrososphaerota archaeon
TCCTGCTTTTACTGCCCGCTCAGCGAAAAGAGGAGGGGGCTGGACGTAGTATATGCGGATGAAGTACTTGTTGAAGATGACCTAGATGTAATATTGGAAGGCAAGGCGATAGACGCAGAGGGAACGGGGATAACCGGGGGAGACCCCGTTTTAAAGCCTAACAGGACGATCAAATATATCAAACTTCTTAAGGACTTCTTTGGCAAAGATCATCACATCCATTTGTACACAAACGGCAGGCATGTGAATGGTGACATACTAAGGAGGTTGAAGGAGACCGGGCTAGATGAGTTGAGGTTTCATCCACAGAAGGAGGACTGGAAGAAGATCGAACTGGCAAAAAATTTGGGTCTGTACACCGGTGCAGAGGTACCTGCGATACCGAGAAACGAGGAATGGATCAGGGAACTCATAGCGTACTTAGTGCGTGTGAAAGCAGACTTCCTAAATCTGAATCAGCTGGAGTTCTGCCCTCAAAATGCTTACCAGCTCAAACAAAGGGGTTTTGTATTGGAGAAGGACAGCATGACAGCAGCCCTCGGCAGCGAAGAGATGGCATATTCCGTGAAAAGATGGGCGGACAGGGAGGGAATCGATTTACCGATACACTATTGCCCAAGCTTTGTAAAGGATGCGATACAGACAAAGAATAGGCTGATCAGAAGGAGTAGGAATGTCTCCAGACCTTATGAGGAGATCTTTAGCGATGGACTTCTGGGCAAATTCATAATAAGATCCACTTCAGTATACCCTAGAATACAAAAGAGTTTTGTGGCAAGAGCGCTGGGTACCGCCCCGCATATGATCAACATCTCATCGGATGGAATTTCGCTGGAAGTGCCAAGAGCCTTTGTGGTGGGAGCAAGGCGGTTATTGCCCGATTCCAAGATAGTGTATGTACAGGAGTATCCCACAGCTACTAGGGAGAAAATCGCAGAGTATCCGTACTAGTTTATGGCGAATCGAAGCAAGGCTGCCATACCGCCAAGGCTAATCAATTGTTTGCCCTTTTCATGTTCTCCGCCAATAAAGTAGACCTTACCACCATAACCCTCAGCTCTTTTGCAGATGTCTTCTATCGCGCGCCTCTCATTGGGCGCGATTGTTTTGAAGAGGCGTTCAGATACCAGAAGAGACTCTGCTGCCCCCCTTTCAACTGCCTGTTTTACCTCCTCCCTTCCATAGGCAACCAAACTTGGCTTCCTTGAGAGGCGGTTCAGTAGCTCATCGACCAGGCGCGAGTCCCGCAAGAGTGTGGATTTCGCCATGATCTTGGAGAAGGTGCCTCGGTTCATTACCTCCCTAACGCCAGGTTCCCCTGTGCACGAAGCGGTCTCCTCGACTATGCTGAGCGATCTAAACTTCTCCTTTAGGTATTTTGCCATTTCATTCTTAGCGAAGCCTGGCCCTGCGACCACCACATCAGCATTCTCCCTCTGAAGGAATCGGGCCACTTCCTCACCTATTGAAGCGTGGTACTTCGACCTTATCGCTGATCTGTCCACCGACTCTACGTATTTTCCAGGCATGTGAGACTCAAAGCTGACCAACTCCTCTACGATGTAGTCCCTCAGGACAAAGATTGATGCTTCTTGATCGTCTATAGTGATTATGAGAGCTTTCGGTCTCTCCTTTGTTGTCGCTCTTTTTAGACGATCTTCATGGAAAGAAAGCCATCCGTCCTTAGTGATCCTTATCCTTTCCCTCGGTTCTACCGAGAATGAGTGGTATGATCCTTGAATGTTCATATCTTCAGGACCTGTTATAATACGTCCTCTTATCCTGAGGCGTTCTGTAAAACTCTGAAAGCCAAGGTCCTCCACTTTTATGCAGAGGAAGACCCTTCTTCGTCCTCCGCGCTCCTCGCCTCCACCCCTCGATACCCTTACCTCACGCATGGTATAGCCACACACGGTGTCGCCGCTATCAATTAAATTATATAGGTGCCACAGATCATCAGCGTCCTCTACCTCGACCTCAACGGTACCGTGTTCCTTATCACGCTCAATAATCCGCATACCAAAGATCGCCCAGCAAGAGAATTATTTAGGTCTTTGTGAGATAATAACAGTGTGCTGATATGCCTGATCTTTCTTTGCTTATAAGGGATGCCCGCCTAGAGGACCTCGACGCCATTGTAAGGATAGAGGAGACATCCTTCTCGGATCCATATCCCAAGGGTTTACTCAAGGCATTCTTTTACCTTCCAGGTGCCTACATAGTTGCCTCTTCCAAAGAGGTTATCATCGGATATGCTGTCGGTATAATAAGATATGAAAAATTGGGTCATGTGGTTTCAGTAGCAGTAAACAAAAGCATACGTAGGAAAGGCGTAGGTGAGCGCCTAATGAAGGAGATAATAGAAAGATTGTGTAGCAGTGGGGCAAAGAGGATAAGGATCGAGGTGAGAGAATCAAATCTCCCGGCAATAAAACTCTACACAAAGCTCGATTTTATGGAGGAAGGAAAAATAAAGAAATATTATGCTGATGGGGAGTCGGCAATCCTCATGTACCTTAACGTGAAATGATGTCCTCAAAGGTGAGGATTGTTATGCCTTGAGGTCTTTTAGCGATATTGCCAACCCTTGCACCTATAAGGAATGCCACGCCTTTATTGTTGGAGATATCAAGAAGCCTTTGTGTTATTACGCCATCGAAAACAACCGCGTGGATCTTGTCACTGGTATTTTGAAGTATCTCTGCAAGCTCCCTTACTGCCACCTTCTGTTTTGATTCCCAAGACTCATCAAGAAGATCGGCCTCAAGGCTGCCTTGAAGCCGCTCCATCATTGCCTTTACCTTTTGAATATCCACGCCTGTGAGTGTGAGAGGCACCGCTTCTTTCTCTACTACTTTCTCAGCTTCACTCTCGGCTGTCTCCTCCTTTACCTTTTCCGGCATTTTTTCGGTAACCTGCTCGGCCATAACCTGTGACAGACGTTCCTGCTTTTGTAAAAGTTCTTGCTTTTTCTCACCGGCTGCAAGTTGGTATTGCTCTACAGGAATCTTGCTTCTGAGATACTTCGCGAGTTCCTTCCCAGTTAGGTCTTCAACCTCCTTGCCAGCAGGAGCCCTTGCAATGTAGTCAACGTCTGCAACTTGCAGCAGCTCCCTCAGAATCAGCTCTCCGCCCCTATCACCATCAACGAATGCGATAATTGCCTTCTTCTTGCTGAGGTCCTTTATGGTCTCTGGCACAGAGGCGCCTTCCATCCCGATCACGTTTTTATAGCCGTGGCGTAGCATGTTAACAACATCCGCTCTGCCCTCCGTAACAATCACCGTGTCGGATTTATCAACGTCTGGTCCGGCGGGGAGGTTGTCCGTACCGAACTTGCCTATTTCGTGTACCCTAACGGACTTCATGATATCCTCTGATAGCTCCTTTATCTCGAAGGCACCTTCCGTCTCCCAGTGTTGCAATATATCCCTCGCGCGCTCAACGACCTTTCGCCTTTTCTCTTCGCGCACATCCTCGATCTTCTTCACGGTGACCCTAGCAGTACAAGGCCCTACCTTGTCAATGGTTTCAATTGCTGCAGCGATTATCGCGGTCTCGACCCTGTCCAAACTTGAGGGTATGACCATCTCACCGTACGATTTACCGGATTTTGACTCCAAGTCCACTTGGATTCTGCCTATCCTTCCGCTCTTCTGGAGTTCTCGTAGGTCAAGATCCTCGCCTAATAGACCCTCGGTTTGACCGAATATTGCCCCAATAACATCGGGTTTATCTACAACACCATCTATCTCTATTCCACCATAGACAGTGTACTTTGCAGTAGTTGGCGTACCGCCCATATTTATCACCTATGAGGTTCTATTTAGGCCTCCAAAGGCCCACGGGCGACGCTATTCATTCTCGTTTCAAGATTATTTAACATAGTAAATTTTACACCTCAGTTATATCATGATTTTTACGTTGATTGAATTAAAAAATCTTGACTTAAAAACCTTCCTATCAACATCCGGGATTGGTTATTATTCCCTCAAGGGCATAATTGGCTTCTGGTACTTTTTGGAAGTACTCTCGAACTGGAGCAAGCAACGACGATATACCATCAGAAACTGCATTCTTGAGATCAAGAGGGTGGATGCTTCCTTTTTGATAGGCGCTTAAAAGCTCTTCTGGAGAGACAAAGCAAATGTCGCCGCCGTATTTTGGCGATCTCTTTATCGTGAAATCCTTCTCATACATCAGAACGTAGCGCGCTAAATCCAAGACAGGGTTCCCCTCTATCTCTTTTGGAGGGCAATACGCAGAGTTCAACTTTGTTTTGATCTGTTCAGGAGATTCGTGGATGAAGATGCAGGTCTCCGGTCTTGATTTGCTCATCTTGTAGTCAATCATCGCAGTGTTAACTTCTCCCTTACTCTCCATCCTGCCAGCGCCTTGGAGGTTAGAAAGGAGAGACGTGTGGATCGCCACCGGCTTCTTGTAGCCATTGACCTCTGCAACCTCGCGCGCAAGCACATGTGCCCTCCTTTGATCCATACCACCAAGACAGAAGTCTAGATCTAAGTAGAAGATATCCTCCACTTGCATGCATGGATAAATGAGCTTTGAAAAGTCCACAAGCGTATCATCTTCCTTTCTTCCCATTATTGTTACTGCTCGCTTTATTCTTGAGAGAGACAGGCTTTTAGCTGTCTTCAAGAGACCTGCCCAGTAGACGTTATTGTCGATCATTTCGTCTGCCTTTACTATCTTGACTCTGGAGAGATCCACGCCCAAGGCTCTCAAGCAGTGTTCAATGTAGTTCGAACATAGCTGGATCTTCGCCATATTACCTCCAAACTTATCATTTATCCAAGCATGCCACGTGGCCTCCAGAAGCGTCATTTTTATCCCTGCCTCCATGAGATCCTTGAACTTGTTTACCCATATGACCCAACCCACATGGAAGAGCCCTGATGGCTCGACCCCTATGTAGCCCTTGGGGGAGGAATTGGTCTGGAAGATTGCCTCTGTGTCCTCTTTGGTGATGACCTCCAATGCATTCTTGGTAACTAGGTTCATTTTTTTAGTTACGTCCATTTTAAACACCTTGACTATTTTTGGCAGACTACTGTGTAGCCCGAAGCTAACACCCAACCTCACTGAGGGATGTTACATCCCACTTGGACGGGCTCTCTCACAACGGGACGTATCCAGTAGCCTGCCATTGATTTTCATTAACGCCCTCCTTATTTAATTATTTGAACTGCAGGGCTGTTGCGGGTGTGGGTTAGGTCCTGTTCATCGCTGAGCAACGCTCTACTCACTGGACTCCTTTTAACCCGCCATATCGCCCTACAGCGCTCGGCTCCCACTTCATCGCGATATAGAATCTGAATTAACCTCGAAATAAACTTTCCAAGCGGATGAGAGACGAGAGGTTGCACTCCATGGCCCCAATGGGGCAGGTTGTGCCGAAGTTGACAAGTACCTGTGGCGAGATTTCTCCCATAGTCCCAATATGCTTGCCATCCATGATGATTTTGGCAGCCCTACCCTGGATAAAGTGCTTCGCTGTGTAGGGTCTGAAGGAGACCTCCTTGGAGAGGTTCTTGAAGAGGACGACGGCAACGGCTTGAATCTCCTCGAAGCTGACCTTATGGTCGCTAATGGCGACCGAGAGGTGCGGCAAGGTCAGTAGTGTGCCCTTTTCGACCTTCACCACATCCCCGTACTCGAAGACCTTCTGCGGATAGCTGTAGTGGGCGTTTTTTCCAAGAAACTGCAGAAGCTTGGGCATTAGGGCGTCCCTTATAACTGAGAACTCCGAGGATATGGGTCGGATTATCTCGACCAGAGGTCGTATTTGCATGAGGGGCTTTTCCTCCAGCACTTCCCTGCTGCTGAGGATGTAGGTCGTCACTTCTTGAAAACCCATCCCGACCATTAAGTCTCTTATTCTCGATCTCAGCCTGCTTCCTGTAAGTGGTCTGCCCATAGTTATGACCTGGGGCAGTTCAGGCACTATACGATTTAGGTTGTAGGCCATCACAATGTCCTCGACTAAATCCACTTCATGGAGAATGTCCATCCTGTAAGGAGGTATGGCGACTTCGAGTGCGTCGCATCCGACGGTTTCTGATTGTAAGCCCATACGGCTTAGGAGGGAGGAAACCTGTCGGGGGGTAAGATCTAACCCAGACACTACGGCAACGGTAGAGTAGAGAAGCCTCTTCTTGGTCGTTTCTAAATTGGGTGTCTTGTCAGTTCTTTGCTTGTAGATGACATAGACCTGTTGGAGGCTACCGCCCCTCTCAAGAATGGATGTTACCATGATGTTTAAGCATGTGTTAATTGCCTTTTCCTCTGTGCCTGTGACATCTATGAGCAAGTTTCGGGTCTTCTCAGTAATCCTAGTCGCTTGGCTGTTAATGATTGGCGGCATTGAGAGTACTTTTCTCTTGGAGTCCAAGAGCAGCGGGTATCTGTCGTAGCTGGAGATTATCCATCCATATTCCCTTCCCTTTGGGGTATCGGCTAGTATTCTTCTGCCATCCATTTCCTCAGAGGATTCAAGAGGTAAAAAGGAGATCTCCTCTGGAGGAGGAGCGACATAGGTAAAATCTGGAGTTACTGTGTCGAGATCGTAAACACCAATCGAGGCTTTCTTTCTGTTTGAGGCGTAGGTCGTGTGGAG
>CAZNTO010000001.1:24132-26245 GCA_964576015.1 uncultured Nitrososphaerota archaeon
CATTTTAGGGAGGAAAGGGTCTCCCGTAGCGTTTCCTTTTCGATAGGATACCCGATGAGATTCCTGAGGTCTTTGACGTTTAAAACTATTGTCGGCAATTCTACCACCACCCCTTCTCCCTAAGGAATTCAAGGTTGAAAGTGTGAAGTTCTCTTATGTCATCAATACCAAGGCGTATCATTGCAAGCCGGTCTATGCCAAAGGCCCACGCTAACACCGGGAATTTTATTCCCAGCGGCTCAAGAACCTCTGGTCTAAAGAGACCCGATCCGAGGCACTCGATCCAACCCAACTTGGGGTGTTTCGCGTAAGCTTCTATACTTGGCTCGGTAAAAGGGAAGTATCCTGGTGTGAATTTTATATCTTTGAATCCCAACTGCTTGGTGAACTCTTTGAGAGTCCCAAGAAGGTGTCTAACGTTCATGTTGTGGTCGCCTATTATCCCGTCCAATTGGCAGAACTCAACCATGTGCCTGGAGTCTATGACGTCTGGTCTGAAGTTCTTTGAGAGGCAGAAGGCCTTTACCGGTGGAAGCTTATGGGTTGAGAGGTATCGTACAGAGACAGCCGTGGTCTGAGTCCTCAAGATTGGTCGCTTAGCGATCTCGATGTCCCAGCGGTAACCCCAGCCCCTGGAACCGGTCCTTCCACCGTACTCGTGGGCTGCCTTCACACCTTTTATGACCTCTTCAGGGGCGTCTATACAAGGCTCGACCCCCTTTATCTGGAAGCTGTCGTGGATAGCTCTTGCGGGGTGATCTTGAGCTTGAAAGAGAGCTTCAAAGTTCCAGAATTCACTCTCCACATAAGGCCCTGAAGCCTCCTCAAACCCCATCCCGAACAGGATCTCCTTAACCTCCTCAAGAAACTCTATGTATGGGTGCTTTTTGCCAATTTTTAGGGAGGGAGGTAATGCGGTGACATCATACCGACTAAGGATGATATCGCGCCACTTCCCGCTTTTAATGATGTCAGAGGTTAGGACATTTGAGAATACCTGGTCTGAGGGCTCTACACCCTTTATCATCTCAACAATAAGCTCCTTGGTCTCCTTTAGAGTCACGAGTCCCCTTTCCTTGAGGGCTGTAGCGAGTTCAATCTCTTTGGGGGTTAGAGTGGATTTGTCAGCGCCGGCAGAGATCCTCTTGATCATGTCGTCGAGTTCGGACCTTTCAGGTCGTTTGAGCACAACTATGGGTACAGTGCCGCGCTTTTCTATGACAACTGCACCGGTTCTCCTCCCCCATCCCAAGGCAGCCGAGATCTCACTCGAGCTTAGAGCCACGTCAAGCTCCTTCATCTGGACCGCGCCCCCCTTTGAGGACAGAAGATTAATCAGGCGCATCTCTGGCATGCCAAGCCTCTCGCACTCTCTTCCTTCTTTGGTCAGTTCAAACTTCTCCTTCACGATCTCAGTCATCTTAACATAGCCCTTCTCTGTGAGGAGGCTTGAAAGTGGAAATATGGAGTTGACGGGCTTTTTTAGGTTAGATGCGAGGGATGAGGACTTTGCCTTCCCGCCTAATTTTTGTAAACAATCTAGCAGTGATATCTCAGACTGGCTTAAGGACATGGGAAATTCCTCCCGAATCGGATTTGAATTTCTGTAATCAAGAGCTTATTAGATTACCCTTCTCGTCTATTTCTTTATTTCTTATCCTTGTAGAGGAGATCAATTGTTTGTCTGATGCCAATACATAGTTTATGAAATGAATGGCCATTTGAGGCACGCCTTTAACGGCTCTCATTCTGTTTGCCTCTTCAGCCTTCGGAAGGGTCTCCTTACTTACGACTATACCTTCGATAGTCGGATCCCTTACGATTGGACCATAGGGATCTTCTAGTATAATCAAGGAGGCTCTGCCAATCAGCTCGTTTTCAATTAAAAAGTCCTTGAGTTTGTCTAACCTAGTCTCCAACGGCTGAATTCCAGACTTCCCTGACCGTCTCAAGAATTCGTCGGAGGTAACACCTATGACGACCCTTTCGCCATATTGAAACGCCTTTAAAATAAGAGATTCGTGCCCTAAATGAAGGTGATCGAAGGTTCCTCCGATGGCCACAACTCTATGTGGTTTCATCTTTGGTCAGTTCTATTCCTTTTTTACAGGTA
>CAZNTO010000001.1:26345-51030 GCA_964576015.1 uncultured Nitrososphaerota archaeon
GTGTTCTCACCCTCAAGTTTGGCTGCGGCGTCAATCATGAATATTCTCGCAACCTTTCCCCCAAGATTTTCAACCAACTGCTTAACTGCCTCTCCGGGTTTTCCGACCACGCCTCCAGGACCTTCGGCCTTTAATACAATAATCTTTCGGTTGAAGAGGTCTGCCTCGGCATATACAATATCCTCGGCTATCTGTTTCTTTGGCTGTCCTAACATCAACTTAGAGGCGACTAGCGCACCTAGCCCGTCGCCAACCGGCTTACCCATAGAGAAGGCCTTTTCCCATTTATAGTACGCCTCTGCCAGCTTCATGATCATAGGTAGCTGCATGTCCAATTGAACGAAGATCATAAGGCTCTTCGTCTTTTTACCTAGGAGCAGAAAATGGCGTACGAATTTGAATATATAGTTTAGGGACATCGCTCCCTCAAGTATGTCCTCTATATTGGCAGCATCGATCTTGCCCGCCTTAGGTGCAATCTGGGAGATGAAGGCCTTAAAACGATCGCGCCTATTATCCAGCATGTGCTCAAGTCTGCCCAATACGCCAAAGGGGTCCCTGTCAACAGGTTCAATCCAAAAGAAGTCAAGAAACCCCGTTACCTGTGAGCGTATGTCCATGTTCTCCTGGGCAAACTGCTTTATGCTGTTAAGGGCGTCCTCCTTGCCCTTCTCTGACAGGAACTGCAGCCTTTGGGTCGCCTTCTCCACGTTCCTCTGATAAGTCCAGATCTGCATTCTCTGATTGAAGATGAGTATTATCGCAAAGAAGAGCACCATCCATACGATATTAATAAGCATGGATGTCCAATCATTGCCAAGCGAGAACAGTCCTTGACCCACAGGAATCACGCTAATTCACCACGATAACGTTCAACAGAATTAACCACCAAGATATATTTATTTCTAATATCAAAGGCTAAGTGGCCGCCAGCTTCCACGGCTTCCCGGACCCTCTCGGCGTCCAGTACAACCGCAGACGTTTGGTGGTTTAACTACCGTGTTCGGAATGGGAACGGGTGGTTCCCACCAACTTTGGCCGGCGTACCGCTATATAAGAAAAAGGTTTGATTTTTAAAGTTTGCGATACTATTGTTCCATAACGATCATAGTCATAGTTGATCTTACTTTGTCAAGCTGTCGGATCTTCTTGGTAACCATCTCTCGCAGTTTCTCGAGTGTGTCGGACTCTAGCATGACTATAACATCGTAGACCCCGTACACCATGTACGCCTGTTTAACCTCTGGCGTCTTCTTGATGTTCTCTAAGACCTCTTTGTCAGTTCCGGCTTCTACATTTACCAAAACGAATGCAAGCGGCATCATACCACCCGTGTAAATTATCGTTAATTTAACTTATAACCTCTTTGTCTATATTTTTTGAAAACGTTCTTTCAATAGTAATGAATAGACCCAAATTATAGTGGGGCTGAGGGGACTTGAACCCCTGACATGCGGGTAACCCCGCTCTAGCAGCTCCAGAAGACAATCATCCCATAAGGGTCAATCTTTCGTGCTAGACCTCTGGAGCCCTTGGCGAGGTGAAGGAACCCCTGCCACCTTGCCGTCATGCCGTGCTAGACCACAGCCCCACCAACTTCAAAAGGAGAAGCCGGAATTATATAAAGTTTTTACGATATAATTGTAGGCATGTAAAGCCCCAGGCGGGGTTTGAACCCGCGACCACCGCCTATTTGGGTAGATCTTACCAAGGCGGTGCTCTACCAGGCTGAGCCACTGGGGCTTGTGCTATCTACCAAAAGAGAGGGTTAATTAATTTTTTTATTCAACTGTTGTGAGGAAGCAGATTTGCCCTTCCATAAATTGTTAACGGATTTCGCTTATATCTTAGAAGCTTAGAGAAGTAATTAGGTGGGGGGTATGCCTAAAACACTCAGGGAGGAGTTTCCTAGCGTTCTTGACGTATTTTACCGAGACTATCAAAAGCACAGGCATGTTTCAGAGATCATGAGCAAGGAGGTTGCGATGATCGAGGAAACTGCTACAATGTTGGATGCAGCAAAGATTATGGGTAAACGGCATATAGGCAGTCTGCTTGTAAAGGGACGGGAGAAACCAGCAGGCATAGTAACGGAAAGGGATCTTTTAACTCGTGTGATAGCGGCTAATAAGGACCCGAAGAAAGTCAAGGTATTTGATGTAATGTCTCCGCGACTCATTACAATAAAGCCACAGGCGACCATAAGGGAGGCAGCGAGAACCATGATCAAGGAGAAGGGTAGGCTGGTGGTAATGGAGGAGAGGGATCTGGTGGGCATATTAACTGCGTCGGATCTGATAAGATCACTACCAGAAGCCCCAGAAACCTCAACATTAGTTAGCAAGTTTATGACAAGGCAAGTGGCAAGTGCAGAGCCCAATGCCAAGGTTAGGGACATTGCCAGAAAGATGGGGAAGGAGGGAATAGGCTCAGTAATAATAAAGAAGGGAGAAAAGCCTTGGGGGATCTTTACGGAGAGGGACCTATTGACCAAGGTCATCTACATGGGCGGAAACCTTGACGAAGTAGTTGAGAAGTACTCCTCAACTCCATTAATTACGATAGGAATAGATTGTAGCATTCACAAGGCAGCCCAAATGATGACTGCGAAGCATGTCAGAAGGCTACCGGTCCTCGAGAGAAGCAAGCTTACCGGGATAATAACGGCAAGGGATCTCGTAGAAGCTTACGCCTTATAGGCGACTCTATTGCATTTAACTTGACATTTAGTATACTTTTTCAATTTTTATTCTTATCCATAGTGTAGCCATTCGAGAGTTTCAGTGCGGGGGGTGGGATTCGAACCCACGAAGGCCTTCGCCACAGGATACCCTATCCCAAGCGGGATCTTAAGTCTGGCACACGATGAACGTGTCCTGCCCCGTTGTCCTGACTTGGGAACCCCCGCATCGATGATTACTAATTAGCAGTAATATTTAGATTTATTCGAAATCACAGAAATATTTATTGGTGGAGGGGTTATTTTTGCAGATGGGGTCCGTGGCGCAGACTGGATAGCGCGTCGGCCTTCTAAGTCGATGGTCGAGGGTTCGAATCCCTCCGGACCCGCCATTTATCAATTATTTTTTTAGCCAAGACAGAATATCATGCAACAACTTTATAGGCTTGGCGCTTCATGTTAGGCGTATCAATAATAACAATGTAGGGAAGAGTTATGCCAGAGTGGAAGAGTCAAAAAGCTCCACAAGCGGTTGAGGTAGCGCCGTCGAATAAAAACCTAACTTGTAAGGATTGTGGACTGTTCACCGCGATGGGCAAGAGCGGCCAAGGTTATTGCAGAAAGCTGGCATCTAAAAAAAGCACTACCAGTAAAGCTTGTAACTTATACAGGAAGTAACCTTCTCAGTATTAAAAAGCCATTTGTTTATCAGATTGCTCTAGAAGAGTATCTTAAAATTCTGGCTCAAGATGTATGGAAACGACCTCGATCTCTTTTACTTTTAATTTGATCGTCCTTTCTATCTCGGTGGCTATTCGGTGGGCATCATTAACGGTAATATCGCTCTTAAACAAGCAGTGGATGTTTGCCTTGAATTTTCCGTTAATCCTTTTAATTTCAATCTCGTGGAAGGATCTTACTTCAGAGAAGGACTCTATTATTTCCGCTATAGCGGCTCTAAGTCTACGACTTGCCTCCTGATCAACTATTCCATTATAAGTGCCACCATCAACAGGTTCTACGTGTGAAGAGATTGCGACTATTGAAGTATCCAGCTTTCGAATCCTAACTTCTAATTCGCTTGCCAAGTCATGGGCTTTTTTTAGCGAGAGGGCACCTTCGAGCTCGACATGGAAGTCGATGTAAAGCTTATCATCAACCTCAGAAACCCAGATGTTGTGGACGTTTTTTATTTCTGGAAAGTTGGCTGCCTCGCTCCGTATTTTAGTCACTAAGGCTGCAGTTTCCACAGACAGTGGTTCAGCATGAACAATGACATCAGAGTCGGGTATGACGGATTGTATTCTCTTTGAAAGACGGTCTGTGACCCCATGAGCAAGTTCAAGGGGTAGAACTTTGTCGATGAACACCGTTATATCAACGAAGGTCCTTGCGCCCGATTCTCTGAGCCTTACCTGACCTATCTTCTCCACACCCTCAACCTTTCTTGCTTCGTCGGTTACGAGCTTAACCAAGCCCGTAGGGGCTCGGTCCATCAAGGTGTTGATGGATTTCTTCCCCAGTCGGTAGGCTGCAACTAGTATTATAACAACAACGCCTACTGCAGCGATTGAATCGACTTTGGGCACTCTAAGGGTTATTAACACAAGACCGATAATAACGACTGTTGAGGATATCAGATCCGTTGAGAAATGCACGGCATCGGCCTCAAGCGCCTGACTTCTGTATTTTTTGGCAGTCCTGGATAATGCTCGAGACCGCGTATAATCCACACCTATTGCACTTAACATTACTACGATCGATAAAATATTTACATCTACCAGAGCACCTCGGATGAATCTTTCATATGCCTCGTATGAGATCCACACAGTAATGACCAGAAGGAGAATTGCCTCCACCAAGCTCGCCAAGCTTTCTGCCTTTCCATGTCCGTACAGATGTTCAGAATCAGGCGGCACATCTGCCTTTTTTACCGCAAAGTAAGTAGTGGTTACGGCGATTAAGTCTATGCCAGAATGAAGTGCCTCGGATAAAACACCGAGACTGTTGGTGAGGATGCCCACCACTAGCTTCATTACCGTAACAAAGACTGAAGCGATTATCGAAGTAAGGGCTATCTGCTCTTTTGGAGAAGTGACTGAAACCCCTTTTTCTCTTTTTGACAAAAGAGCTTAAAGATAAAAGGATATGTATAGAGGAGGCATTTATGTGGGCTCAGTCCTGAGAAAACACTAGAAATACAGTTTTTTACTTTCTGAATAGTGGGGGAGTTTACGTATTTTAATTATTAAAAACCTGATAATCTCTGAATAATACGGTCTGTATCACGACCTTAAATGATAGGCCAGAAGCATTAGAGGATATATTCATATAGACTCCCCAAAGTTTTAGGTGAAAATCGGTAATTTTATGCCAAGGTCAGCCAAGTTCCTAAGAGCCAGTTGTCCGGATTTCAAAAACTTCCAAGGGGAAGAGGAAGGAGGATTCTCTGATCTACATAGTCTGTGATTATGAAAAGTTATGAAACGCTAAAGGTTAAAAAGGGCATTAATCGTGCTTCTTGTGGTTAATGCATTGGGGCATGACTTTTAGCTTCATGTTATAGTAAATTTTTTACCGCATCGGGTATCTGCCATGGAGTTTCTACTATATGGGATCCAGCTGCTTTTAATCTTCGCAATTTCTCTAGTGCGGAGCCGGTGCTTGCTGAAAGGATCGCTCCGGCGTGTCCCATCCTCTTCCCCTGAGGGGCAGTAATCCCTGCGATATAAGCAACAGTTGGCTTTGTTATGGTACCCTCTGATATTGCGGATGCAAGTTCTTGCTCCATATTACCACCGATCTCTCCAAGAACAACAATTGCTTTAGTATTAGGATCAACTTCCAGCATCCTGGCCATATCGAGCAGGGTTGTTCCCAATATAGGATCTCCACCGAGACCTATGGCTGTGGATACTCCGAGCCCAGTAGCTTTCAGAGCGTTTCCCACCTCGTAAGTCAGCGTTCCGCTTCTAGAGATCAGACCGATCTTCCCAGGTACGAAGGCATTGCTGGGGATTATTCCTATTTTGACCCTACCAGGAACAATTAGACCTGGTGTATTAGGACCGATTATTTGGCAATTCCTGTATTGTGCATAATTAACTAGCCATAAGGCATCTCTGACTGGGATTCCTTCTGTGATCACGACGATCCACGGGATGTTTGCCTCGATGGCTTCTAGTATGGCATTGAGGCAATGTATTGGTGGGACGAAGATTACAGAGAATTTAATGCTTTGATGGTTGAGCAGTGCTTCCCTCACCGAATTGTACACCGAAACTCCTTCGATGGACGTCCCGCCTTTGTTTGGGGTCACGCCAGCCACGATCTTTGTTCCATAATTTTTCATCAGTCGCGTATGAAAGGATCCTTCCCTTCCAGTAATTCCCTGTACCAGCACTGGGGTGTCTTCATTGATGATCATCCTTTATCACTCACCAGTGAGATTACCTTCATTGCCGCCTCCAGGGGATCGGCAAAGGTCGTCATACCTATACTTTCAAGGATGCGCCTACCCGCTACATCGTTTGTCCCAGCTAACCTGACAACGGTAGGCTTTTTGATATCTGTCTCTATAACTGCTTCAACGATGCCTTTAGCAACCTCGTCGCATCTTGTTAAACCACCAAATATATTTATGAAAAGAGCTTTAACCCTTTTATTTTGCACAAGAAAGACTACGCCTTCCTTGAACTTATCCGCCTTTGCACCCGCGCCCACGTCTAAAAAGTTAGCAGGTCTTCCTCCCTTTGACTTTAAAAGATCCATCGTCGCCATGACCAGCCCAGCACCGTTGCCTATTATCCCTATGTCGCCATTTAGAGAAACGTAGTTCAGACCGATATTTACTGCGGCTTCTTCCTCCTTGCTTCTTCCACGAGCTGGCAACTCCATAAAAGCAGGGTGCCTAAATAAAGCATTATCGTCGATTAGGATCTTTGCGTCTAGGGCGACCAAACCTTCTTTTGTTAGCTCTAGAGGGTTGATTTCCACGAGTTCCGCATCAAGACTCAGAGAGATGTCGTAAAGAGCTGAAACTATCGGGCTAATTTGTTCAAAAGGGATACCAAAATGGTTTGATATGGCAAGTATGTCGAAATCGTTTATCTTACGCAACGGCGACACTAATAAGTTCAAGATTGTTTCCGGCTTGCGTTCTGCAATCTCCTCAATGTCCATTCCGCCCATGGAACCAGCTATTATAGAATATGACCTCTTCTCCCTGTTTATGGTAACGGACAGGTAGAGCTCCTTTGTTGCATCCACTGCCTCCTCTATCAAAACTGTCTTTACGCCATAACCATTGATGGTTTTGTTGAATATGAGTGGAAGCTGGGTTTTTGCCTCTATCATATCTTTTACTCTAACTATACCACCTGCCCTTCCTCTGCCACCCACTGGTACTTGGGCCTTTAAATACCAAGGAAATTTTAGCCTGACGGCACTCATTGAGTGTATTTCATTAGTAGAAATCACGAAGCCTCTAGGAACAGGAATCCCATATTCTTTCAGAATGATCTTGGATTCGAATTCGTAGAGGCGCATAAGTAATAATTATTGGGTGGTATTTAAAAAGAGGTCGCTGAAACGATTTTAATTGTTGCATCCTCAGTAAGAAAGGGTTAATGAGTTGAGTAATCAAATTTTTAATGGTGGGCCGAGTCGGATTCGAACCGACGACCACCGCCGTGTAAGGGCGGTATCCTAACCAGCTAGACTACCGGCCCATTAAAGACGATAAAATTTCCAGCGCCTTTAAAAGCTTTCGCAGATTACTCCGACAGATTACGTTCCAACTCGGCAATTTTGATCTTTAGAACGGAGATTATGTCCTGGTTTTGGACGCTTTCCAGTTTACCACCACAATTTGGGCATTGAAAGTTGGTTTCCATGGCATCCTCAAAGACGTATCGAACATTGTCGGTGGGACATAAAAAGAACACATTATTGGTTTCGTATTCAAGCCGCTCCTTTAGTTTAATCAGTATCTTCCTTTTCTTTGCGTTAAGAAGGATGTTCAGTCCAGTCCTGTTTATTCTCCAATAATACTTGAACCATCCAGCGTCCTTGTCCCTTATTCTCCTGTATGAGACCAAACTCTGTTCAAATAGCTGATAAAGGATTTTTCTCAAATTGTTAAGCTTCATTCCGGTTTTTTGTATTAGCTCATCATCGGTTGTTTCTTCTTGCTCGGACAGTATCTGGATTAGTTGAACGGCCTCCTCGCCAATGAGCTCCCTAGTGGCTGCCTCTAGAGCAATGTCAGGCATGGAAATTCACCGATAGGCATATGTAAAGACCCTAAGAAAATACTGGTGAATTCGTCTCAAAAAGCTTTCTTTTTTGAGCCTACCTGTTCAACAGTCTTTCCTTTATCTGATGGAATTATTCTTAGCTTTGCGTTCTTAAAGAGTGTTCCTTCCCATAAACCTAGGGTAATCCTGTCAAGAAAGATCGCCAGAGCGGCTATCTCTGAGTGAGGCTGGTCACCGATAGCGACATTAAAGTCAGATTCCGAATAATATTGTCTAGGGACTTTTTCCCCACCAACTATTACCAATAAATCCTCTTTTAAGGAAAGAATTTTTCGTGTAGTTTTTTTGACTGGAACTCCGTACATAGTCAGATGTGTGACCTTACCGCCACTTCTCTTCCAGTCTTTTAAGAGGCCCATAGGGTCGGAAGTGAACTTTACCCAAAATACCCCACCCCACCTTCCCGTTATCTTGCCCAATGATTCACGAATTGCCTCGTCCCGAATACCTGAGATGTAAATGCCATCCGCACCAAATGCCCTTGCTACTAAGCATAGGTGGGTTGTGGTCCTCTTATCCCTAGAGGGTCTATGACCGAGTCTCAGGACAACTATCTGCTTCATGTTTTTATCGCCTTCAGATATTGAATCTTCACATCTTCAAATCCGTGCAGGAGCCATTTAAATCTTGGAAGAAAGGCTGGGTGCATGTGAACCTCCATCTCGACATCATCTTCGTAATACTTTACATACCTGACATCTGCTTCCTTGGATGCCCAAGATAATAGAGAGACCATGTTCTTGGAGAGGGGCATCCTGAGTTTAATGCACTCATATGGAGGTAGTTTGCTTGAGATTACCCCTAATAATTCAGGCACCCCATGGCCGGTCTTCGCAGATGTCTTTACAGGCACTACTCCCAAAAGGTCGACCACCTCTTCTTGAAGGGGCTCGAGATCAATTGCCAGATCTATCTTATTCAGAACAGGCATTATTGCGCTACTGAAGACACCTATCTCATTCAATGTTGAGAGACATGTGCGCAATTTTCTTGAGAACTCTGGCAAGGCATCTGATGAGTTGAGGATTAGTAAAACGCTATCGGCAAGGGTTACCTCTTCAAGCGTTGAGTAAAAGGCATCGATCAGTAAGTGGGGAAGATTGTCAATGAACCCAACAGTATCGGAAAGGAGGATTTTCCTGTTGGAGATGGAAAACGCTCTTGTTGTGGTCGACAGGGTCGTAAAGAGAGTATTTCCTAATAATAAGCTTTCTTTTGTCACATAGTTGAAGAGGGCAGTCTTCCCAGCAAAGGTGTAACCAGTAAGCGCGACACTGAAGAGGGCTTCTTTTCGGCGCTTCTGTCGGTGCATGGATTTTCGGTTGCGTATCTCCTCAAGTCTACTTCGTAGATAGGATATGCGTTTTTTTATCATTGTTGCATATATATCGACTTTGTATTTACCAAGACCGTGAAAGCCTGGAAGTTCACCTAATTTTGCGAGTCTTACACTCTCCCTAGCTATGGGTAATTCATACTGCAACTTGGCCAGTTCTATCTGATACTTGGCTTCAATCGTCCCTGCCTTCTTTGTAAAGATCTCCAATATCAATTGAAAGCGATCAATAACCTCTGTCGCAAATAATTTTGTTAAATTATATTTTTGGACAGGCTTTAAGCGGTTGTTCATAATAACTTTGGCAGGTTTGAGCACCTTCAACTTCCTAGCTATCTCCTCGGCCTTACCCCGACCAAGGCAGAAGGACGGATCATAATATCGAGACTGTTCAAACTCGCCCAACACATTATAACCTGCGGACTCTGACAGGAGGCGCAGCTCGGTTAGTCCGCTCACATTTCCATTAGGTCGCACCTCAATTAGCGCTACGCCGCTTCCAACCTGCATTAATTGGTTCTTCCCTCCTTTAATATCGCCACATCACCGAGTGTCAGGGTGTTAGAAGTTGGCGTCGAGCCCTCTACCACACTATCTACCTTTGCCCTTAGAGACGTCTTAAGTAAATGTTCAATCCTACTAGTAAGGTTTGAGGAGGGATACATCTCCCCAGATTCAATCCTACGGATAACAGAATCCTTCTCGCCTAGTTTTTTTGCAAAATCTTCCCTAGTAATGCCTATCTTTTCACGGGCCTTTTTTATTGCTTCGCCAAAGTTCTCAACAAGAACAAATTCCTCAAAACGCTCCTTTTTAGTTTGTTTAGGTTTGAAGGTCCGTGGTCCAGGCTTTGGTATTGATCTTTCGATGCTAGAGGCGGTTTTTTTATCAACAACAACGCCAAATCGTGAACACTCCCGACAGACTACTAGCAGCGAACGCTCTATAGATATCTGCACAGGTCTTCCCAGAATCCTCACACCGCATATTTCACAATTCATAAAAGGCACCGTTCCAATTCTAATGTTGCAGAAGGTTAATCTAAATTTATCTCTGTGGTGAGCGGTATGAGCGCAAATAGTGAGGTAAGGGATGAAGGAGTACCATTCTTAATGCAGCTTAGAAAGCTTGAACAGAGATTATTGGATTTAGAGGCTGAAAGAAGAGACTGGTACTATGATAGGGATGGGTTACAGAGGGAGATTCAGAACCTTCGCGGAGAGATTGAAAAGTTAACCATTCCACCATATATTGAGGGAAATGTGACTGATGTTCTGGAGGATGGTAGGGTTGTAGTGAAGAGTTCTACAGGACCGTCCTTGGTCGTCAATGTCATAAAATCTGTAGACGTAGGCAAACTCGTCCCAGGCAAGAGGGTCGCATTGAGTCAGAGAAACTTCGCCATCTTAGACCTGCTGCCGGATTCCTTGGATATGTACATAAGGGCGATGGAGCTAGTAGAGACTCCAAAGATCAGCTATACCGAGATAGGGGGGCTTGAGGAGCAGATCAGAGAGATAAGAGAACTTGTGGAGCTACCCTTGCTTAAGCCGGAAGTTTTTGAGAAGGTAGGGATAGAACCTCCAAAGGGCATACTTCTATACGGACCGCCGGGCTGTGGCAAGACTTTACTGGCAAAGGCAGTTGCGAGTGAAACGAAAGCCACCTTCATAAAGGTGGTTGCCTCGGAGCTCGTTCAGAAGTACATAGGCGAGGGTGCCAGAATGGTGAGGGAACTCTTCCAGCTGGCAAGAGCCGAGGCACCGAGCATTGTGTTCATAGATGAGATTGACGCGGTAGGAGGGAGGAGGGCGGATATAAGCATAAGCGGGGAGAGGGAGGTTCAGAGAACCCTTCTTCAGCTTTTAAGCGAATTAGATGGCTTCAGTGCAAGGGGAGATGTAAAAATAGTTGGAGCGACCAACAGAATAGATCTGTTGGATCCTGCCCTGTTGAGGGCAGGAAGATTTGACAGAATGCTCGAGATACCTGCCCCAGATCAGGTAGGAAGGGAGGTCATCTTTAAGATTCATATAAGTAAGATGAACGTCTCAAAAGAGGTGACGCTGAGCGGAATAGTGAAGGCAACGGAAGGAGCCACAGGAGCAGATATAAAGGCGATATGTACCGAGGCCGGCATGTTCGCGATAAGGGAGGACAGAGATATAATTACCAAAGAGGATTTTCTTAAGGCGATAGATAAGCTCTTCAAGAAGGAGGCGCCCAAGGGTGTCGTCAGCAGCACCTACCTGTAGGCAAATAACCGATGATGATCGGATAAGGATCAAAGCCGTTGCAGACTATCAGTTCGGCGCAGGTTGTGGCGAGGTCCTTTTCCCAAATAGGGTAGCGGTGATTAGGTCGAGGAAGACTGGCAAGGTTAAGGGCATCTACCACAAAGGCAGGCTACTGGCAACCTTAAGGCCGTCAGACGGGTACCTAGCACTGAGTGTTGACGGTGCTCGCCTGTTGGTAAAGGCATTAAACCCTCCAAGGTACAGGATTGTAGTTCAAGACGACGTGCTGGCTTTCATAAAGCAGGGAAGGAATCTATTTTCGAAACATGTTGTATCTGCTGATCCGGAGATAAGACCAGGGGAGGAAGTCCTCATAACAGATTCTAGGGATCATGTGGTGGCGGTCGGAAGGGCAACCCTTAATGGCACAGAGATGAAACGATTTAAGATAGGCTTGGCGGCAAAGGTAAGAAAAGGTTCAGAGGGGTAACGGGGGCGGCATGATATGAAGAGAATGAACTCGAGAGAAGTTAGAAGAATGATGCAGAAGATGGGTATGGGTCTAGAGGAGATGACAGGTGTCTTTAGGGTAACTATTAGTATGAAGGGCAAGAATCTTGTTATTCCGGATCCTCAGGTCACGGTAATGAAGGTCAGCGGACAGACGATATATCAAGTGGTTGGAGAGGCCGTTGAAGAGAAGGTTGAGACCGAGGCAAAGGTAGCCATATCTGATGAAGATGCGCAACTAGTCTCCGCTCAAACTGGCGTAAGTATAGAGGTGGCTAGAAAGGCCCTCGAGACTGCAAATGGCGATCTGGCTCAGGCAATCATGCTACTTACTGTAAAGGGTTAAAGAGTTACAGTTTAAAGCGTTGGTGTGTAGTAGCAAATTCCTTGTCGTCGACACTCCACATCTTCGAGTGCTTGTATTTGCCAAAGGTCTTTGTATATAATACCAGACGGTTCCCATCATATCCGCAACGTGGACACTTCGCACGGAATCCGTAAGATACTAACTTACAATGTCCACAGTAGGTATAGTCCCTCGTGAATGTCAGCAAACCAATGCCTGTTGTCTCGACTATCCTCTTGGTATAGTTGGCCAGTACTTCTTCTGTCGGGAAGGGCTCATCCAGTCGGATGTCGAAGATGTGCCCACCTTTTGTTATCTGTTGGAATGCCTCCTCCACCTTAAGTCTCGCCTTAAGCGGGATGGCTGTTGTTAGGGGTAGGTTTGAATGCTCCGTATAGCATGAAGTTGATTTTGGTTTTAAGTAACCGGCAGTCACATCCAAGTTCGTGAGACGCTGTGCTGCCGGCTCGAAGGTTATGCTGGAAGAGAGCAGACGCAGGGGGGACGTAACTTCTGCTGTATAATTATCCATGATGCCCACAATTTTAGTGGCAAGTTTCAGGGCGTCTTCGCTGTCAGCTATATCTAAGCCTGTATGATATCTCACAGCTTCAGGCAACCCCACATAACTTATTATTCCCGGCGAGTCGCCAAGTCTAAAATAACTACCACCATCAATGCTTTCTCTGAAGAGCGGTAAAAGTTTATCCGAGAAGATGCGCTCTTCAAGGATCTGCCTCTTAATCGACAGCGCCTCCCTTGACAGCTCCAGTAATTCCCTTAAGCGCTCCATAAGCCGATCGTCATCACCATTTGACTCGTAAGCGATCCTGGGGAGGTTAATGGTGACGTTGTCAAGCGCCCCGACCCTGAGAGTGCCACTATCCCAGTCCTTCCAGCTGGAATCCACCCGCGAAAGGTCGGAGTTGTAGGATACATTATCCAGCTGCCACGGGAGCGTGTGATTTACAAAGTAGACGGTGCCCCATTTTACAGCAATCTGGTATGCCTTCCTCAGACAGTCCTGGGCGCTGCCGGTTACCAGAGCCTTCTTCCTTATCTTAACAAAGACTGCTGGATTTAGTAGTGGTTTTGAGGCACCATCGGGCTCTTTGAGGACATCCAAGAGGGCCTCCAGTAAACGTAGAGACCCCTCATAATAATCACCGTAGACGCCTTCTGCACCATCTGGCCCGACACACTTTACGCTCTCCAAGAACTCTGGGATCTCTAGTTCCACATTAAATGCTACAGTCGAGCCTAGGATTCCATTGAATTTTGCATTTAAGTCGTACAGGAAATCTTTCAGGATCGACCGAACATCGTTGCCTTTGAGGCCTTTTATGTAAGGAGCTAAGAATATATTGAAGAATCCCAAAGATTGGGAATTGGAGACGCAGGTGGAGGTAGAGCTAAGCAGAGAGCCTATTGCGTATAGGGCACCCTGAAGCGTCTTAGGAGAGAAATGAGCTGGGAGAGACAGTCCAGTGCCATCGGCAGGAATTTTACCTTCAAGTATGGGACGCATGTCATGTTGGATGTCTGATGGTCGGAGTATCCAATAATTCGCGTTATTCAGGTGTATCGCGCCACATAGATGGGCATCAGCTATAGTTCTAGGCAGAACTTTAAGGTACATATATTCCTCTAGCACCGCATCACCTGCCAGAGCGTGAATTCTCTCAGGTGAGGGGTATTCTCGGAATGCAGCATTTTTTATGGCAGTAGTAACGTCATAAACTGGTTGTCCCAGTCTGGTTAGAACGTGGCGGTACTCCTCCAGACCTTTTTCTAAGAGGATGGCGTTGACGAACTCTCTGATGAGAGCGGCTGTGAGATACCTAACCTGCAGTTTCTTCAGCCTGTCCTCTGCCTCCTTTGATATGGACTCCGCCAGCTTTCGAGGGACGCTTGCCTCTCGCATCAAGGCATCAACGATCTTCTTCCTATCGAAGGGTTCGATCGTGAGGCTTGAGGTCCTCACTAGCATCTCGCCCTTCTTTCGCCTGACCGCGTCCTCAACGCCGTAGATGAAGTCAGCTACATCTTGACCCAGTAAGGTGAGATAGTACTTCCCCGAGGTCTCGTCCGATCTGAGGAGTTCTGCATCAGTTAGCATTCTGAGGTGATACCCAAACTTGCCCGCGTCGCTCTTCGGGTTCATATCGAGACATTCCATAATCTCTGTAAAGGAGAGCGGCCCCTCTCTACTAATAAGCTTCAAGACCTCAGTCCTGACTTCGTTAGAGAGGGACGAGAGTATGAACTCTCGCAGGTTATCTGAAGGCAACCTCAAGCACCAGAAGTAGTTTGGTGAGTTGTATTTAAAAAAGGTTTATACAGGCTTAAATCAAAAAACAGGCCGGAACTTGATTGCGTATTGAATTATTCCAGAGTCTCCATCCTCAGATACTTTGCGGAATACTGCTTCTACAGGCATCCCTATAATAACTTCCTGCGGCATGGCGTCGGTGATCTGGGTCGTCAGCCTTGCGCCATCTTCAAGCTCAATAATACCCAAGATGAAAGGCGCCATCTTCTCAAAGCCGCGAGGGGGGTTACGAATGACTGTAAAGGTGAGTATTTTCCCCCTCTCTGGCAATTGGTATGGCCCAATCGAGTCACTCCCACACTTGGCACATCTTGCTCTGGGTGGGTAAATTATATTCCCACATGTTGTACACTTGCTGGCTTCTAGCCGCGACCTCTCAGGAATCTCGCGCCAATATCTTGGTACTGACATTATCTTGCCCTTCTTAGGATTGCTACATAAGTGCTGGAGCCAGATCCTCCTATGTTCTGGGTCAGACCCACTTCGGCATTAGGAACTTGCATCCTTCCTGCTTTCCCCATAAGCTGCATCGTTACTTCTGCGACTTGATATGAGCCTGTTGCACCTACAGGATGCCCTCTTGACTTCAAACCACCGCTCGGATTTATTGCGACTACCCCCCCTGGCTCGAAGGCTCCATCGGAGAGCAATTTGTTGAACTTGCCTTTCTTAGAGAAACCAAGATCCTCTATGGATAGGGCGCCGGTGATGGTGAAAGTGTCGTGAATCTCGGCTACGTCTATGTCAGCCGGGGTTACCTTTGCCATTTTATAGGCCTTATTCACTGCAACAACTGTGGAATTTAAGGACAAGAGGTCAGACCTTGAAGAGATATTGATCGTATCAGTCGCACCGGCAACCCCGGTAATCTCGACGAAGTTGTCTGAGTATTTGGGTGCATCTTCGAGGGGGCACATGATTACGACTGCAGCACCGTCGCCCACTGGCGCACAGTCATAGAGAGTTATGGGGTCAGCGATCAACTCAGAGTTCAGAACGGTCTCCCTTGTGATCTCAAATGGAAGCTGAGCATAGGGGTTTCTCGCTCCGTTCTTATGCATGAAGACTGCTAAGTCGGCAAATGCCTCTCTGGAGACGTGATAAACGTGCATGTAGTGGTTCATGATTAATGCGTTGAGGCTCACAAAACTTGAGCCAAAGAACAGTTCGTATTCTGCATCCGCAGCCTTGCCCAAGGAGTAGGTAGTATCACCTCCTACGCCGTCTGTAAGTTTTTCGACGCCCCCCGTCATGACAAAATCGTACATGCCAGATGCCACAGATGCATATGCAGCGAGAATGGCAGCTCCACCAGAACCGCAGGCGGCTTCAACACGGTAGGCAGTTGACGGAATTATACCTAAATAATCAGCAAGGAGGGCGCCTATGTTATTTTGATCGGAGAGATCGGATGCACACATGTTCCCGACTATTAAGGCATCAATGCCAGGTATCCTAGTATCCTTGAGAGCCTCCTTAGCGGCATCACCAAATAGTTCTCTTAGGGACTTCCTCCAGTGTTTTTCTACCTTTGTGAGACCACAACTCAAAATAGCAACCCTACGCATCAACATCACTCTCTAAAGAACGATCTTTCCCCTAAATTTACAGTAGATAGCATAATCAATGTTCTGCTTCCTCTTTATGTAGTCCATAACCTTCGAAGCCATATCCCGCTTGGTTCGAACGCCTTCCTGAACTACAAAACTGAAAGCATCGCTGCCGGCCCCAGAACCAAAACTAACTAAAAGGACCCTGTCGCCAGGAGCTGCCACATCCAATATAGCAGAAAACCCAGTCAACGATGAACCTGCATAAAGGTTCCCGATGTACGGCACCAGTAGACCGGGTTCGACCTGTTCTTTCTTAAAACCCAGAATCTTCGCTGCCCTTAACGGGAATTTCCCATTTGGTTGATGAAAAACGGCGTACTTGAAGTCAGTGGACATGAGTGATAGTTCCTCCAACAGCAAATTAGTCGCTGAGGTTATGTGGGTAAAGTAGGCGGGTTCGCCTGTGAAGGCCTCGGCATGGGAGGGGTAATCACGCTTCGGCCTTCTCCAAAAGTCTGGAGTATCGGTAACATAAGAGACGGAGCCCTCTAGAATGGCTACGGGCTCCTTCTCCTTATCCTTGCGTCCAACGATTAAGGCAGTACCTCCGCAGCCCGCAGAATATTCCAAGGGGTCGGCTGGTGCACCTTGGGCCGTGTCCGCACCTATTGCCAGACCATAGTTAATCATCCCAGACCCTACAAGACCGATGCAACATTGGAGGCATTCCGTACCTGCCTTGCAAGCAAATTCCATGTCGGCAGAGAGAACCCGCGGCGTTGCTCCTATTGCCTCGGCTACAATCGTGCCGGTAGGTTTCACCGCGTATGGTTTGGATTCCGTGCCGACGAAGACCGCTCCTAGCTCCTTCGGGTTGAGACTCGCCCTATTCAGGGCATTCTTCGAGGCTTCGACGGATATCGTCGCCACGTCCTCGTCGATGCCTGCCACTGCCTTTTCGTCGATCAGCAGTTCTTCTCGGAAATGCTTGGGAGACTTACCCCAAACTCTGGCTATCTCTTCCACCGCTATGCGGTACATGGGGATATAGGAACCCCAGCCGGAGATTGCCACATCGATTATAGGCTTCACCGAGACCACCGTTTTTTCCTACTAGTAAAAAGACGAGTATATTAGGGCTTCGCCCTTTGACTTATTATGATTCGACTAATGACGATTTGCTTCGAAGAGTATGGAGGGACTTGATTAGATCATCTACATTGGGCTTACTTGAAAGGATTAATGGAATGCGCTCAGCCTTCGCGAGTTCAACCGCTATCTTGTCAAGGTGTGTAACGCCATGCAGTATTACGGCGGCAGGCTTTAGCGGAGTCACACGCACGGCAACCATTGGAGAACGACCGGTGGAGACCTTTGTGAAGATTATTGCCCTCTCCGTAGTAGTACCAACGAGTTGCAGGAAGTCAGACCCTGACATTGTAAGAATTGCGCGGATACTATCAACAACAGTGTAGCCCAGAAGCTTCTTCTCCGCTAAATAGTCACACGCAAGGAACACGCCGTCGACCATTTTTACTACGTCCTTCAGTGGGATGGGGGAAGGGAACTCGTAGAGGTCTAGTATCGCATCAGAAGATACTCGAACCAGGGAGGAGAACTGTTTTAGCACTCTACTACCACTTGTATCGTCTATATCTATCAGGCACATTACAAAGCGCCTTATGAATGTGGCACCAGGAGACTTTCGTCTGCCTCCTTCATAATCGCTTATCACTGAAGGGGAGATCCCAAGCTTCCCTGCTATCTCGAGTTGGGTAATGCCGAACACCTCCCGCCAGCGTCTCATTATCTCACCAGGCGTATTGGAGAGGATGATCTCGCCTATTATCCGCTTCATGATGAGCTCCTTTACAGTCTCCACCTATGCCACCATCCAGTGTTATGCTTGAAAGGGTAAAAATGGTTTCCTACGAAAAAGTATAAAGATGTCGGATTTTCATTCTAACGTAGTTTGTGGGGCTGTAGGCTAGCTTGGTCTAGACTGTCAGGCTCGGGCCCTGGTGACCCCGGTTCAAATCCGGGCAGCCCCACTATTTGCTTTAAAAAAAAATTATTAAAAAATTCAAACGTTCAAGGTAAGCCCTCTTTCTTCAGAATACCCCTGGCAGCTATGATACCATTTGCAGCTGCTCCAACGATGCCCCGTGATAGTCCGACGCCGTCTCCCGATACAAACAGATTTTCCACGGGCGTCTCCAAGTTCTTATTGACTTGGAACTTGTTTGCGGAGAATTTGATCTCAGGGGCATATAGTAGTGTAGAGGAGCTTGCGACGCCAGGTATTATCTCGTCGAGTTTCTCGAGACCTTCCAATATGTCGGTAACTATTCTGTGTGGCATCGCCATTGCAATATCGCCGGGGGTGGCTGATCTCAGCGTCGGTCTTACATTACTGTGTGAGATCCTGACCCATGTTGAGCGTCTGCCCATTCGCAGGTCCCCCAGCCTCTGTATTAAGGGCTCACCGCCACCTAGAATTGTCCCCTGTTGGACCACAGATCTGCCGTATGCGGTAGTGTCCTCGATAGGTTCTGTAAGTACCACCCTCACCAAGAATGCAAAATTACTGTTTTCAGAGAGCGTCCCAGTCATCGAATGGCCGTTTACACCAACAAGGCCATCGTACACTTCCTTAACAACGTAACCCTGATGATTAACACAGAAGGTTCTTACAAAATCATCGTAGGTATCAGTGTAAATGTGGAACTTTGGATCCCGGTTTACCTTCGCTATTGGTGCCATGACAAAGGCAGGAACTTCCACCCTTACACCGATATCTAAGGGCTCGTGCTTGGTCGGGATCGAGAGTCTGCGCGCAACATCTGCTGCCCAGTTCGCACCGACTCTGCCTGGAGCCAATATTATGTATCGTGCTGTTATTGCAGAACCGTCATCAAGGACTATCTGATTCTTTTGGACATCGTGAACATGAGTCTCCAAGAGGAACTTCATGCCCATCCGCTCCAAGTCTTCTTTGAAGTTGCGTATGACTTTTGGAGCACCGTCACTTCCTATATGACGCTGTGTGATCGGGAGAAACTTTATTCCGACAGAAGCCGCCTTTATTTGCAGGGATATTGCCTCTTCAACGTCCCCTCTGTATAACTCCTTTGGAGCACCGTACTTTAGGAAGATGGAATCGACATAACTTACAAGATCGTCAGCTTCTCTCTCGCTGTCCGTAAACTCCCTCAGATCGCCGCCTATGTCTGGCCTTAGGTTCAATAAACCGCTTGAGAGGGTGCCGGCGCCACCAACGCCGCTCATTATGCTACAAACAGGACATTTTGTGCATGTCTTGTAATTCTGTACAGGGCACTTTCTTCTCTCCACATCATAGCCCTGATCCACTATCAAGACGGATAGCGCACCTTTGCTATTATTGGCTATCTCGTGGGCTGCGAACATTCCTGCCGGACCTGCCCCAACAATTATGACATCATAGTCCAAAGAATATCCCACGAAGGTTTCAATTGCAGAGACAGTTATTTATTTTCTTGCTCATTAATTTAAGTGAGGACTTGAGATGGGCGCCGATTTACATAATCTTCTCTTTGAGATAGGGAGGGAAAGAGGGATCTCAGAGGAGTCGAAGGAGATATTCCGAAAGACCTACGGTGCAAAATTTAGAAAGGCTGAAGAGGCAGTTTCCTCGATGGCAGTGAAGAAGTATACCTTCAAGCCGAGTGGGAGGATAGTTTGGATAGTCGTTGGAAGGGAGAAGGAGTATTTCTTAATCCCTGAGTTCTACTGTCAATGTGATGATTTTTATATCAATGTTGTAATACGAAGAAAGGTTAATCTGTGTTACCATATTCTTGCTCAAGCCATTGCAGAACGACTCGGGAGGTTTGAAAAGTTTGAAGCCCCTGACAGTGATTTTATAAGGCTTAATAGTGAATGGAAGAAGCAAAGCGTTTGAGGTTATAGCTTATGGATGCAGCAACCATTTTCAACATCATTGCAGGAGTAGCCGTTATTCTATTAGCCATAACCGTCATCATTGTAGCGCTCGACAAACAGTAGCGGCGGTAATGATGAGCGAGTTTGGTGGACTTTTTTCCATCCTAGTTAAGAAGTCAGGACTTTCTGTAAACGAAGTGAGCAAGAAAATTGAGGACAAAAAAGAGAGTCTAGGTCACTTAATCAATGATGAAGTTGCAGTGCGGTTGGTTGCTAGAGACCTAGGGATTACCCTCTCTGAGGAGCAGGTAGCCAAACCAGTAGTTAAGATCGAGGATCTCGTGCCCAACATAAATAATGTAACAATTAGCGTAAAAATAGAGAAGGTAGGATCACCCAAGGAATTCACCAAGAAAAACGGGACGACTGGAAGGGTAGGTAGGGCGATTATATCTGATGAGACGGGCAGGGCGACCCTTGTTTTTTGGGACAATAAGACGGCTTATCTGCACGAAATGAGGGTGGGGGCACAAGTTACGATATTTTCTGCTTACACCAAGGAAGGGTTGAATGGTGATATTGAGGTACATATGGGCAACAAGAGCAGACTGGAGCTTTCCCAGAATCTGCCATTAGAGGTTCTGCCAGAGGAATCAGTTCATAGAGGTAGGCTATGGAGGGTCTATGACCCTATTGAATTCAATAGGAGGGACGGCGGTCAAGGAAGAGTTGTCGCTTTTCTCTTCAAACGCGAAGAAGGAATGACTAGAGTGTTGGTGTGGAACCCATCGGACTCTCTACTGCTCAATTTGAAGGAGGGGGTGGCTGTGGATATCGTTGGCGGAACTATTAAGCCTGATTTTCACGGTGAGGCAGAGTTACACATAAATGATGAAAGTCTAATACGAATAGACGGCAAGGATATTGCCTACTCGAAGGTAGATGTAAAGAGGTTAGCGGATATACAGCCAGATATGTCAGATCTTACCATCGAGGGAGTTGTCGAGAGAGACTTTAACGTAGAAACTACTTACAGTGGTAAGAGTTATGCGAAGGTTCTCCTCAAGGATGGCAAGACCGTTTTGTCGGTAATTTTCTGGAATGACAAGGCTCTTCAAGTAAAGAGGATAGCCAAACCTGGTACGTTGCTCAGAGTCGAGGGGTGTTATTCAAAGAACGGACCCTACGGGCTTGAACTCAACGTGAGCAAGTGGAGCAGAACGAGTTCAAAATAGCTTAAAGTATTAACTTAGACAACATATTGCACCATAGAAAGGTTATTATTGCGAAGTTTTAGATGGTAAGAGGAAGACGGGAGTCGAGATGGTATAAATGGGTGGCAGGAAGAGGAAAAAGGTAGTAAAGCGGATGCGGAAGACGATCCCAAAGATCTTTACCTGTCCTAACTGTGGAGAGAAGACCCTTAGCATATCAATCAACCGAGAAGAGGGCAAGGCTACGATTAGATGCGGCAGATGTAATATTATGGAAGATGGCATTTTAGTATCACATATAGAAGAGCCCGTTGACGCATATGGTAAATTTGTGGATAAGTATTATGGCTTAGGAAAGCCGGTGAAACCTAATGAGGAAAGTGGAAAAACTTCTAAACTCGAAAATAAATGAGAAAGGTTGCATTCACATCGCATTGATAGATCCGGATAAGTGCGACCCTCAGCTCGCGAGGAGGGTTTCACAGGAGGCAAAGGAGGCTGGGACCTCGGCGTTAATGCTAGGAGGTTCCACAAGCATAGGTGGCGAGATCGTTGATGAGCTGATAAAAGGACTAAAGACGGGCTCAGATCTCCCCGTAATACTGTTCCCTGGTAACCTTTTTGGAGTTTCCAAGTATGCGGACGCTGTATGGTTTATGTCAGTATTGAACTCCACAAATCCGTTCTATATCACTGGTGCCCAAGCCATTGGGTCGCGGATGGTAAAGGCGTACAATCTTGAGGCCATCCCCTTAGGCTACATCATTATCAGTCCCGGAGGTACTGCAGGGTTTATCAGTCAAGCCAACCCGATCCCCTACGAGAAGCCAGAGGCAGCGGCTATCTACGCCCTTGCTGCCCAATATATGGGAATGCGGTTCGTGTATCTCGAACGCGGATCCGGTGTAGAGGTACCAATTTCTCCAACGATGGTGAGTGTTGTTAAGAAGGTTGTTAATGAGACGCGGCTAATAGTCGGGGGAGGTATAAGGAAGAGAGAACAAGCCAGAAATATTGCCAAGGCGGGAGCAGACATCATAGTAACTGGAACCGTGATAGAAGAGAAGGGCATAAGTGCATCAATAAAAGAGATTATTGGAGGCATAGAGGAAGGAGTAAATGAAAGAGAGGTTTAAGCGGGAGCTCATGCGAAAAACCTTTCATATGAGCGGGGTTACCGTTCCTCTAGTTTATGTCTTTTTTGGAAGAGACGTGGCAATTCTTTACACTTCTGCGGCCCTTATTGCCTTCATTATGCTGGAGTTCGTGCGGATAAGGGTGCATTCCCTGTTTCCCTTGGTTAAAACTGCAGATCTTATTGCGAGGCAGACTGAGAAGAACGCGCTCGCGGCATATGTATACTTTTGTATTGCAGCGGTAGTCTCGATTTTTTTCATGAGCAGAGGAGCCGTTACTGTGGGTTTAACTACTGCGCTTGCCAGTGATGCTATTGCTGCAGTGGTAGGTGTGGGGATTGGTAGGCATCAAATTAAGCCAAACAAGACCATAGAAGGAACCACTGCTGGGCTTTTAGCTGCTATGTCTATAGCATATCTCTTACATTGCAATATTATTACAGTAATAGCGGTGGGACTGATTTTTTTGATCTTTGATCTTATGGAGTTTGGCATTGATGATAACTTTACAACACCATTAGCCATGGTAATCGTGATCCAGATTATTGAGGCGATCCTATGATAGCTGATCTTTCAACGCAGAAGTACTTCAAAGAACTTGATGAAATGATCACTGATCTCTACGAGATCGCTGATGAGGTACGCTCGAAGGGGCTAGATCCGATGGACAGGACGGAGATATATAAGGCGCAGGATTTAGCAGCGAGGGTTGAGGGACTGATAGGGGTGCCGGGGGTCGCGGAGAGGATTCGAGAATTAACTGCGCAATTCTCCCGCGAGGACACTGCTTTCAAGATCATCGAGGAGATAATAAATGGTAAGTTTGGCAAATACGATGATAGGACTGGCGCGGAAAAAGCATTGAGGATAGCGCTGGCAATAATGACGGAAGGAATAACGGCCGCGCCGCTTCAAGGGATAGAGAAAGTAGAGATTAAGACCAATCCTGATCGTAGCAGATACTTAGCTGTACACTATGCTGGACCCATGAGGTCAGCTGGAGGAACAGAACAGGCTTTAACCGTTCTATTTGCCGATTACATACGGATCTTGCTACACATTGACAGATACAAGATCACCGAGCAAGAGGTTGGCAGGTTTATTGAAGAGTTAAGACTGTACGAGAGAAAGGTGACGGGATTTCAATACCACCCTACTGATGAGGACCTCCGCAGGATACTCAATTACTTACCGATTGAGGTGACTGGTCCCCCCACTGACAACTACCAAATATCGGTTTATAGAAATCTGGATAGGATCGAAACCAACAGTGTCAGGGGCGGGGCGCTAAGGGTGATAAACGATGGGGTCTACGGTAAGGCGGCGAAGCTGAAGAAGATAGTAGATAAAGTAGGAATCTCTGATTGGGACTGGCTTAAGGTCAAAAAAGAAGATAATGAAGAGAATGTAACTGCCAAAATTTCTCCGGATACAAAATATCTCGTTGATGTGGTCGGTGGAAGACCAATATTTTCCCATCCGTCAGTGCCAGGCGGGTTTAGGCTACGCTATGGTAGGGCAAGAAATACTGGTCTGGCTGCAGTGGGCTTACATCCTGCAACTATGGTTATACTCGACAGTTTCATAGCGGTTGGCACGCAGCTGAGGGTAGAGAGACCTGGCAAGAGCGCAACTATAACACCTGTTGATACTGTGGAGGGGCCGATTGTAAAGTTGAAGAATGGAGACGTTGTGAGGGTTGAAGATGAAGCAACGGCGGTAAAGATTAAAGCCGATGTTGAGGAGATCCTGTTCCTAGGGGATATGCTTGTTTCAGTCGGCGAGTTTCTCGAAAATAATCATAGGCTGATGCCGGCTGGTTACTGTGAAGAGATTTGGTCCGATGAGCTTCGAAAGGTTATGAATGAGAAATTTGAGAAGCGATATGATATTTTAGCTGATAAGCTTGGTTTAAAGGTTGAAAGGCTGCAAGAGTTTGTCGAAAATCCTTTAATGGTTAAACCGACCCCTGAAGAGGCATTGAGCATATCAAGCTTACTATCCATACCTCTCCATCCTAGGTACACTTACTTCTGGGAGGACATAAGCATAGAGGAGATTATAATCCTGCAAGAATGGCTGAGAGAACCTCTCAAAGG
>CAZNTO010000001.1:51130-53657 GCA_964576015.1 uncultured Nitrososphaerota archaeon
GCCAGGATGGGAAGACCTGAAAAAGCAAAGGAGAGAGTTATGCGCCCTCCTATTCATATGCTCTTTCCGGTGAACCTGGCCGGCGGCTCTCAACGCGATTTGACCAAAGCTGTTAAGAAAGGAAGTTTTGAAACATCCTTAATCCTCAAGCGATGTACCAAATGCAATACAACAACATACGAAAATGTGTGCAGAAGATGCGGGAACAGGACAGTTCAGATCTATAACTGCCCTAAATGCGATGCTTATGTGAGTGTTCAAGGTCTATGCCCAAAGTGTGGGATCCAGATGACACCATACAAAAACCGCCTGGTTTCTATAGAGGGCTACGAGAACTTGCTCGGTAAATTGGGGATAATGAAAAAGCAAGTGATTAAAGGCGTAAGAGGACTCTCAAACCCAACAAAAACACCTGAAATCCTAGAGAAGGGGATCCTTAGGAGTAAACACAAGATATTCGTCTACAAAGATGGAACCATTAGATTCGACATAACCAATGCACCTCTTACCCACTTCAAACCCTCCGAGATCCGAACGGGCATAGAGAAACTGAAGGAGCTTGGTTACGATAAGGATTACAAAGGCAAGGATCTTACCGATCCGAATCAACTCGTAGAACTCAAAGTTCAGGACATTATCGTGCCTGAAGCCTGTGGAAGGTATCTCTACAGAGTCTCGAAATACACAGATGAATTGCTTACCCAAGTATACCAAATGGAACCCTACTACAACTTAAGGACTTATGACGATCTTGTTGGTCAGCTTGTCATTGGGCTCGCCCCCCACACCTCGGCAGGCATTACTGGCAGGATAATCGGCTTTACGAAAGCCTCTGTATGTTACGCGCACCCCTTTTGGCATGCTGCAAAGAGAAGAAATTGTGATGGTGATGAGGATTCGGTAATGCTAGCTTTGGAGGCTCTGATTGATTTCTCAAAGGCATACCTCCCCGAGAAAATTGGAGGGCTGATGGACGCTCCCCTTGTGATGACAACTATAATAGACCCCTCGGAGGTTGATGATGAGTGCCATAACATGGAGACTGTTGAGCTGTTGCCCCTAGAGTTTTATGCTCTTGGCGAGAATTACAAAGAACCAAAAGAGGCTTTAAAGATAATACAAATTATGAAAAACAGGTTAGGGAAGCCGGAACAGTACACTAACTTTTCCTTTGTAATATACACCCAAGGTATAGATGGGGGGCCGCTAACCACCGCCTACGATAAGCTCAAGACCATGATGGACAAGGTCAAGAAGCAGCTTCAGTTAGCCAACAAGATCAGGGCAGTGAACAGCAAGGACGTCGCTGAGAGGTTGTTGAAGCACCACTTCATACCTGACCTAGCAGGGAACATGAGGGCATTCTCTACGCAGACATTTAGGTGTACAAAGTGTGGAGCGAAATACAGGAGGATTCCGTTAAAGGGGGTCTGCATGAAATGCAACGGCAACCTGATACTCACAGTTCATGAGGGCAACATAAACAAGTATTTAGAAGCGGCTTTTGCCCTGAGCAAAGAATACGAACTGGGAGTCTTTATAGATCAACAGATTAGCCTGATCGAAAAAGGCCTAAGGATGCTTATTCCGCCGAAGAAGAAGGAGAATATGGAGCTAGGGCAGTTTATTGAATCAAAGTGATTTTATCAGATCGATATCGTAGATCATGCCTATTATTTCATCCTTCGCATTTGTTACTGGCAGCTGATCGATGTCAGACTTTTGCATTTTGCTGGCGCACTCTGTTATGGAGGCGGTCTCACTGATAGTTATGCAGGGGGTAGACATCACCTTGTGGAGGGGGATGTTTGGAAGGGCTATCTTGCCTTTGGTGATGTAGAGGATGGAGGAGGTCTCCCAGTCCCATTCCTGGCTCTCAGAGCTGGATTTCAGGACAGATTTTCTCTCCTCTATATTGATCTCAACCAAGCGGATTAGGTCCGTGTTTGATACTATGCCTGCTACGTTCTCTTTGTTGTCGATAACCAATATAACGTACTCGTTGGCCATGCGCATCATCTTGCTGGCTATATAGACCGGAGTATTGCCCCAGCAACTGAATAAAGTGTGCTTCATGAAGTCCTTTACTTTAGCGCATGAACCTGATGTCGCAACGACTTTATGAACTATGTCGCCCACCGTTATTATACCCTGAATTTCGTTGCCTGAGACAACGGGTAGACGTCGGTATCGTTTCTCTTTCATTAGCTTGAGACAGTCCTCAAAGGGGGTCTCCGGGGAAACCGTTACAACTTTGGTGCTCATTATCAGAGCCAACTGCTCTTCGTCCGAATGCCGCAGGAGGTCCTCCCTTGTTATGATTCCAATCAGGTTCTTAGTTCCCTTCTTCACGACGGGTATACCAGAGATCTTCTTCTCCTGAAGTGTCTTGAGGACCTGCTCTCTACTACTTGGAACCTCCGCGTAGAACACTTTAGGGTTCATCAGATCTTTTACTGTTGCCATTTTAATTACCTTATCTTTACATACTCATAGGCATCATGCGACGAGGAGAAGCAGTATTTCA
>CAZNTO010000001.1:53757-68827 GCA_964576015.1 uncultured Nitrososphaerota archaeon
TACCTTATCTTTACATACTCATAGGCATCATGCGACGAGGAGAAGCAGTATTTCACTTTCTGGAAGTTTTTGCGTAATTCAGCAATCTCCGACTTTACCTTCATCGGATCCTCGTTGTCGACTATGACCCTCTTTATGAGTTCGGCTATATCTACCATATGAGACTTGTTCATCCCGAGGTGGGTAAGTTCTTGGGTGCCAATCCTGATTCCGCCAGGCGCCTTGTAGTCCCTACCCATCCGCTTATCGTACGGCAGGAGGTTTCTGTTCACAATTATGTTGGCGTCCTCCAGCCTCTTCTCAATTTCAAAGCCGTTCCCGTACTTTGTAACATCAATTATCATCATGTGCGACTCCGTGAAACCCTTTTTCTCGTAGAGGACGTTGATCTCACGCTCGTATAACGCCTGGGCCAGCGCTTTGGAGTTTATCACGATATTCCTGGCGTACTCCGGGTAGAACTCAAGCGCCTCTGCGAATGCGATCGCAACTCCAGCCACCGCGTGGAGATGGTGGTTGCTAGACAGCCCAGGGAAGACTGCGCGCTTGATTGGTTCCGCATACTTCAACCACGAGGCGATCGCACCGTGCTGCGGACCGGCCAGAGTCTTGTGGGTGCTCATTGTAAAGGCATCAACCCCATCGCCTATAGGATCTTGGAATATGCCACCGGCTATCAAACCAGCCACGTGGGCACCGTCGTAGACCACCTTAGCATCATAGGTCTTAGCCAGTTCGACTATCTCCTTGACTGGGTGTGGAAAGAGGAAGACGCTCGCACCCAGTACGAATATCTTGGGAGGCTTCCCTTGATCTTTGAGGTCTCTCACCAACTGTGCCGTCTTGTCGACGTCTATCGTAAAGTTCTCTTCGTCGAAAGGATAATTATAGACATCTAGGTCCCTTATGGCTCCGGCGGTCCCTCCCAGGGTCTTCTTCGAATGGCTTATGTGACCGCCCGTGGGGATGGTGCAGGATATAAGTACATCACCAGGGTTGGCGAAGGCCGAGTACGCGGTCAAATTTGCTAAGACACCGGATACGGGCCTCACATCAATAAATTCCGCGTGAAAAAGCTTTTTTCCAAGCTCTATGGCTACTGCCTCAACTTCGTCAAGGTGCTTACAGCCGGCGTAAACCCTTTCACCCACCCATCCCTCCGCATACCTATTCCCGAAGTCGCTTGCCATAGCCTCCCTAACTGCCGGACTTGGAACGTTCTCGCTGGCAATCAAGGGTAAGGACTTCATAACCATCTCGTGATGGCTTTCCAAGCTCATCAAGACACTGTTGTAAGCGTCTCTACCGCTGGAAATTGAGTTGCCCAATAAAGAGTCCTCCTTTTAGATTAAACGCTAATAATATAGTATAAAGAAGGTAATATACATAATGCTTAAAAGAGGATACTTCTTCATTATAAGAGGTCTAGGTGGGCAATATGCCAAAGAGCGACAAGAAGAAAGAGGCACCAATGCCAATGACCGGCGCAGGACTAATGCGTTTCTTCGAGGATGAAACCCAGGGAATAAAGATAAAGCCGACATATGTTGTTGTAGGATCCGTCTTAGTGATAGTCACTGTCATAATGGCCCATGCGTTGACCGGAATTTAAGTCAGCAGAGAGGCTTAGCCTCAATACCTTCCCTTTTGAGTTTATTCGCAAAGTCCTCAGCGTAGCCATGAATCGTGAAGACTTTTTTAGGCTTACATGCCTTTACAAAGTGCATCAGCTGGCCATAATCGGCGTGACTGCTCAGGACGAATGCATCATCAGCACTACGTCTCCCAAAGCTTAAAGCCCAGCCCGTTACGATTGCGACCCTGGCATCCCGATAGACCATCTTCAGAGTCCCTGGATGGTACGACGTCGGGAAGAGGCAGACGCAGCTCTTGCTCCTGATGAGTTCCTCTCCCTCCCTCGAGAGGTCGTAATAGGTAAGATCCCCACCAAAGGCGTTTACCGTCGAGTTCGTCCTGGTAATGGAGGGGTGGGTGACTACGGGAATTGATGTATAGAGGTTGAAGAGCTTTGTAACCTCTTGGGCCTTTCCCACAGGATAAGCGAGGATGCACGGGAGATCCCCATCCATTATCGTCTTTGCTGCCCAATCGACTATGCTGTCGTAGACCTCCTCCCTTGGGGGAAATAAAAAGTTGGGTCTTCCGTACGTGGTTTCTACGACCATAATGTCGCATTCTTGTGGGGTTATGGCCTTCTGGGTTAGGGTATCGGTAAAGTTGAAGTCCCCCGTATAGAAGAAAGTCACAGCATCTTCATTTAGAAGGAGGCTACCAGAGCCGAATACGTGGCCGGAATTGATGATCTTTAGCTCACTCTGATGAAGTTTCAGTGGTTTACCATAGGCGCATGATACGACGTTTCTGACCTTTTTTTCGGTTATTGCCTCGAAGAGGGCGATGGTTTCCTTAGTAGAATACTTGGTTTTCTTGGTGTCAATGAAGGCGCCGGTATGGTCCCTATGGGCATGGGAGATGAAGGCGCAGTCGGCTGAACCGATATGGTTGATGGGATCCAAGATTAATTTGGAGCTTTCAGTCTTCACGACAACACCGCTTTCCCAGGATACGCGAACCATCGAATGCACCTATCACTACGAAGGGTATAGGGGGTTTAAAATGGTTACCACCGCATAAGTTTTTAACTTTTCACCGTATTGATGACACGGGGATAGGAGTCGGTGGCATCCGCCGAGAAGCTAGCCAAGAAGTATAGTAACCTATTCAGCTTGCCAGGCAAGAGCGTTCTCATTGCTGAGTTGTTTTTACTTGGCACTATCGTCGGATTGATAGCGTATGCCATTACACTGAGCTCCCAAGGAATTCTCTTCGGCATAACTGATGGCTTTGTTTCCCTTGCGTTCGGCAGCCTGCTTTGCACATTCATGTTACACAAGGTTATCGGGAATGGCATCCTGACCTTTAGGAGGATTTCAGCCCTTACCACCTTCGGTGCAGCCCTCATCGGATTTGGCCTGATAGTCTCGGCAATTGCCTCTAGAGTCCTTGCAGACCCGACGCTCCTTGAGCGAACCTATTTTATTGCATGTGGCATTATAGTGGCTTATGGTTACATAGTCCTAGGGGTAACCACAAAGCTGAGGCAAAAATGGCTTTTTATATCGAGTTTACTTCAGCCAGTAACAATTTTAATAATACATTCATTATTAACATATGTGTCAGGGTTTATTTTCATAATAAATATTTTTACATATTCGATGGCTTTTATACTAATGGCGATTATTTCGTACGTACTCGGGAGATGGTATTTCTCCTCGATAGAAAATGTGGGTAAGGAGATCCTAGGCTACGGGAGCCTCACGTTGTTTAGGGCCTTCATCGACGCTCTTATGCTTGACAGGACGGGGGTTTTGGAAAAAATGCTCAAGATTCTGGCCGTACGTGGTGATGTTGAGGTGAGGACCCTAAGCTTCAGTGGTAGTGGAATGAAGGGGGTAGTTGTTGCACCCATGATACACCCAGGACCCTTCAGGGACTTGGGGAGTAGTACTCTGCCAACGCGGATAGCTCAAACCTTCTTGGACAAGCAAGTGATGCCGATGGTCTTCCATACACCAACGACGCATCAGAAGGATTTGGTGCTGGCGAAGGACTGTGAGCGGGTTATTGAGAGGATTTTATCGGTCGAAGGTGATGAAGGTGCACCAACAGCCACGCAGGCCATGGTGAGAAAGAGAGGTGCCGTCACAGTAACCTGTCAGATTTTCGATAAAACACCATTAGTTGTGATTACAAGATCGCCATTACCGACCGAGGATCTACCAGATCGAATACACGAGATCTGCATGGAAAAAATACTGGAAAACGGGTACTCTGATGGTGTTGTGGTGGATGCCCATAACGTGATGGACACAGCCTATACGGAGTTCAGTGAACAGGATGAGAGAGATCTCGTTGAAGCAATGGTGGAAGCGCTTCAGGAAGCAGGTAGAAATGGAGAATCCAAGGTATTTGCTGGCTTTGCGAACACCAAGGTTGAACACTATTCGAAGGTGGAGGGCATAGGGGACGCGGGAATCATGGCTCTAGTTACTGAAGTTGACAGGCAGAAGGCGGCTTATGTCGTCCTTGATGGAAATAATATGGTCGTCGGACTTAGAGAGAAGATTCAATCGGTATTGAGAAAGGCTGGTTTTGACTCTGCAGAGGTTGCTACGACGGATACACATATTGTTGTAGGTGTGAAGGCAGGTGAGGGGTACGCTCCACTTGGTAAAGCCATACCAGAAGGGGTTTTAATCGAAAAGATCCTAGAAACCGTAAAGTTGGCAGACTCTAAAAAAACCGAGTGTTTGGTGAAGTTCTCTAAAAAAAAGGTGGAGGATGTATACCTCCTTGGAGATAAAGGCATAGAGGATCTCTGGCATATTACCCATGAAACTATCAAAGCGGCGAAAAGGAAGATCATGGTACTGATAGTAGCATTAATCGTGACCAGCATCGTGGTTTATGCCGTAGTAAGGTAATTATCACAGAGTTTTTAATGAGAAAAACAATATCACGATTTTCATGTCAAATTATAGTTTTTCATTGGATTACCATCAGCTCATGATCGCATAATAATGGTAATTTTATGGTTGTGCTCCAAAGGTAGAGCGTTAACATGGCTTTGATGAAAAGTTCGTATATAATCACTATGGGTTTGTACAAGATTTTCATAGGTCGAGGCTTTGACTTTATTATTCAAAGTGTTTATTAATAAATTAATGATAATTTGGGGTTCTAGATCGATTATATTATCACAATGTGATGCGTGATTGAGTCACAGTCTACTGAAAAGCGGCTGCAACAGCGACTTGACCCGTTGATGTGCCGCCATCCCCGCATGGGATGGTCTTATAGAATAAGAATTGTTTGTTATTTCTTTCGACTGTTTGTTTAATATACTTGAATAATAGCGTATTAACCGTGGAACCGCCAGTTAGACCGATGGTTTGTACACCATTTTCATCACTAATTCTGCAGGCAAGGTCGCCTAGTGTGACGCCTAAGACGCGATGAGCCTCGAATGTGATATTTTCCTTTCTACTATTTTGGATATTCTCGAGCAAGGATAGTATAAAATCTGAAGTATCGATGATGTATTTCCCATTTTTCTTTGAGAAGGGAAGACGGAGAGAGACCTTTCCAGGTCTACCTCGCTTAGCAATATCCTCAAGACGCATGGGAGGCTCTCCCTCGTATGTCCTGAGACTGCAAACGTTCATCAAAACAGCGACAGCATCAAGAAGACGACCCATGCTTGAGGTCTTTAAAACATCGTCGGTTCTTGACTGCTTCAATATCACATCTAATTCATCCATGCCATGTTGTAAATAGTGGGAATACGCGCTCTCAAAAAAAAATGAGATTTCAGAATTGCTCATAACTGTTGATAAAATTGCAGCAAGAAACCTTGCGGGATAATATGCGCAAAGGTCTCCCCCCGGCATCGGCTGGTACCGAAGATGCGCGACTCTATCAAAATTGGAGTATCCACCAAGGAGGATCTCCCCTCCCCATGCCATGCCGTCCGTTCCATAGCCTACACCGTCTATCGCAATACAGACTATAGAGGCGTTCCGTGGCAACGAGTTGTCTGCCATGAGGGAAGCAAGATGGGCGTGATGGTGCTGAACCGGGATCGTTTGGGCTTTATAGAGATCCGCGAGTTCTTTTGCGTACCTCGTCGTTAGGAAAGAGGGATTGAGATCATGTGCAATGGACGAGAAGACGGACATGTTATAAATTTTAGTTATAAACTTCAGAGCATTTTTCAGATAATCCAATGTTTCCAGTTCACTAATATCCCCTACATGCTGCGTCGTAACGATGCGGTCCTGTAGGAAGACCGAGCCAGTTACATTAAACTCGCCGCCCACTGATATTAAACCGCTCTGACCAACGTTCCAAGGCATTGCGAGATAGGAGGGAGCATAGCCCCTAGACTTCCTCAAAAACATCGGCACCCTCTCTACAACTTTGATAATCGAGTCGTCACAGCGATTAACGATAGTTCTATTATGCATTAGAAAGAAATCTGTAATGTCTCGAAGTTCCTTCAGGGCCTGCTTATTATCTATTGATATTGGTTTACCAGGGTGATTACCACTCGTCATGACTAAGGCATCTTTTGCAAAGTTGTCAAGGAGGAGGAGATGAATACCAGTGTAAGGAAGCATTACGCCGATTGAGTCCAAACCAGGAGAGATTGAGTCCGCGAGCGAGTATTGTGATGACTTCTGGAGGGTTACTATAGGGCGTTGCACGCTTGTCAACAGATCCTTTTCCTGGCGTGAAACCACTCCAAAGTTCCTTATTTTTTGAATAGAGCTGGACATTACAGCGAACGGCTGGGTAGGACGCCTTCTCCTCTTCCTGAGCTCTATTACAGCAGATTCATTGCTAGCATCCACAGCTACGTGAAAACCGCCGATCCCCTTCACGGCGACTATATAACCTTCAGATAGGAGCTTTGCGGCTTCACTAAGTGGTTCGCCAGTGATCGGTTTACCTGTTTTGTCTACCAGTTGATGTCTGGGACCGCATATTGGGCACGAAATACCCTGCGCATCATAGCGCCGGTTCATTGGATTGTTATATTCAGAATGGCAGTAGGGGCAGAAAGGGAAGTCCACCATGGAGGTATTCTCCTTGTCGTATGGAAGCTTGCGAATCATTGTGAACCGGGGTCCACACTGTGCACACGATGTGAAGGAGTAGCTATGCCAGCGGCTTGTGTGGTAGATATCTGTGATACAGAGGTCACAGATGCCAAAATCGGTTGGTATCACAGATCTTACAGTCAAACGTTTTTCATTGCTCTCTGCTATCGTGAATTTGTCAAATTCCGCGATCGGTGCTTCCCATGCTACATCAAGCGCATCGACTCTGGCAACTGATGGTTTCTTCTCATGAATCTCAGTGATGAACTTCTTCAATTTCGCCTCGTCGCCTTCCACTAAAATCTCAACGCCAGCATCACCCAAGTTCAGAACATAGCCTTTTAGGTCATTTGCGACGGCTATCGTATAGATAAAAGGTCGAAAGCCAACACCCTGCACGAGACCACGCGCGAAGATGTGAGCACGTTTCTGCATTTCCATCAGTCACCATAAGCTAAATATTATCCAGAATGATATAGATCAACCGAGGCTCAATATAAATGGTTGGATTACCACCAATTCCTCAAGAATTGAGGGTCTTACGGAAGAGGGCACACCTCACACAGAAGGAGTTAGCAACTAGGGCCGGCATAAGCCAGGGATTGGTGGCAAGGATAGAGTCTGGAGACGTTGATCCCCGCCTTTCGACTCTGAGGAAAATTTTGAAAGTCCTAAATGAAGTCACCGAGACCAAGTTCACAATGAGGAACATCATGCATCAACCTGTCATCACGGTAGATACTGAGGAAACCATCGGTAAAGCAGTCGAAGTAATGTGGAAAAATGGAATCTCACAACTCCCAGTTATGAAGGGAGATAATATGGTCGGCAGTATACGTGAAGAAACTATTCTCAAGAAACTTAAGGATGAAAGCTTTAAAGAATTATTGAACATTCCAATATCATATTTATTAGAAGAGCCTTTTCCCACTGTGACTATTGAGACGGACCTTGATGAGGTGTTAAAGTTATTATCCATGGGTAACCCAGCTATTGTAGTGAATGAACATGGACGCATGATTGGAATAATCACTAAAATTGATCTTATAGCCAGACAAATGATGTGATTGTAGATTCATTGTGATTAATAGTCACAATATGTGAGAAAATATGGCATTTTTAAATAAACCTTTGATTTATAATCACTCACAACCAAAAACCTTAAAACATCAAACATCATAATTAATATCAAAATATTGAAAAAGGTGCCATAAATGAGTCTTCAAGATAGGAACAATGGAATCGTTGAAGAGCTCAAGATTGAATTGGCATTGATAAGACGTGATTTAGTTGAGAGATTAAGGCGTATTGAAGAATATATAACATTTTTAGAGTCAGACGTAAGTCGGTTAAGACTGGATCTTCAACGAGTTAATGATAAATTACAAGAAATGTCGATTGAAAGATCAAGAGGATACATCACTAAGCCATCAATTGCACCAGAGATGATAAGAACCGTTGCGATAATACCAGAACAACAACCCTCTAAAATAGAGGCAGAAACGTCAACGCCACAGATTCAAATATCACAACCTCTACAGCCGCAAGTTACAAAGTCTTTGGAAAGAAGAGAAGGATTTAACCAGACAGAATTGGCTATCATCAAATACCTCGTGGACAACCCTAATACGAAAAGTGCCACACCCATCGCACAGACTGTTGGTAAAGCTAGAGAGCATGTTGCCAGAACTCTTAAGAAACTTGCTGATGAGAAAAAAATCATTAGAGATGAAACCACCTGGCCTTACATGTACATTGTTCCTGAAGAAGTTAAAAAAATTGTACAAAGTTATTCAAGTGGAACAGCTCAGCTACCAACGTCCCCATCTTAGATGAAAAATTGTGATTAGAAGGTTGTGATAAAAATAGTTAGTCACATTACTTTTGATTAAAATTTTCGACGATTTTTTCAACGTTCTTGGGAGAAATAGTTGTTACAACGCGATATTGCCAACATGAACGGTTACCATTACGTTCAAGATAACCATTGTTGTAGATCCTTGTGAGATATGTGGATATTGTGCTAGGTTTTATTGATTCGTGATATTGTTCGCGATACATTAATGAAAGTTCTTTACTTGTAAACCATGATTTACTTAATTGGGATTTAATCAAATCAAGGCTCTTGTTCATAGCTGTCTTTGTGACATTATTTATTACTGGTATCTTTCGGTCATCTTTATTGTCTAAAAGGCTGATAATTTGCAATATGCGTTCCTTGGAAACCGACCCACTCATGGCTATTGTGACTTGATCACCATTCCCGTCACAAATCTCTATTTTTAACTTCTTCATATTAGATCACTGAGTGAGTGGTTTGTATTCTCTACTTTTTCACTAGTATATGAGTGTATTGTGCCTCTCATAATATTATTAAAGGAGTTAAATTTTATTATAATTATGGACAAAAAAGGGAGATTTGCACTCCTTTTATTATTCAGACCTTATTTTTGTGCATTCGTAATGAATTATATTTTAAATCAAGTGATTCACGATGTTGGAGTGGAAGTAAAGGGGTGAATCAAGAATGTTGTAAAGACATTATATGTTATGATATTATCACAATACTATTATGACGGCCTTTAATGACCTTTGATATCATTTTATGATGATTCACTAGTGAATGAACTAAGATAAGGTCACTATTATAAGCAGAAAGGAAAAGCAGCTAGATTTTTTTGGATAAAATGCTCTAATATTGATGATGTTATTATATCATTAAAAGTTAGGATGCGTCATGAAAAATGTTATTGATGATAGTAAAGTTTATATATGAGATTTCATGGTGATTTTGTGAGCCGTAAATAGAGCGTTGTATAATGAATTATTTTAACAATGTTTGATGGTGAATTGTAACAGAGTAGTTACATAAAGTGGGCTCTAAGAGAGTTAATTTTGTATTAAGAAACACGTATTTTTTAAGAGTTAATTGTAACATACCTATTACATAAAAAACATAAAATTTTGGCCTGGTAGGAACGAATCCTAATACCCACTCTCTATGTATTATAATAATTAGGAATTTTGTTTTTTTTTAAATACCTACTAATATTTTAATTTATTAACCAGCCATTAAAATCACCATGGATGTTTCCAGTGGAGGTTAGTTTTACATAACTATATAAAAAAATAATAATAAAATTTATATAAGCCTACACTTGTGCCTAAGAAATCCATGATAACTCTCCGACCCCATACTTTCGACAGGAAATATATTTATCATTTAATGTTATATATTTTCTAAAAGAAAAATAGTATAAGAATATGATAAGTTTAATTTCTATATATAGGTTACAGTCTAAAATACTTCATAATCAACTCTTAAAAAACTTATATTATGATCTCTCGCTTGGTAAGCGATGAAACACAGTCCAGAAGAAACTAGGGGTCACCTTCTTATAATAGAATTATTATAATTTTTCTGATCTCCTATGTCCAAAAATAATACTGAAATAGTTCAATTAATCGCTCAATACATACCCAATGAACAAAGGATATCTCTTCTAAAAAGTCTGCTTGAGGTTTATGGATCCATCTATAAAACTTCCAAAATAACAAGAATCTCACGGCCAGCTCTATATCGTTATCTGGCATCCGACAAGAAGAGCTATCCGAATGATGACGTCACCGCCAGGCTACTCACGGCATTGCTGGATATTAAGAGAAGCTGGATAAAGGACCAACTGAAGCAACTCTCGAAGGATTTTAACGAATTAATAAATAAACTTTAAAATAATAAATTAAATACTACATTTAAACAATTAAATTTCAAAATAATCCTATTTTTACTGAGATATACTCTTTAAATGAAAAAGGCTATTCCGGTTCATTTCAAGAGGCTAGGACGGTGCGGTGGACCTAACAGTAGAATCGGACCAACTCGCAAGAAAAGAGGATATTAAGGCTGCTTTTAAATACTGATAATCCTGTTTTTAGTTTCTAAAATGGGGGCACAGTTCTCATTATCCTTAGTTCTATTAAGATTTGATTTTATAGTTAAAAAAATCAGGCTCTCAGTTTCCGCTCTCCCGGACTTTTTTTTCCTCCGGCAATTTTGTCTTGCGGAAAAAGAGCCAGAATAAAGTTATTGAGATGACATAAAGAACAGTTGCCAAGTAGAACGGCATGGCTAGTAGCCCTATACCCATCAACCACGCGCCTATGGTAGTGCTCAACGAGTTCGGTAGCCTCCAGAGCGCACCGCTTATACCCGAGGCAGCACCCCGCTCATCCGCAGAGACCAGTCCCATGAGCATGGAACTTTGAAGCGGGCCCGCCATGTTCATCAGGAAGGTTCTTATGGTATAGACCGTACTCGCCGTTAAATATTCGGGAGATAGGGGCGTGGTAAACATGAAGACCGTCGAGACCGCCTGCGTTACGACGATAGACTTTACTATACCAAGCCTCCTCGCCAGCGACGGGGCTGCCAGAGTCGCAACTCCGATCAAAACGTTGGAGACCCCCAAGATAGGTCCGCTTATAGCGTCGGACACACCGTACGCCAGATTTAACCATCTCGTCATAAGGGGTACAAACATACCTGCACCAAAAGCAACGATGGATCCGGCGATCACATATTTTATCAGGATATTCATAGACTTCCTCGGCAAAACCCCCTTAATTCCACCCTCTTTGTGCAAAGCCTTCGACTCGCTGACCTTGAGTATAAGGAGAGTTGATGCTAGACTCAGAACTGCGAGTATCAGGTAAAGGATGACATGGCCTTCCCTGTTACTGAAGCCAAAACCTTCAAATACGACAACCAATGGAATGGCGAAGCTACCAATCCCAAATGCGATACCGCTCGTGAAACCTGACAACGAAAAGACGGCAGTCCTCCTCTCATCCCCTGCCTTATCAGCCATTATGGCGCTAGATGCGGCTAAATATGCAGCTTCAGTTACCCCCTCGAGAACCGCACCAAGTATTAAAACGGTCGGATTTATGGTTAAGGCAAAGACAGCTATCATCACACTAGCAATTACATTTCCAATAATGAGGACATTCCTTCTTCCGTAGCGGTCAGCCGCAATGCCGAGGGGAATACTGGCTACGACTGTGGTTATCCCCATTACCATGATCACACTGCCCATAAAGATATCCGGCAGTCCCTGAACAACGGTGAGGAAGTACGCGATATCTGTATAGAACATACCGTAGGCAAGGGCAGGTAGGATACCAGCGTAGATCAGGATCATTGCCTCTCGTGGTATCCCCCTATAATCCTCAAACATCCTTACTCAGCACCCCTACTTATGATGTGTATGATCAATTTCAAGACTGCCTCTTTCATTTATAATGAACTGTGGTGTAATAATAGATGCAGTTTAAGAGGTCTATCCTCATATAGATTTGGTTTAATTCAATAATTGAATTTTTTGTTCAGTTCTACTTCCATAACTCAATTTTCTCAAATTCCCTCAGTTTTTATCGAAGGTATGCTCAATCCTCTTTCTGAGCCTGGTCTGGATTTTCAGCGGTGAAGAAACTGATTAGACATTGGAGTATTACTGTACGCCTTTGATAAGAATAAATGCAAAAAATTTCATTGTTATAAAATACTTTTCTGTTTCAGTTAAACCGTGTTAATCAGAATTATATATCCGCCAGAATAAACTATTTCTCATGAATGGTGAGTCAAATGGGGGAAAGGTTTAAGGTCGAGAAGATCCCCTTCCCACCATCGCGTTTTTACGCATTTATTGCCAAACACAGCCCCTTTACCAAGGATGTTTACGTCTTCGTGGCAAAGAGAGTATCCCAGGAGATTACGAAGGGGTTGGTGCTTGATGTTGGAACCGGTCCGGGTTTCCTACCTATTGCCATTGCCAAGCTCATGAATGAGGTTGAAGTGGTCGGGATAGACTTGGGCGTAGACATGGTAAGGATGGCGAAGGCAAGCGCTCAGAAGGCTGGGGTGGCTGATAGGGTCAAGTTCGAGGTAATGAACGCCCGGAAGATGCACTATGCGGACAGCTACTTCGATATCGTGGTGAGCACGGGAAGCTTCCATCACTGGAGGAACAAGGCGAAGGTGCTTAACGAGATCTACCGAGTGCTAAAACCAGGAGGTAAAGCGTTGATATACGAGCTTAGGAAGGACGCGTCTGCAGAGGACCTTGAGGATCTAAAAGTCCGTTACGGAGTGGTAGTTGGGTCACTAGTCTACAGAGCCGTCGCCGTTCACTCTGCCACCACACTTGAGGAGTATCAAGAGGTCCTGTCGGATCCCCAGAACTTGTTCAAAACCTTCGAGATCAGGCTACCTGTGCCCTTCGCGATGGAAGCCGTACTGTCAAAGTAGCAGTGTTAACAATTAAATGGTAGCGGGGGGTGGATTTGAACCACCGATCTCGGGGTTTCCCAGCTGGAGCATATGAGCCCCGCGGGATAACCTGGCTACCCCACCCCGCTTTTGAATATGGCATCAAAACTTCTATTATTTTGATGGAAGGTTGAGGAGCTTATTAACTTTTACGGGTCAATAAAAGGGCGAAGATTTATATTCATAAAAATGAGAACGGCGATAACTGTTTAAATCCTAAATGCCCCAAAAGAAATTTGAGGAGTAGAAAACAAGCTTGATAATCCTGCTTTCAGGTGACAGTAAATACTCGGTGAATGGGAAGGACTTGGATGCCGTTTTGGAGACAGGAAGGAAGCTCTTCATCCTGTTGAAGGAGGGTAAAGATGAGGATTTTACTCATACCCTCGGAGAGATACATAAGTTTGTGCAGATGAAAGGGAAGCCCGTTGAGATCTACCGGAGTGCTGACATAATTATTCCTCCCATCAAATCCGACCCTAAGGTAATGAAGTCGGTGCTGGGAATTCAAAAGAGCCCGTGAAAAGTGCCAACTATACCATCCCAGGATGCCTTCTCTTGACCGTATCGCTGAAAGGGCTTTGTCAAGTGCCTCATCGCTCTTGGCGGAGGCAGGTATACGCCGGGAGACACTGTTCTTAACATGTGCACTTTGGTCATGATATTACTTTTTGTACCACACCTCTTGCATTGGAAACCTTTGTTTTTTCCCTCAGACTTCATTCTCTTGCCACACTTGGGACATGAAGGGTTTACCTGGCTAGTCGTTAAAAGCGACAGCACCTCCAACTTTTCGAGGTTGAAGGTCAGTCTCCCATCGTCTAACAAGCGAACCCCGCCGTAAGCCCTGATGACATCCTTTGGCATAAGGCACCTCACGATGATCCGAAAGTTACCCGAGGGCTCGTAGCCGGCGATGTCCACCTTTCCCGTTCGGTCCTTAAGGAACCCGATAATGTGCCCGCCCTTGATGGTGACTGGGTTCTTATAGATCTCTCCCTCGATGACGGCAGCTTGGTATGGTTTAAGATCATTTATGGACTTGTGTTGGATGAGGTGGGTGGCAGTCCCTTGGTTGCTCCGGTAGACGACCCAACGTTCACCGCCCTTAAACTTAATTTTTTTAAGGGAAGACATAACCGTAGTTGAATCTTCGCCCCTCACCCCGAAGAGGATGGGATCCGGACCGTGGGGTGTTATAAGCAAACGCTTCTCTTCATAATCGATGTTGTTGAAGGTTCTGGGTTGCGTGGTTTTGTCGAACTCAACAACGCTATCATAGTCAACCTCCCGCTCCTTCCCCCAAAGCTGCTTGCTGCGGTAGACGATCAGCTCGAAGGTGTGGTCTAGCTCAAGGGTGTTGCCAATTGAAGCAAGGGCGCCGATGAGCCCCCTGCCACCCCTTATTATCCGGTACTTGATGCCCAAGGAATTTGCGGTTCTGATCGTATCCTCCAAGGTGAGAACGTCATAAAGCGCCCGCTGCCCGAACTCCTTTATCTCTGACGTTACTTTGCCTTCCAAGAGCGCAATACCAGGCTGGTTCTTCTCGTCATTCCAGTCCCTATACTTCTGAGTAAGCTCAAAAGCCATACCCAAGATTTCATTCGAGTCCAGTTTCGACTCAAAACGGAGGCAGATGCCCGCATTACCACGGGACTTCCACGGGATATTAGGGTTGAGCCTGATGAGGTTGGGATAGTCAATGAACCTGCAGTCCTTTTGCAACTTACCGATTAGGAGTGCCCCGATGTAAGTGGTGCACCCCAGCTTAAGCGAGTCGGTATCGTCAAGCCCGAGGTGATAGAGTGTCATAAAGCATAACCATAACTTTTACGTTTAATTCTTTATCTTCAGCCGACTAAAAAGCATCAGCGACTATCAGCGTCGTTGTGGACTGAACCTCGTTTATTCGCCGGATCTTCCAGATTATATCCTCCTTCAGTTTGTCCGGCTGATCCCCTATCTCCACCTTTACGATGATATCGTGCATCCCGTATAGGGTATGGACCTCCATGATGCCCTTAAGCTTCCGGAGCTCCTTCAGTACCTTATCCTC
>CAZNTO010000002.1:0-1920 GCA_964576015.1 uncultured Nitrososphaerota archaeon
TTTATGAAATTTTTCCTGTTCCTATGCAGAGGAGATAAACCTGTCCTTTTTTTTCCTGGAACCTTAGGGGTCTGAGACCTAACCTTTCCTGCCTTTGTCAATGAACCGTGCGATGGCATAACTTAAACACTCGGGACTATCCATTACGCTGTAGAATAAAAAGCTTTGCCCAGAAACCGAGCATTAATAGGGGTGGGACTTGCTATGTGATTTTTTTTTAAAATTAGGGCTGGGACCTTGATTTGCTGACGATCTCCGTGAGTAGATCCAAGGGCGCTGCGGTTTTGATGGCTTTAGGGTGGAAGTGCGTGAGCGAACTCGCGTACCCCGTATCTATCAGCCTCTCAAGCACCTTTGCTACTGGAGGGACATCCCTCTTCAGCCTGCTGCATATTTTGTCTATGACATAATACGTTGGCGATTTATCACACTCTAGAATAAGGAGATTCAGTAGCTTCTCAATCCTCTTCTTTGTGTTCAGGCTAGATCGGTCCTGTTCGAGCAGATTCTCAGTGAATACCCTATCCGCAAGCCTGCCACACCAGAGCGGCCCAGCTCTTTTCAGCAGTTTGCCACACATACCACATTTGCAGGGCCATTCTTCACCTAGCTTAACGGTACTTCTCCAACCACAGGACGAGCAATAGAATATGTAGCCCATAGCAGACGCTAAGGCGTCCCCTTTTTTTGCACCGAGGGAGCCATGGAGGTAGGCTCTGAAGTAGTGATCCACGCTGTAGGAGAGCAGAGTCTCTAGTCCGAAGTCGTACTTCAGTGCCTCTCTAATAGCTGCCCCTATCATTATCCTCAAACCAACCTCGTGACAGAACTCCCCCCTGAGAGGGGTAGCACCGTACTTCCTGATGCAGGCCTTCCCGTATATCCCGCAGAGGGGTGCAGTGTCAGTTGCTGTGATGGCGAGGATACCACCATTCTTCAGTGCCCTGATCGTAGAGTCGAGGAAGGGGGCAGGCGTCCCGAAGGGATCTATGTCTATGTAGTCAAACCTTTTCCCTGGCTCAGAGTGCTCAGCCAGCAGAAGGTTCGCGTCCTTGTGTTCAATCTCGACGAGCCTCTTGACTTTGTTAATTCTGGCGTTCTCTCTTATTACTGGAATAGCGTCGTCGTTAAGGTCCCCGATCACCGACTTGTTGAGTCCACTGACCTCCTTCGCGAACCTGATCCCTCTGGCACCTAGTCCGGCAAGTGGATCGCAGACATCGATCTCGCGTTTCCTCAGCCTTGAGAAGGGGTTGAGGACCAGCACTGCTATGTCCCTGCTGAACTCCATCTTGGGGTTGTAGAATACGGGCGCCTTTGTTGGCTCGTATCTGCCCTGAAAGGTATAAGACGAAGGATCAGGGACTAATAGGTCTGTTCTTCCTTCTCTCACCTTTATGAGCTTCATATTTTCGTTGTGCCCCCCTTGAAGAATCTTACAATCTCTTTCACAGTATAATCCCTGCTATCCAACGTGATCTCGAATACTCGGGCACTCTTATACTCTGATGAGAACTTGAGGGCTAAGGTCCGATGAACTACTGCGATTAGATTCTTGTCGCTAAGGAATACGTCTCTGACACAGTTCTGAAAGGCAGGACTCTTCATCTCCATGGGTCCGACCTCGTCAATCACTACGAGGTCTGCTTGATCTAGGGCGCGCTTGATAGCGGGAATACAGATCCCCTCGAGGTCGCTGATTTTGACGTAGTACTTTCCTACCTTGGGCCCGTTTGAGGGCTTGACCTCTGCAAGGGTCCCCCTCTCTCCAGTCATCAGGTCTATTATCTCAAATCCCTCCCTCACCATGTGCACCCTGACCTCAGGGCAGATGGCACCGCCAATTCTCCAACCTCTTCCTTGCAGCTCCTCGCACGCCCTTCTTACGGCTGTGGATTTACCAGACCCTGGTATCCCGGT
>CAZNTO010000002.1:2020-3521 GCA_964576015.1 uncultured Nitrososphaerota archaeon
GTGATAGACGACATGCGAAGGGTGAAGAATCTGAACCAGCTTGAGGCAGAGATGATGGCCAAGATCCTAGATAGCCTCCAACCAGATCTCGCGCAGGTAGGCAGCGCTGACGTGATACCTTCCAGGTTCAAGGAGATGATCCTCTCAGGGATGAGATCCCCTGTTGAGATCCAATCGGTGCACCACGCAGAGGATCTCTTCCCGGCGGTGGCGGCTGCCTCAATAATTGCAAAGACCACCAGAGATAGGATAGTTGCGTCAATGCGCCAAGAGTTTGGCGACTTTGGCTCTGGATACCCGAGCGACCCCAAGACAAGGGTGTTCATATCGGAATGGTACCTCAGAAGAGGGTCGTTGCCGCAAATAGTTAGGAAGAGTTGGAAGACCGTCGAGTCGATAGCCCGGGCGGCATATGTTGAAAGACGGAATCCCCCTAGGGATTGGACCGAACGCGTCTCCCTGAGACGGAGGCATGGCAGAAAGCTGGAATAGGGCTCAGTTGTCCACGTTATTTGTCGTGTCTAGGCTGAGGAGACGCTTCAGATCCCCCAGTTTCTCTAACTTCTGGATATCATCAATCCTGAGGATCATTATGTTAAGACCCTTTGGTCGCACATCTCTGGTTATCAGAACGGGCTCGATCTCGAGAAGCTTGCCGACCTCGAGGGCGTCCTCGACCTTCCTGTCGAGTTCTCTCTCGCCGAATCGTTCCTCATGCGCCAGGAAGCTTACCCCGACGTTCCTCGCATGCACATCGATGGGTGCATAATTGAACCCTATAGCCTTGCAACCTATCTTATTGAGCTTGTTGTGCAACTGCTGGGCGACTGCCCCGGCTGGGCTCTTCTCTGACGGTTCTTCGTCACACCGCCAGTCAAATATGTCTATGTCCATAGTCACCCCGGCGTCCAGTACCTCTTCCATCCTTGCAACTGTTTTGAGGGTGGCACCCATCTTTGAATTTTCGTAATCGTATACTGCCTTCCTGCTCACTCCGATTGTGTTTGCGAGTACGCCCAGAGACATACCCCTCTCCTTCCTGAGTCTCCGCAGGACTTCGCCATCGATTCTGAAGTACAGCCCACCTCTCTTGTAGTAGACCGGCGGAAACTTGCCTCTGAGGGCAGCGTCACTGAAAGTCTTCGGGCTTATCACGTTTATTCCGAACCGTTCGTATAGGGCGCTCTCGCCGATCACCCCCTTCTGAACCCTGGAACCGATTACAAGCGGTGACGCAGAGAAGGTCGCAGCCATAGATCTGAGGTCCTCAGCAGACTCCTTCCGCTCGTCATCCACATTCTCGAGAGTCTTTATTAGAAGTTTAACACTGCCCTTCTTTGCAACGATCTCTAGGCAGTAATCCGAGTCGACTTGGGATATTGTAAAGCCTGATTTATCCAAAATCCGCAAAATGCTGACTAGAATCTCATTGGATTCTTCTTTCATTTTTGTTCTAATTATTGCTGGATTACCAGAGATATAAAGTGAACTGCCTGCCTTT
>CAZNTO010000002.1:3621-9980 GCA_964576015.1 uncultured Nitrososphaerota archaeon
AGCTCCCGCATGACCCTGGGTGCGAATTCCACGCAGAAGACCCTCCCCTTACTTCCGAGGATATCGGATACGTGGCTTGCAGTCGTCCCACTGGCAGCTCCCAAGTATAACACCTTCGACCCTTCGGAGACAGGGACATCATTTATTCCCTTCTCTATCGATGCGGCAAGCTTGCTCCTGAAGGTGTCCCAGATCCTGTACTCTGTTTTATCGAAACGGTACAGATCCTCTCCGTATACCTTAGTCCCTGGGGTCAGATTCTCGGTTGCCAACCTCTTTCCTTGATAATCCTCTATTATGTAAACCCCTCTAAACTTCGAGTGCTCCTTTAGCGTCGCCACCGCCTTTCCCTACCCCATTTCTTCTTGCCCCATTTCTCTCGACCGCCAAATCTCTCTCGCGTCTCGAACCTCTCAGGACGCCTCTCCTTCACAGGCGGTTTGCTGTACTTCTTCTGAATGTCCTCTACCCTCTTATCCAAGATCTTCTTTAGCGAATCCGCGACAAACTCACCATGGAAGGCATCTACGCGGACCGCTATGGAGAGCTTGCCCGCAAGTGCCCTCGCAATCTTGCCTCTCTGCCACCTCGGTGCATTGTGGATGTACTGGTGTTGGAATATTATCCCGTGTTTTGGCGGTCTTGCACCGGTCTTTAGAGACCGGAATAAGGCCTTTTCGGCTCCCAGCACCTGGATGGTGCTGGCCGGCTTCTTGGCGAGCCCCTCAAGGCTGCCGGTAAGCGCTATGAGCCTCGCCCCCAGGCTGGATCCGACGAGTTCCCTTAGATTAGGAGCGACCTCCTTCATAGTGTCATCGATATACCTCTCGAGCTCATCTCTCAGGGCATACATCTTCAGGTTGACCTCTGCAAGCCCTTTGATCTGTTTCAGGTCCACCCCAGCGATCTCCGCCCCCATAGAACTCCTCGCCGTGTCGCATATTGCCTTGGCCTTGTTTTCGCTCTGGACAATCTTGTTGACGTCCTCCAAGTTAAGGCGGGATCTGGTCTCGAACTTGGTCACGATTGCCATGTACTGCTTATGGTCCTGTGCCAGACCATCCAGTTCTGGGAAGTGGAGACCGTACCACTCCCTCACCCTCGAGACACCTATGTTGACATTCTTGTCGATCTCATCCAACCCGGCCACCGCCTCTGCGACAAGCCTGTCCCGCTTCTCTGAGGCCACCCGAACCTTGCTCTTGGCCAATGCCTCTGAGACATCCTTCTGCATCTTCTCGACCACGTTCGGCTTGAGACCGACAGATTCGTACGCGCTGGTAACGGATGATCGAAACGCCCTTCCTCCTTCGCTGGGCGATACTGCCTGGGATTCGGCACCAAACTTGGTCCTGATAGCCTTGGCCTCCTTCTCGTCCTCAAAGATTAAGGTATCGAATCCCATCTTGACTAGATCATCAACAAGTTCCTCAAGAATTGGACACGCCCCAGTCTTCTCCAAGTCAAGCAGCTGAGCTGCTGCAACATTAGAGCTATCGAAGGTCTTGGAGCTGATGAGCTTCAGATCTTTGTCATATACGAAGAACCCGATGAAGCTGTCAACAATATAACACTTCACAATCCTACACCTACCCTCTTCTATCTTCATCGCCTATTTATAAATAGTAGACGCGAAACCACAGTCCATCAATATGACCACTTAGAAAGGTTCGCCCCACAGAGCTACAATCAGACAGGGTCTGCCACATTCGTGGGTGACCGTTCATCTAATCCTATGAACCCCTTGCAGATCAGGTAGATCTCTGAGCTGCTCTCCCTGGAGGCCTTTGGCTTAAACACCTTCACGTGTGTAAAGCTTTTTTCGGCATCCTTCAAAAAAGCATTAAATTCGGATCCCATTAAAACCTTAATCACCATTCTCCCGCCCCTTTTTAGTATCTTCGAAGCGCTGGTGAGTGCGACCCTTGCAAGGGCGATCTGCCTAACGTGATCCAAGTCATGAACGCCTGAGAACTTTGGCGCAAGGTCTGACACTACAATGTCTACCTGCCTGCCTGAGACCCTACGCAGCTCCTCAAGTACGGAGGGATCAGAGAGGTCCCCCTTGATCAACCTGACGTTTTTATAAGGCAACGGCTTGATTATGTTTAGGTCGACCCCCACCACAAGCCCTTGATCCCCGACGAATTCGTGCTCCACTTGAAGCCACCCTCCTGGTGCCGCTCCGAGGTCGGCCACATAATCACCCCGCCTGATGAGCCCGTAGCGAACCGCTATCTCCTTGAGCTTTAGGGCAGATCTGGACCTAAAGCCCTCTCTCTTTGCCTCTTTGTAGTAAAAGTCCCCAAGGATCTTACGTTTAGTGGGCATCTTTTATCTCCCCGAGGGTGAGGAGCTTGCTGAACTCCGCCCTTACGGCAGTAGTTAGTTTATTGCATGTCTCGGGGGATATAGGTTGCCCTTTCCCGCACCTTTCGAGATCAGGGCAGATTAGGCAGGAGGTCCAAGTCACGTCTTTTAGGTCGACCTTCGCCCTTTTCTTTAAAAGGATGATTTTGTAGGTCCTCCTACCACCGTCCTTGAATGGTTGTCTCTTGACAATGCCTTGCCTCTGCAGCTTGGTTAGAGACCTTATCAATTCCTTGCTATCGAGGTCCAATGCCTTCAAGAGGGCACCCTGGAGCATAGAACCCTCATTGGAGTTCTGCAGCAAGGACAAGATCCTATCATCTAGTGCTTCAGGCAAAAGCGGCACTCTCGTAATTAAAAGGGTGTGGAGAAACTATAAACATATCTCAAGATTCAGCTTTTCAAGCAGCTCCTTGTACCTGTTTCTCACCGTCACCTCAGTAACCCCAGCCGCGTTGGCGATGTCCCTCTGGGTCCGCTTCCTCTCCAATAGGACGCTCGCAATATAAACAGCGGCGGCCGCAACCCCCGTGGGACCTCGACCTGAAGTCAGTCCTTCGCCACTCGCGAATTTAATTATCTCAACGGACTTACGCTGGACCGTCCCATCGAGCTCCAGCTTTGTTATGAGGCGGGGAACATAGTTAATGGGATCTGTTGGAAGAACCTTGATCGTTAGCTCGTTGGATATGAACCGGTAGCTCCTGGCGATCTCCTTTTTGTTGGCTCTAGAGACGCCTGCCACCTCGTCGAGTGTTAGTGGGACGTTGTACTTCCGGCACGCGGCATAGAGCGCTGCCCCGGTCATACTCTCTATGGATCGGCCTCTTATCAGCTGGCTCTCAACAGCCTTCCTGTAAAGGAGAGCTGATGCCTCACGTATGTTTCGTGACAGCCCGATCTGCGATGCCATTCTCTCCAGCTCTGAAAGAGCAAATGCTAGGTTCCGCTCTGATGCGTCGGAGACTCTTATCCTCCTCTGCCACTTCCTTAGGCGGTAAATCTGGGCCCTCTTCTTCGATGTTAGTGACTTGCCGTAGCTGTCCTTGTCCCGCCAGTCGATCATGGTCGAGAGACCCTTGTCATGGATCGTCAACGTGACTGGCGCACCTGCCCTTGACCTCTTGTCCCTCTGGTCGTTGTCGAAAGCCCTCCACTCTGGTCCCGGGTCGAGGATTTTGTCGCTTATGACCAGCCCGCACTCCGTGCAGGTAACTTCCGCTCGTTCGTAATCTCTCACTAGGGACTTGCCCCCGCATTCGGGGCACATTATATCATCCAAATGTTCGTGAAGATCAGTAAGCTCTCTTTGCATAAAACCTTCTTCCCCTATCTCTTCCTCTTCTAAATTCCCGCTCTTCCCAAAATACCTCGACATTCCTGACCTGTGATGGACCCAACGGTCGTCTGAGCTTCACTGAGACATAGGGTGAGGCAACCGGGCCGAAGACATCTATCACTGTTCCTATAGGCCCAATTCCCTTGAGAAAAGCAGTCGAGCCGATCCTTGGAGGGGTCTTCGCTTTGACTGTTAGGAGACCGCTCTTAGAAATGTGTAGTGTGAACCCCAGTGGCTTCAAGAAACCATCTCCGTTGGATGGGAGTTAGGATAAAAAGTGCCATTCGTCAATTATATCCTTTGCCCTATTATTACCCTATTGTAAATACGGTTAAATGTGTCATGGCTTCCTGAGGACCCTCTTTCTATGGATAACCCTAGATATCTCCTTGAGCATCTTGAGTTTTTTGTCCTTCTTCACCACAAGGACGCGCCCAGACCTCTCCCAAGAGAACCGTGGTAACCTCTTGGCGTCCTCTAGGACTGGCTCGTAGCTGAGTTCCCTGCAGGCCTCATATATCTCATCTGCTGTCGGGGACTCCACGGCAAGGCTTTTATCAACCATCCTGCCCTCGAGACGGCTCCTCTGGATGTCGAGGTACGCAGGCCAGATGACGATTAACCCTTCCTTCTTACTCATCCATAAACACGCCCATGGTAACTATTATTAAGGTGCTTAAATTTTTTAACTGTGAAGATGACCTGAATGCACGAGCTCTCCCTTGCCACGAGCATCGTCGATTTCTTGCAGAGGCTCTCGAAGGAGCAGGGAATGAACAGGATCGATGCAATATTCCTGGAGATCGGTGAGATGACTCACGTGGATCCGAGGCAGCTAAGGTACTCCCTGAAGATGGTCAGCCAGGGTACGGTGGCAGAGAAGAGCAAGGTCTACATCAGGAGGAGCGGGATCATGTTCAGGTGCAGGAAGTGCGGGAAGGAGAGCAGGCTGAAGATGATGGATGCGATCACCGATTACAGTCTGAAGTGTACTGCCTGCGGGGGCGCGGATGTTGATATCGACAAGGGTAGGGAGCTCGTCCTGAAGAGGATAAGGGGTTCAAAATAGGGGAAACGCCAACTACGAAAGTGGTTGGCATCTTCCTTTAGGAAGGGAGCCTAAAGAATCTACTTCAGTAGTATTGCGTTCAGAAGGCCTTCTTGACCAGGTCTGGAGGTAACCCTGGCATCACCGAGTTCGGTCTCCACCAGAGCCCCCTTGGTTATGACGCCCCTTCTCTCGTAGTCAACGTTGGAGGGGTTCTTTTTGACCTTCAGCAACTTGACCTTCTTGGTCGTGTTTGTCTTTGGGTCGGTGACGTTAACGAACGCCGCCTCGGCCAGACGAATCTTGATGTTCCCGCCATAGCCTCTGGTGGCCTTATTCAGCTGCTCCTTAGTGGCCAATACAGTCTCGGTGGGGGCTGATCCCAGCTCGAAACTCCTCTTCTCCTTGCTCCTGTGGAGCCTCCCGCCTGTCGGTTTCTTCTTGTCGCGGCCTTGGTAATAACTCATCCATATCCCTCAATAGAACACCTTACATAAAATAAATACAAATATAAGTTTTTTGAGAGAAGGGGACTCTGGTTGATGGATAAAGGACCAGGTTGGTTAGGAGTGGAGAGAGTTGGCGAATAGAATACAGCTGAGCCATGGTGCAGGCGGAACCATGATGAACGATCTCATTAGATCGGTCATAATATCAAACATTACCAAGAGGAAGGTGGCTGGTGGGGCGGGGCTGGATGAGTTCGACGACGGGGCAACAGTACCGTTAGATGGGGAAGAGATCGTCGTTTCTTCAGATGCCCACACTATAGACCCAATATTTTTCCCGGGCGGGGACATTGGCAAGCTTTCAGTATGCGGGGCAGTGAATGACCTATCAATGATGGGGGCTAGGCCGGTCGCACTCACAGACACCGTGGTGGCGGAAGAGGGCTTTCTTATAGAGGATTTAAAGAAGGTCATACTGTCCATGAACAAGACCATGGAGGGCGAGGGGATGGCGCTGATACACGGCGACTTTAAGGTTATGCCAAAGGGCAAACTCGACAAGATAATAATCTCCACCACTGGGATCGGCCTCCTGGATGGCAGAAGGCCTATCCTCGACTCCGGTCTAAAGTATGGCGATCAGATCATAGTCACGGGTCCGATTGGTGATCACGGTATCGTGGTTGCTTCGCTAAGGGGAGGAATCTCTTTCAGAACGTCGATAGTCTCAGACGTAGCGCCGCTCTGGCGGCTCATGAATGCGGCTATGGGCGCAGGCAGGGTGACTGCAGCTAAAGATCCAACCAGAGGAGGGCTTTCGATGGCGCTGAACGAGATGGCCGGGAGGTCAGGCACAAGTGTCTGGATTAGGGAGGAGGACATCCCCATAAGGGAGGAGGTAAGGGGGGCATGCGAGATGCTTGGTCTAGACCCGCTGGAGTTGGTTTGCGAGGGAAGGGCTGTCATAGGGGTGAGGAGGGAGGACGCGGAGGGGATCCTGAAGGCAATACGTGGTACACCAGTGGGAAGGGATGCCAGGATCATAGGCTCGGTCAGGACTGAGAGGCCGGGCTACGTGGTAATGGAGACGATCGTGGGGGGAAAGAGGGTAATAAACCCACCACTAGGAGAGCCTACGCCACGGATCTGCTAA
>CAZNTO010000002.1:10080-40123 GCA_964576015.1 uncultured Nitrososphaerota archaeon
ACCAAAGAACGGGGGTACTCGAAGGCCGGACCGCCTCCTACCGTTACCCTTCCATGCCCGTCGGCTATAGCCGCGAACTGCTGATCCATGTATCCGGAGATGGTGCTGGGAATGGGTATTAGACCCGCCTCTATTCCTACGCCAAGATCAGCTCCGTCCATCGCACCCAGGACATTCTTCGCCCTTGAAACGGCCCCCCTTATGACCATCTCTAAGCCTACGGGTTGAAGCGGAACATCTGGCGTGACCTCTTTCATGACCACAGAAACCTTGAAGAATTTCGACAGTACCCGCCTAACTGCCCTGACCTTGATGGGGTTCGAGGTGCCAACAACGACCAGCAATTTTAACACTCAATAACGAATAATAATACTAACTTAGATAAGAGTATCCTGATTCGAGGTAGATAAAATGCAGTATGATAGAAGGCGCAAAGTACTATACGAGTTCATTGAAAAAAACGGGTTGAACGGGGTGCTTGTAGTAAACCCTGAAAACATCTACTACCTGACGGGGTCGCCCTTCGTGGTCGGGGGGGTTGGCAAGCTCCTATATTTGGGGAAGGACGGCTCCGCATCCCTGATAGTCACGGATCTAGATTACGAGGAGGCCAGCCAGAAGGCTGTTGGCATTAATCTTGTTAAGACGGACTTTGGTGAACGACCGACTGAGCGTCTAAAGAAGATTGCGGGCAAGAAGCTGGGGTACGAGGATGGTTTTCTTAGCGTAAGCACCTATGAGGCTCTGAAGAAGAACTACACCCTCACGCCTCTTAAGGGGAAGATAGAGAAAATGAGGGAGGTGAAGGACTCTGACGAGGTTGCGAGGATCGAAAAGTCCCAGAGAGTGACCGAGAGGGCGCTTGAGAGGGCCTCCAAGAGCTTCAAAGAGGGCATGAGCGAGCAGGAGATTGCGTCTGAGATCGAGTATTACATGAGGAGGGGGGGTGCTGAGGCCTATGCCTTTGAGAACCTAGTCGCCTCAGGACCACGAGCAGTCTACCCGCACGGTATGCCGACCGCGAAGAGGGTTGGAGGAGGGGAGGGGGTCGTACTGGACCTAGGCGTGAAGGTGAGCGGATACTGCTCAGACATGACCAGGACAGTATTTTTCGGGAAACCAAAGAAGGATATGGTTCAGATATACGAGGCGGTATTCGAGTCCCAGATGGCGGCGCTCCGCGTAGCGAAGCCTGGCATAAAGGGGAAGGAGCTGGACAGCGTCGCCCGTAATATCCTCAACAAGGCGGGGTACGGGAGGTACTTCGGGCACGGGCTGGGACATGGCGTGGGTATAGCCATACACGAGGAGCCGGGTGTCAATACCAGATGCGAGGAGACGCTTGTCCTGGGGAATGTCATAACCATAGAGCCGGGTGTCTATGTCCCCAAGTTAGGCGGGGTAAGGATCGAAGATATGATCCTTATTACAAAGGGGGGAAGCAGAAACCTAACTAAGTTTAGGAAGGATATGCTTGTATTTTGAGCCTCCCTGGAAAAACATTTAAATCCAGCCAATTCACCCCTAATTTGACCTTAGAAGTGATCTGACAGCGTGAGCAGCAGGTTCCTGACATTGAAGGCACAACAATTTGAAAATTACGTGAAAGCGGGCATCATGAAGCCTATCTATAAGTACTATGAGAGGAGGCTGGATGGTCAGGTAAGACAGGGAGAGATGCCACAACATGTAGGTCTAATATTGGACGGGAACAGGCGCTGGGCAGCAGAGGTCGGTTTGGCGATAACATCGGGTCACCAATACGGGTTTGAGAAGCTCAAGGAAGTTCTGAGGTGGTGCTGGGAGCTGGGGATTAATACTGTCACGGTGTATGCTCTCTCTACAGAGAACCTGCAGAGGGACCCGGCCGAGCTGCGGGAGCTGTTAGAACTCGTTGAGAAGGGTTTCACTGAGGTTCTGGAGAGCCAGGATATTCACGACAATAAGGTTCAGATCAAGGCGATAGGCAGGCTGGACCTCCTTGATGAGAGGCTGAGGGAAATCATAAAGAACGCCGTGGTGAGAACCAAGGATTACGACAGGAACAGGATATACGTGGCAATAGCCTACGGGGGCAGGGCAGAGATAATAGATGCCACAAAGAACATGCTCGTTTCTGTGATGGGAGGGAAACTCAAGCCAGAGGAGATCAACGAGGAGACCTTCGCGAAGTATCTATACACGGAGGGGGACAAGGATCCAGATCTGATAATTAGGACGTCAGGGGAGGAAAGATTGAGCGGGTTCCTGCTCTGGCAAAGCGCCTACTCAGAGTTCTATTTCATGGACGTGTTCTGGCCGGAGCTCAGGAGAATAGACTTACTCAGGGCTATAAGAACCTACCAGAAGAGGAAGAGAAGGTTCGGGAAGTAGCAACTAGACTGCAGATGGTAGAGGACAAAAAAAATGAAGGCCACTATGTCAAGGACTTGATTTTTGCGGGGTTTCGACCTGAACCCGTTTTCTGAACCGCGGCGTAAGGGAGAATATGACAACGAGGAAACCGCAGACGAAGGCGCCAAGACCCGCAATCAGGAGGAATGGAATGAGGTTTGCCATTGGATTCTCAATAATGGGGGCTGCCTCTATGACCATCTGCCTCACAAACACCAGCGCCACAAGACCCACGATCTCGTGCCAGAGCTTCGGGGACTCGTTGAGGTACTTTACGACCAGCCTCCCGCCCATGTAGACGGCCACACCTATCGCGAATAGGTCTATGATGTTGACCAAGGCCAAGCTGGCGAATAGTGCAGCCTGTTCTGGGAGTTTTACGTCTATTAGGGCGATGCTTATACCTCTGTAGATAGCAACGGCAGAGATTATGAAGCCTATAATGTAGGATATTAGCTTAATGGGGGACTCCTCCCACTCTGACCTTAGGAAACGATCCACATAGAAGCCCTTTAGTATCAGTACGACCCCAATGATTATGCCAAGTGAGATCAATGCATAGCTAAGAAGATTGGCAAAATAGAGCGCAATTATTGCCAGTATAATTATACCCGGAACACCCAAAGCCAACTTAGAGTACTCCGGATCGGCTATTTTCTTGAGGTATCGGTAGAATAGGACGTATGTCTCCTCCACGCTCCTCTCCTGCTGAACAAAGACCCTCTTTACAGAGATCACGGGGATTTTGGACTGTATTGTCGGGATTACCTGCTCGTCGGCGACACCATCGCTGACGAAGATGAGCCCCTCCGCCTTAAAGTTGCTAAGTATATAGTCAAGCTCGGAGGAGATCTTGAGGTCAGCCTTGAAGCCGCCCTCTTCAGAGCCTGCTACGATTGCTACCTCGCAGATGAAGCCTTCGTCGATCAAAGAGTCGTATGTATTGATGGAGGCGAAGATGGAGTTTGTATCAGAGTCTTCGGGGCTCTTGATGGCGAATAGCGTGGCAACTGAGGCAACTTTGTCCCGCCCCATTATAGGTGTAGCTACACCTGTAACGCGACCAACATCATTGTCCTTATCGACACTAATGACGAGAACCCTTTTGGCCTTAAGGCTCATTTTCTACACTGATAAAGGATAAAGGATGTTATGAGTTAAATATTTCTGTTAAAAAAGGAAAGCTTTAAATAATTAACCTGGGATGCCCTTCGTCTCAAGCACCGCAGCGAACTCCTCGAATGTGAGGCGCCCCCCGTTCTTTAGCTTCTCATTGGCCTTCTCCGCTATTTCTGATCGCTTGTTGATTATGAGCTTCGCCTGCTCAGCGAGTGTCTCGGCCTTCTGCTTTATGACTTGGTTCCTGACAACCTTAAACTGAGCATGTGTGGCGAAGAGTTCGTCCTTGGACTTGCTTATGTCATCTCTTAGACTTTCCATTTCCGCCTTGATCTGCATAAGCTCTGTGACGAGGGTAGGGCGATCCTTGTAGCACTTCATGAGAGCCTCGTGGTAATTCTTAGACTCCTCAGCCAGGGCGAGGATCTCGCTGTGGACGACGTTGGCTTTCGCCTTCAGTTCGTCGAAGTTTGCTCGGGAACGCTCTATCTCCTGGTCAATCTCCTTTACTTTCTTGAAATAGACGAGCCTCTTTTCCAGCTCGGAGATCTTCTGGACGGCTTTTCGGTCTTCGTGAAGCGAAAGGGTGGTCGTCTGGTAATTCCAGCTAATCTCCTTCAGCTGCCAAAGCAGCTCACTCTCGTTGTAATTCACAGCCGAGAGGACGGCCCCCTTCTTAGCCATCAATTCCTTTATCTTCTCGGTGATCTCCGCCTTTGCCTTATGGAACTCATCACGTAGCGTTTTCTTTTCGGCGATGATCTTGTTCTTCTCATCCCTAGACGCCTTGTTGGTCACAGCGCTTTGCTGCAGCTCATTCAGCTTGTCAAGTATCTCTGACTTCCTCTTGTGAAGACGGTCTAGTTTTTTATAGTCAGCATCTATCTGATCTTGGATGGTATCAATCTGTCTTGATACAACACCAAGTTCTGACTGTCGATTCTCCATTCGCTGTCACCTTTATGCACTAGCGGTCTTCGCCGCCAGTATGTACGCGTTGTATTTGTGCATACAGATCGTCCAGTCCTTCTCCAGTATTTGAGGACGTAAATATAAACTCTCCTAAGGCACCGATATCGATCAGCAGATCCAACATTCTCTCAGACATCTCTGTCTTAATGTCACGAGACTCTGCCAAAAAGGCATCCTTTAGCAGATTAGGTTCTGAGATCCACGACAACCCGCGGTCGTAGAGTTCCTTTGGCAGGAGATCCACCTTAGAGATGCAGTTTATCTGGGGCGCCTTGAATCGCGCGTTGATGGAGTACGAGAGGAGTAGGATGGCAACGTAGTCAGAGACCCTGTTGAGGAAGAGGGAGTCGGCCAGGAAGAGGACTGAGAAGTTGTTGTCTGAAAGGGCAGATGCCATGAACATGCCAGAGTCACGGTAGGCGAAGAGTTCCATCTGCCCTGGGGTATCCACCAGAACGTAATCTGGACCTAGCTTCTGCAGCTCCTCCTTCATTTCATTTACGTGATTTACAGCAGCATCGACGCAAGCCACCAGGGCACCATTGGGTCCAAGCTTGTAATCCTCGATCATCCTTTCGTAGTTGATATAGTCTCGGATGTCAACGTCCGGCGCGTAGGGTAACCAGAGAACGCCAGGGTCGAGGTTAATGGTGGCCACATCCATCTCAAACGCGCGGAGCCTTTCCTCTAACGATAGGACGAGCGTGGACTTCCCGGACCCAGCGGTGCCCGTTATGAATATAAAGTTCAACTCTTCTGCCTCCTCACTTTGCCGCCAGCCTTCAGTACGAGTCTTGAAAAAGATCTCTCCGAGCTTAAAAGTATACCGTCAAGCTCCAATGTGTCGCTGCCTACCGCGGAGAGATGTATTGTTATAATTGGTTTGGACTCTGTACCCCTAGGATGGGATTTGAGGTAGATCCTCCTGTTGGAGGGAATCCATCCATCTATGATGGGAGCAAGCGAGGACTCTGGCATCCCCTCGATTATGAAGGACCTCTCCCTGAAGGTCATTGAGGGGATCCTGCGCTGAATCAGCCATAAGACCTGAGATATGAACATTGCCATCATCTCGCGCGGAACACCTGGGAGGGAGAAGACCATGGTTTCCCTGTACTCTACGAAGATCCCTGGCGCGGAGCCGCATTCATTGACCAGCGGGCGACCCCCCACAGGCATAATCGCCAGCTTGTACCTCGACGAGGTCATCTCCAATTTCATTGTATGATACTTCGCCTGGACGAGCCGCAGGGCCTCCTTATTAACCTCCTTTGGAAGGTTTAGCGCGGCAGAGAGACCCTCCACGGTCTGATCATCGTATGTGGGTCCCAGTCCTCCGGTCGTAATAAGAACGGAGGGCTTTCTCCCAAGGGACTCTGCGATGGCAGAAGATATCTCGCCGACCTTGTCCCCGGCAACACATATCCTTGTAACGATTATTCCAAGGGCGGTAAGCTGACTAGCTATCCAGGATCCATTCGTGTTGATGGTCTTGCCTATCAGCAGCTCCCTGCCTATAGTGATTATCTCGGCGTTTATATCCAACACCCAGCGCTACTTCTTTGTGGACCACCACTTTAAGTACTCCTTTCGCCGCCTCTCCTTCTCCTCTTCCGGGTTGGCAGATACATATTTGGCCTTGATATCGTCTATTTCTTCACGAGTAACCGCAAGTCCACAGCTCTGACAGACGTACCTCTTATGAACTGTGTCGAACCTCAGCTCTCCACCACACTCAGGACAGACACTCATGAGGACGCCTCAAGTTGTAATTTCATCGCGTGTATTAATAATTATAGTTTTTGGATAACCCCTTAAGCTCACATGGTTATATTGGTCAGCCCCGTGGATTCTGCCATTGCCATTACCCTCTTCCATTCTGAGTACGTCAGCCGCCTTGAGAGCTCGGGCACCTCTCCTGACCTCCAGTGCGGGGTGTACTGATCCATTAGGTTCACCCGAGTATCCCTCCCCAGCTCCTCAGAGATGAACTTCATTATACGCAATAGGCAACACTCGAGGTGACCAGGGAGAACCAGAACGCGTATGAGTAGCTCCCCGTACATCTTGGCTGACCGGAGGTTCCTGGTCACAGTCCCCCAGTACCTCGGAACGTCTGAGATCCTCTTGGCGCAACTGTCCGAGCCGTATTTGAAGTCGATCTTGTAGACGTCTACAACCCCCCTCAAAAGCTCCGAGGCCTCCAAGCTGTAATACCCGTTGGTGTTGAAGAAGACTGGTGTGTTCTCCTTTTCGTAGAGCAGTACCCCCAGCCAGAACGGTATGTGGGGTATAGGATCCCCTCCCACCCAGTTCTGGTTCCTGCACACCCTCCTCCTAGCGTCGTCTATTAGCAGGGCAAGCTCCTTCTGGGAGAACACCGTCCCGCCCTCGAACTGTTGGCTTATCCCCCAGTTCTGGCAGTGGAGGCACCTGAAGTTGCAGCCCAAGCTAATTCGGCCGACCTCCGGTCGTATACCGTAAAGCTCGGAACTATCTCAGGCTCCTCGCCCATGTGATCGAAGTAAGATGAGACCTTCATCTCCTCCCCAACCCTGCAGTAGCCCAGCTCCCCGCCGAGCCTGTTCTTCATGCACCTCCGCCCGCATAGCACGCATGATTCGAGGATTCTCCTCCCGAGGAGGTTTTTGAGGTGGAGTAGGGATCTCTTGGGAGGTTGCAGATCGCCAATCTTTAGCTTCCCTTTATCCAGGGATTCCTCTAGCTTGGCCTCGCTCACCAACGCCCTTTTATGTATCATCCAGAGCGCTTCCGTAGAGGAGTCCTCAGAGTAGTCTGCTGGAACCATACGACTTATGAGGAACTTAGCGATGCGCCTATTCTTTACCACGTCAACATAGCGGGGTAGGGCGGAAAGCACCTTCGGGTCCTCCAGCGCGGACGCCGCGTCAGGACGTATCAATACCCAGATGAGGATCACCTCCGGTTCCTGAATCAAACCATGACATTTATCTCTCCGCCGCAGAATGCGCAGTTCCTTCCCTTTAGGTTAATTGACAGCACCTCGAAGCCCGATCGGTCAATCACGTTCTTCCCGCAGTGAGGGCAGTAGGTGTTCTCATACCGGTGGCCCATTACATTGCCAAGGTAGACATACTTCAGGCCAATATCCTTCGATGCCTTCCAGAGCTCCTCCAAGTAGGAGATGCGAGGTGCACCTTGGCCGTCATACTTGTAGCTTGGGAAGAAACGGAGTATATGGAAGGGCGTCTCGTCACCCAGTTCGTCATGTATCCACTTCACGAGCTTTATGAAGGGCTCCTTTGTATCACCGCCTCCCGTGACTATCAAGTCCGTTATTTCGATGAAGATCTTCTTGCGCTTCATCTCGGCGAGAGCCTGGTAGATCGGCTCAAAGTTGGTAATCTTGCAAAAGTTTCTGTAGAAGTTGGGGTCGCCGCTCCCTTTGAAGTCGACGGTGGCAGCGTCCAGGTACCCATCTATCGTGTCTATTGCCTCCGGGGTCATGTAGCCGTTAGTGACGAACGTGTTGTACAGTCCCTCCTTGTGGGCAAGTTTGGCGGTGTCGTAGGCGTACTCGAAGAATATGGTAGGCTCGGTGTAGGTGTAGCTGATGGAGCTGCATCCCATCGACCTCGCCATGGCCACTATTCTCTCGGGGGGTACATCCTCACCAGTGATCCCCCTCTCCTGGCTTATGCTCCAGTTGTCACAGAAGATACACTTGAAGTTGCATCCAACTGTGGCGATCGAGAAGGCTGTCGTCCCAGGGTGGAAGTGGTATAGGGGTTTTTTCTCGATCGGATCCACTGCGTATGAGGCGGCCTTTCCATAGACCAGTGTGTAGAGTGTGCCGCCCCGATTCTCCCGTACGGCGCAGACGCCCCTCTTCCCTGGCTGTATGGTACACCTCCAGCCGCAGAGGTTGCACTTTACGACATCGGAGCTAAGCCTATCGTATAGCATGGCCTCCAACCTGATCACTCCATAAACCTCTTAAGACGAAGCGAAAGATAAGAGTTTGGAGGATGATGACGTGATCGTCGTTCCCGGACCATCGTCACCTAAAGTCGGCGAGAGGGTCGCCCAGATTATCGGCGCCAAGAAAGTGGGGGTGGATTACAAGAACTTCCCAGATGGTGAGTCGTACATACGCTTGACGGGGAGCATGAGGGGCGAGGAGGTCGTGCTGGTACATACAACATACCCCCAGCCGGACAAGAGAGTGCTCGAGCTCCTCCTTTTGATCGATACGCTGAAGGACTTGGGGGCGGCTAAAGTGAAGGTCGTTGTCCCGTACATGGCCTATTCAAGGCAGGACACAAGGTTCAGGGACGGCGAGGCAGTGAGCATTAATACGATCTTAAGACTGATAGAGGCGGCTGGCGCGGACGAGTTTTACACGGTGGACATCCACAAGGAGTTCTCGCTTGGCGGGTTTAAGATCAAGGCAAAGAACCTTCACGCCACCGGGGTTATAGCGGATCACCTCAAGGGTATGGGGCTCAAGAAACCGTACATCATCTCCCCGGACAAGGGTGCCCTAGACATCGCGAGGAGGATCGGCGAGAGGATCGGGGTCGAGTACGGGAACTTAGAGAAGGCGAGAGACAGGATCACGGGAGCGATCACGGTCAAGGGAGACAGGGTGGACGCGGAGGGGAGGGACGTGGTGATAATAGACGACCTCATCAGCACTGGTGGAACCATCGCAAACGCCTGCAAGATCTTGAAGGATGGAGGGGCGAGGAGGGTCATCGCCGTCTGTACGCACCCCCTACTGGTGGCAGGAGCCTACGAGAGGATGAAGGGCGCGGGGCTGGATGAGGTGCTGGGGACGGACACGGTGGAGAGTGAGATAAGCAAGATCTCCGTGGCGCCCCTTATTGCTAAGGAGTTTAGGTAATTTTGGTTAGGCAGTCAAACCCTGAGAAGCTCCTCCTGTTACTGTCGGGAGAGCACCCCACCATACCCTACTCAGAGGTATGTGCCGTGCTCCAGACCGAGGGCGTAGAGTTCCACCAAGTCTCGCGGCATGATCAGGTCCTGATCATAGACACAGAGGGCGGGGCTGGCGAGGTGGTCAAGGGACGGGCGGCATATGTCATGGAGGGCGGGAGGTTCATTCTTCGATCCGAACCCTCAGAGCTCATCTTCGAGAGGTGCTGCGGTGGCGCGGACTGGAGCTTTCTGGAGGGGAGGAGCTTTGGCGTCAAGGTGACGAGGGTCAAGGAGTACTGGAGGGAGATAGGCACCCAGGAGCTGCAGGGGATCGTGGGGGAGATCGTGAAGGGGGAGACCGACTCGAGGGTCGACCTTGAGAAGCCAGAGGTCTGGATACGCGGTGTGGTGACGGATGGAGGGATCTTCATCTACACGCTGGACTTCCTGACAGACAGGAGGGCGTTCGCAGCCAGGAGGCCGAAAACGAGGCCATACTTCCACCCCGGCGTGCTAGATCCCAAACTCTCGAGGGCGTTCGTCAACCTTTCGAGGGTCAAGAGTGGCGAGGTGTTTCTCGATCCATTCTGCGGCACGGGAGGGTTCCTGATAGAGGGTGCGCTCGTGGGGTGCCGCGTATGCGGCATGGACTTGGACATGAGGATGGTGCCTGGGGCGCGGAGGAATCTGAGGCACTACGGGCTTGAGGCCGACCTAATACACGGGGACGCGAGGAACCTCCCGCTTAGGACGGCTGACGGAATAGCGACAGACCCTCCCTACGGCAGGGGAACGTCCACTAGGGGGGAGAATGTGAGGACAATCTTATCAGGGTTCTTCAGGGAAGCCCACAGTGTTCTTAGGGAGGGGGGCTACCTCTGCACTGCTGCACCTATAGAATTGAATCCCTCCGAACTGGTGGAGAGGGCTGGCTTTAAGGTTCACGAGGAGCATAGCATGAGGGTTCATAAGTCCCTGACGAGGTCTATAGTAGTAGCTGAGAGGCAATCGAGATGAAGGTGACGGTGCTCGGGTCTGCGGCAGGTGTTCCCACGGCGGAGAGGGGGCTTCCCGCAATTCTGGTAGAGGTGGAAGGGGAGCTCGTGCTCTTCGACTGCGGAGAGGGGACGCAGAGGCAGATGATGAAGGCAGGGTACGGCCTCTGCAGGAGGATGAGGATATTCATCACGCATCTTCACGGCGACCACATCTTCGGGTTGCCGGGGATGATTCAGACAATGAACCTACTCAACAGAATACATCCGCTGGAGGTCTACGGACCGCCGGGTCTGAAGGAGTTCATAGAGGAGACCACAGTGGCCACGATGTCCGAGCCTGTATTCGACCTCTCGGTCTATGAGGTGAGCGAGGGGGAGGTATTCAGGGGGAAGAGGTACAGGATAGAGGGCGCCTGGGGGGACCACTCCAGGGCCACTATGGCATACCGCATGGTCGTGGGAGATAGCCCCGGCAGGTTCAGGCCAGGAAGGGCGAGGGCGCTTAGAGTTCCCGAGGGACCATTGTGGAGTGAGTTGAAGTCTGGGAGGAAGATCACATTAAGGGACGGGCAGGTGGTCGAGCCGAAGGATGTCTTAGGCGAGCCTGTCCCTGGGAAGATTCTAGTCTACAGCGGGGACACGAGATTCTCTCCGAACATCGTGAGGCTTGCTACGGGAGCAGATATGCTGATACATGAAGGGACGCTAGCCTCAACCTTAAAGGACTGGGCCGAGATGGAGGGGCACTCCACAACGGAGGTTGCTGCCCGCGTCGCAAAAGAGGCGAGGGTGAAGAGGCTGATCCTGACTCACATCAGCGCAAGGTATCCAGATGCCCGCGTGCTGGAGGACGAGGCGAGGAGGATCTTTTCGAGAACGGAGGTTGCCCAGGACCTGAAGGTCTACGAGTTGAAGAGTTGACGGGTCTTTATCAGCGACGACCTTGCATCTGCCAGGGTGTTGGCCTCGACAACCGCTGTGATCTTATCGAGGTTAAGGTTGGACCTCAGTAGTCCCCAGTCAATCGTACCAGCTCCAACAACCATGTGGTCATCGTTAGAGCCCCTATTGTCGTGAAGGTGGATGTGGATTATCCTGTCCTTCATGAACTCCAAGAAAGGCTGCAACTGCGATACCGTGTTCGCGTGCCCCACGTCAAGGGTCATGTAGAGTGGTAGCCCCTCATTTGCCAGTACCTGGAACTCCTCCACGGTCTGTAGAAAACACGGGGTGTTCACTGGCATGTTCTCCACTGTTACCGTTACGCCGAGATCCTCTCCATAGGCGATTATCTTCCGCAGGGACTCCCTGTTCAGGTCCCAGTTTATCTTTGGGATAAGATGCTCCAGCGGACTATGTGTGCCAGGGTGAACCACCACGAGCTCCGCCTCTATCTCAGAGGCGTGCTGGATGGACTCCATTATCATGCGGGTCGAGAGTGCCCTGAAACGCGCGTTCGAGGCAGCAATATCCACGCCAAGGATCGGGGTGTGGACAGTGTACAATATGTCGTTTGATCTTTTTATCTCCCTGAGCCTCTTCACCCTGCCCTTGTTGATTCTGTCCTTCCAGTCCTCGAGGATCTCCAGCACCTCAATTTTGAGGTCTAAGAGTTGATCTAAGGTCGAGTACGTCTTTCCGAACGTGCATAACGTGGAAATCCCGATTGGCATAGCTCATCGACGGGTACGCCGTCTACTGTCCTTGTTGCGAGCCATTCTATTAATGACTTTGGATCATCTGCGGATACATGGAAGGTGATGGGACCCAGCGGGGACTCGCCCACCGGCATGCAGAAGGCGACGTGCCCTGCGAGGGCGACCTGCTTGTTTATGTAGAAGGTTATGGTGGAGCCCTCCACGCCCCTTAGCATGAGCTTCCTGGCTGCGTCCAATGTCCTCTCCCTCCTCAACAGGGAGCGGAGCTTCGTGAGCAGGGACTCGTTGCCCTCCTGCACCAAATAGGTGTGCCTGCCCTGCGGCCACCTCTTGAAGGTGGTGGAGCCGGTGAGGTTGGATACAGCCGCCATTACCTTGGACTCATCCTCGGTGGGGTTCAGCTCTACCTCAACCAAGACCTTTGTCTCCACGCCTTATCCCCTCGAAGAACTTCTTGACGGATCTCTGCAGGTCCTCCACCGTCCCCTCATTTACAAAGACCTTGTTGGCGAGAGCTATCACGGAGCCGAGCCCTACTTTCAGCTCCCTGAGATCCCGCTCCCTGAAGGTCTCGATATCCTTGGGATCATCAGGCCTCCCGCGCTTGAGGAGGCGTTCGAACCTCGTTTCGGGTGAGGCGTGAACCGCTATGAGGCAGATCTCGCTGTTCTTCTTGAAGTACATTAGTTCGTCCATGCTCCTTACGCCCTCTATGAGGGAGAGCCGCTCATTCCTAATCCTCGCGAGGCACCTCTTAGCCACAACGTCGTTACCCTCCTCCCGTCTGAGCTTGAGCATGAGCTCTCCGAGGTTGGCCGGGGTCTTGGCGATCCCCTTGGCCTCAGCCTCCTCCCTTATAACATCGCCCATAGTGACTACTTTGAAGCCCGAGGACCTTGCAGTTTCGGAAATTATGGACTTCCCCGACCCCGGCATGCCAGTTATGCAGAACAGCATGACCTTCACTATCCAAGAAATTAATTAGTACTATGCATATAACGATTTATCTGCTGGTGCTGTTTCATGGAGGTCGTCAGGGCTTTTCTCGCGCTGGAGGTGGCCGAGGACGTGAAGGAGAGAATAATGGAACTGGAGGGGAAGATTAAGGCGAGCGGGGCGGATGTGAAGCTGGTGGAGCGGGAGAACCTCCACGTTACGATGAAGTTCCTGGGCGATGTAACTGCGGATGCGGTGGAAAGGGTTTACGAGGCTATGAAGACGATTAAGGAGGTCAAGTTCCAGCTGGAGGTCAAGGGCACGGGCGTCTTTCCCAATCCCCGCATGGTCCGTGTACTCTGGGTAGGGGCAGGAACTGGGGGAGAGAAGGTTGTCTCGATATTCAGGCAGCTGGACTCTGAGCTGGTAATGAAGGGATTCCCGAGGGAGAGGGACTTTACCCCACACATCACTATAGGCAGGGTCAGGTCGCAGAGGAACAAGGAAGATCTGCTGAGGGCTATCGATGAATATAGAGGCAGGATGTTCGGTACCACCGCTATCGATAAGATAGTTCTGAAGAAGAGTGTCCTGATGTCGAGCGGTCCGGTTTACTCGAACTTAAGGGAGGTAGAGCTTGGAGGATGAGCGCGGAGATTGAGAGGATAAGGGCAGAGGTGGCAGAGAGGGTCTCTCCGAAGGCCAAAGACCGCGCGGAGATAGAGAGGGTGCTACGGAAGGTATCTTCGAGGATAAAGAGGGAGGCGAAGAACCGGAAACTCCAAGTGAGGGTAGAGGTCGAGGGGTCGGTAGCAAAGGACACTTGGGTGGCCGCCGACAGGGAAGCCGATGTGTTCATAATATTCCCTCAAAGGACTAGCGGGGAGGTCGTGAGGGAGACAGGGCTCAAACTCGCGAAGGCAGGCGCCGGCGAGTTGTGGAGGCTCGGCTACGCTGAGCACCCCTATGTTGAGGTCGAGATAGATGGTTGTAGGCTTGACATAGTGCCGAGCGTTGAGATCCGCGACGGCGACAAGCCAATCACATCTGTGGACAGGACGCCGCTGCACACACGCTTCCTGCTTGACAAGTTGACCCCGAAGATGAAGAAGGACGTGAGGGTACTGAAGCAGTTCATGAAGGGCGTAGAAGTTTACGGGGCCGAGCTGAAGGTCGGCGGCTTCTCTGGGTACCTATGCGAGCTGCTTGTCCTCAACTATGGTAGCTTCGAGGGGGTGGTAAGGGCGGCAGCCGGGTGGAGGGATAAGACAGTCATTGACTATATGCACCACTACAAAGAGAGGGAGGCTGGAAAGGTCTTCGCCGCCCCCCTCGTCATAGTGGACCCAGTGGACAGGAGGAGAAACGCAGCCGCAGCGGTCACCCACCAGTCCTACTCCACATTCATTGCCGCCTCGAGGTGGTTCCTCAGGCACCCTAGACTGGACTTCTTCTTCCCGAAGCCAGAGTCCACAACCTTCTCAGAGGTATCGAAGGCGATAAAGGAAAGAGGAACTGCGGTCGCCGCTATCGCTGTAGGATGTCCCAACTTGCCCTCGGACATTCTTTGGGGGGAGATCCACAAGAGTCTGATCAGGACTGTGGATATGCTGGATGAGCACAGCTTTAGGGTCAACGACTACATGGCATGGAGTGATGAGAAGGAGTCCGTGGTGTTCCTCATAGAGGTGGAGGGGAGGAGGGTCAGGGAGGGGCGGATCCACATGGGACCAAAGGTCTCATTTGTGGACGAGGCGGAAAGGTTCGTTAACAAATATCTGGACGGCAAGAATGTCCTCGCCGGACCTTACGTGAGAGAGGACCGCTGGTATGTGGAGCTGAAGAGGGATCACACCGACCTGAAGGCGCTGATCAAAGTGGGGTTTCCCTTGCTCAGGCTCAGCAAGGACATTATGGTGGAGGCAAAGAGGGGCTTCAAGGTCTTTGTTAACGATGAGCTAGCTACTCTATGCAGACGGAGGGAGGATCTCAAGATCACACTGCTCAAGTTCGTCAGGAAGAGACCAGTATGGCTGAGGTAATCCCACTTGAGGACGAACGGCTGAAAAAACTCTTTTCATACCCCCGTTACTCCGAGGAACACTACCAGAGAGTCGTGGAGGAGCTCATGGCTTTAGGGGTTAAGAGCATAGTATCTATAGGGAGGCTAGAGATGGACGACCTTCGGGTGGTGGGGAAGGGGTGCGTAGGGATAGTGGTAGCAGGCATACTTGGGCAGGAGAGGGTCGCCCTAAAAGTTCTGCGGGCAGATGCAAATAGGGCTTCTTTGATGGAAGAGGCGAGGCTCATGTCGGTGGCTAATGTGTGCAAGGTTGGGCCTAAGATCATTACCTCCAATGATAGCGTCATCGCAATGGAGTACGTAGACGGCAAATATCTCTCCAGATGGCTGGAGGATCCCCTTGTAACTGAGAAGGTGAGATACGTTGTCCGGGAACTGCTCATCCAGTGCTACAAACTGGACGAGGCTGGGCTCGACCACGGGGAGCTCTCAGATGCGAAGAAGCATATCTTGATAGACGGGCGGGGGAGACCCTACATACTCGATTTCGAGACAGCGAGCATGAAAAGGAGGTGCAGGAACCTCGTCTCGATGCTTAGCTACCTATTCTTCAAGGAGTCAATCGCCGCCATCATTGGCAGGTACTTGTACTGGGATGGGGGCAGCCTCAGGGGCTTGATAAAGGTGTACAAAAATACACCCTCCAAGATTGCATATCAGGAGATCATGAAAGGGGTAGGACTAGACTGAATGGCAAGACCTTCAGGAAAGGGAAGTTGTTATATGCCAGAGATAGTGAAAACATTGATGCTGAAGGTACAAGTATCGGACCTGAAAATGGGTCTTAGTCCGATATAGGGGGCCGTAGTCTAGCTTGGTCTTGGATGCATGCCTGGGGCGCATGTGATCTCGGGTTCAAATCCCGACGGCCCCACCATAAAACCTTCTTTGGTTGCATAAAATGAGATGAACTGCCTACTTAATGGCTGAATCGCTACATTGATGTATCCAAATCATAATTTTTAGTCAATGTCCGAGCCTTATCGATACTTTTTGATATTTTTGTTTGAAAAAATCTATAAGTATGGTGCCCCAATGTATTATCGAGGCCTCCCTTAGGTTGCAAGGCAACCCTCCACCCCATGCCATGGAAGAGTTTGAACTGTACCCCAAAGTATGTAGGCTCCTCTCCGATAGGGGCTATTCTACATACCAGAGTTTCCCGCAGGGTAGGTACAGCCCGTTCGAGGTAGACGTCCTAGGATTTAAGGCGGATTCGGAGGAGCTCTTCATGGTCGAGGTGAAGCTCTGTCACATCAATAAAGCCCTCCGCCAAGGCATGAGTCGACTGCCCTACTCCGACTATGTCTCTCTGGCATTCCCCCAAGCCTATGCCGATTATGTATACAACAAATTCAAGCTATCGCTAAAGAGTAAAGGGTTCGGGCTCATCGCAATAGACGGTACAGCCAAGGAGATAATTCCACCCAAAAGGTCGACCTCCCTTAAGGCTGTATTCAAGAGGATCCTCCTCAGGGATGTTTACAAGAGGTTTTTCATGCAACTAGTGTAATAAAAAACTGTTAGATGAGAAAGTAGTGTTCGTAAAATAGAAACCGCAATCGAGTTCGGCTTTGAGGGGGAGACAGGAGTTTGATACCCGCCATGGTGGGCATCTCTTCCGGTTTTCCTATGCACCAACTTACCTTTGGCCGTTGCGCCGGATTTTGTCCAGACGCCCTGGACCGTCCTATCAATGCATCCTGTTCGTTGCACCGCAACAGCGCCGTTTCCCCCTCCAACCCGAAGGCTATTGAGGGCGCGGTTTCTGTTTTGGTACCGTTACAGGCTCGTTCCGATCTCGACTGCGGCATAGTACACTGCGCACTAAAACCATTTAATCGTTATTGCACAGTTCATATCAAAAAGTGATGTTGTCGTTAGTGATGGAAGTTGATACAGATGAGGTAAATGTAATTTTTGGCTATGTCAAATAACACATAATAGAAAGCATTGATTTCATTGCTTGAATCATTTTTTTATGATCGACAAGAACTGAAAAAAAATGTTGGACATATCAAATAAATTTTATAAATCCTCTAATTTTGCAGAGTCTTGTAAGCATTGAGATGCACTAAAGGAGGTGAAGGAAAATTGCAGTTCTGACCAGAGCCCTTATTTGCTCTGGTTAAAATCTCTAAAATGACTTATTGTAAGGGCGACTATCTCCGGCCAGTTGCTGGCGCCACCTTTCCCAACGCCTGGACACTCCTCATCGTATATGATAAAATATTTTTCGCCGTCTTCTCCAACAAGGCAGATTGCCGCATCTGGTACCTTAATCCCAAAACGCACCAAATCGGCCATATTGACAGCGAAGAACGGATAGACCCTACAGAGCTTGGGGCGAGATTCGTATATTGTGCAGGTCTTATCCTGTAAGAGACTGCAGGTGAGATTTGAGCTGCCCATAACCTTCTTTGTCGTGCGCCACTTGCTGTCAGCATTATCGCCGAGGCGTGCCATCTCCTCATCGCTAAGCATCACATCAAGAGAGCAGCAACGGGTGCACCTTGAACATTGAAAGTGCGTTGAATTTGTAACGAAGTGAAAGTCCGCCATAATCGTTCATCCCATCCTATACAAATGCAGGAGAAAAGGTTATTCATCATAGTTAGATGAGAGCGAGAGCCCCGCCAGATCCCAGTAGCAAAGTTTTTAAAAGATAATACTTCATTAACCGATTGAGCGGCCGTAGTCTAGCCTGGTCTAGGACGTCGGCCTTCCATGGACTTAATAGGTCTGAAGAACGCCGAGGACCCGGGTTCAACTCCCGGCGGCCGCACCACCCTAACCGAATAGTGTTAAAGTCCTGTTTTTTAGGAATGCTTATTCTGTAAGCAGTGAGATCAGTTACTACCACTTTCATCTTGGACTATTATTTATGCGCTCAGAAAGATTCCCACTGTTTCTAGCAATGCCGCGATTGCATACAAGGAAATGGCACTGAAGGTTAACCAAGAGTAACGCGTCTTCCCTACCTCCACCGCCTGTCTCGCTAGGACCATAGTAACGATGGCAATTGGGACTGCAAAGAGAGCGAGCGCCACTGGTCTGGGCAATAGGGTCATTGACAGGAGAGCGATGAGCCCAAATGCACCCAATGTTATAGCAGACACCAGTGCTTGCCCTCGCTTGCTTCCAAGCCGCACGAGGAGGGTGCGCTTGCCTACTGCGCGGTCGGTCTCGATATCTGGGAACTCGAAGAAGACAAGCATCATCCAGTTTATGGCAACGAGCGGAGCGGTAGCAAGGACGACGAAATATCCAAAGTGACCCGCCTGCAACTGGTAGCCGAGCAATGGAACCAGAAGAGAAACCATCAAGGCGACAACTAGTTCGCCGAAGCCAGTACTGGAGAGTTTCAAGGGTGGCCCAGAATATGAGAATACGCCCACAAGCCCCAAAGCGAAGATCATCATGGAGGTGGCTCCTGCCCCGAACCATATACTTAATCCGAGTATAGCTGAACTGCCTACAAATAAGCAAACGAGAGCCGCCAGAAGTGCCGTGCGCCTTGATATCTCGCCTGTTGGTAGGATCCCACTCCCGCCTGTGAAGAACGTGCGATTGGGGTTGATGCGGTCACCCTCCACATCCCAATACTCATTGAGGTAGTGCCCCATCAGTTGGGTGGACGTAACAGCTATCTGTCCAAGGCCGTAAACAGATAACCCGATCGTAAATCCCTCGTAACGCGCCACCAATGCCCCCAGCGCGTACATCACGATGCCGCCGACTAGAAAGATAGGGCGGCTGAGGCGTATAAAGGAGGTAATTTTTCTTGTATTCACAGATCAATACCTTGACGAAGTCTTTTTTATTTATTCGCTTGCCAGGGGCTAGGAGCTAACGGTGCTTGAAGGCACCCAAGCCCAGATATCTTGCTCGCGTTCCCAATAGCTCCTCTATCCTTAGGAGCTGGTTGTACTTGGAGACTCTCTCCCCCCTCGCAGGTGCACCCGTCTTTATCTGCCCACTGCCCAAGGCAACTGCAAGGTCGGCTATATAGCAGTCCTCGGTCTCCCCTGACCTGTGGCTGACCACCACCGTGTACCCGCTCTTAACGGCAAACTTGGCGACTTCTATTGACTCTGTGAGGGTGCCTATCTGGTTCACCTTGAGGAGGATGGAGTTGGCGGCACCTATCCCCACGCCCTTTCTGAACCTCTTCATGTTGGTAACGAAGAGGTCGTCCCCAACTATCTGTATCTTATTCCCGAGCTTTTTTGTAATCAATACAAATGAATGGTAATCGTTCTCATCGAAGGGATCCTCGATGGAGATTATGGGATACTGCTTTACAAGACCAGAGTAGTAGTCCAAGAGTTCGCCAGGCGAGAGTGTCTTGCCATCCACCGAGTACTCGCCGTCCTTGAAGAAGCTGGAGGCAGCGGCATCGATGGCCAGCCTCACTTCCTTTTGATATCCCGCCCTCTCTATAGCATCTACTAGCGGACCGAATGCATCCCCAGACTTTGAGACTGGAGGGGCAAACCCGCCCTCGTCCCCGACATTTATCGCCAACAGGCCGTAGCGGTCTATGAGGATCTTCTTGAGTTCCATGTAGACTTCAGAGCCTATCCTCAGGGCATCCCTTATGGAGTCCGCACCAACCGGCACGATCATGAACTCTTGAATCGCCAGGTTGTTCCCGGCGTGCTTTCCTCCGTTTATGATGTTCATTAGCGGTACAGGCAGGATCCTCGACCCTTTATCTAAGTATTTGAAGAGTGGCACCTTTGCGGTATCTGCCGCGGCCTTCGCAACGGCAAGCGATACTCCGAGTATGGCGTTCGCACCGAGCTTGGACTTGTTCTCTGTCCCGTCTAGCTGGACCATTCTAGCATCAATCTTGGAGAGAGAGCGAGAGTCCATTCCAATAACTGCGGGAGCAATAACCTCATTAACATTGCGGCAGGCCTTAAGAACACCCTTTCCGTGGTACCTCTTTCCTCCGTCCCGTAGCTCTATAGCCTCATATGTGCCGGTGGATGCCCCTGAAGGCACCGATGCTCTGCCGAAGCCGCCTTCCGTGAACACCTCCGCCTCAACAGTTGGGTTGCCCCTCGAATCGAGGATCTCTCTAGCCATTACCTTTTTTATCATAAATTTACTCATTCGTAATTCACTCCAACCGGTAGCGATCCAGCTGGTTGAGTACATACTCCCTTATCGCGCTTGGCTTTCGGGTCTTGCCGACAACCCTGCCTTTCGCCATCACCTTCTCAAGCATAAATCGCGTCTCCCCGCCACATAGATCGCATTTACTGACCTTCTCGCTGAAGGGTGTCACTCTCCAGCTGTAGCATTTCTCGCAGCGCCATGCCTGCTTCCTGCCTGCATACTTTCCGCGCTTTGTCATGGGTCTCCCGTCTATTTCCACAATATCCATTGAGAAGTCCACCGTAGGGGCATTTGCCACCGAGGTACCCACGCCAAACCCGTCAACAGGACCCTCCGCGAGGCTTGAGACGGACCTCTCGTTCAGCCCTCCTGAAACGTAAATCTTCACTTTCTTGTACCCCCTGATGTCGAGCTCCCACCGCACCTCCCTGACTATTTCAATGAAGTCCCCCCTTCTAGAGCCAGGAGTGTCCAGTCTTACCCCATAGAGGCTTTTACCTAGGGTCTCTGCTGCGAGTATGGACTCGAACTTTTCGTCGCAGAGCGTGTCCACAAGGGCTATTCTGGGGACACTCTTCTCCACAACCTCATCGAAAGCCCTCCATGCAGCCCTCTGATCTTCAAAGAGGAGTATCATAGGGTGGGGCATGGTTCCAGCTGGTTTTATGCCCAGCAGCTTTGCGCCAGCTACTCCAGAGACGCCGTCGAACCCGCCTATGTATGCAGATCTGTCAAGCATAGGTGCCAGGGCTGGGTGCATACGCCTTATGCCGAAGGCGAAGACATGCTTACCTCTCGCCGCCTTCTTAACCCTAGCGGCTGAGGTAGCAACGCCAGAGGCTTGGCAGAGGAGACCTACCGTGGCGGTCTCAACGCTCACGAAGGAGTTGTACCTACCGATAATGGCCATTTGGGGGAGGCGGAAGCCCCTTGAGTCCTTCGTTGGGAAGATTGTCCCCTCCGGCAGGGCATAAACGTCCACTGGTAGACCCTCATAGAGGTTGAGGACCTCATCAAGGCCACAGAGTACGCCCCACTTCCATTCCTCGGGGAGTTTGCCGACCGTCACCTCAGCCACTACTGGTTTGTTTATCCCCTTAGCATCGAGGACCTCCTTTGTCCTCAGGTAGTAGATGTCCGAGGTATCCCCGGACCTGATCTCGTCATCGGTTGCTACATAAAACCGCCGCATAACGATTCCCCTGTTGGAGCGTACGATAATAAAAATGGTAGGGCGTCCTTAAATATGCTTCAGTCGTAGTCCTCGATGGAGAGTTGTTTCGTCCCCCTCTTCGATTTTACCATTGACCACTCCTCCTTTGAGACGGTACCTCCCGCCTGCTCCTTGATCGACCTAATGGTCTCGGGGCCTATCGTAGGGATCCGGTTCAGCTCCGTTGGGGATGCCCTCCTCAGATCATCGATTGTCTTTAAGCCAGCGGAAAATAGAGCTCTAGCTCTCACCCTACCGATACCCCTGAGCGAGATAAGGGGGAGTAGCTCCTCTTTGATGCCATTCTCAACCCTTATCGAAAGGTTGAGGAGAGGTGCCAATGCCTCCTTGTAACCCAATAGCTTGGCTAGCTCGTGCGCTGCGTGGACGAGCCATTTCGCTGATTCCACGTATGAGTATATGTCGCCAGAGCCTACATCAAACCTCTCGACGATCCCGTCTTCTGGTGATTCCTCGATCCAGTCCTTCAATAAGAGGGCGGTCTTGATCTCCTCAAGCAGTACCTCGTACTCAAGGCACTCATCCTCCGGCAGGTCGAATAGCAGCAGGTCAGATTTGGCCTCAAGGAACGCTGTAACTGCCTCCAGCTCCCGCTTCCTCAGGTAGAGCCGCGGCATATCAGGGGTGTGGCATATGAGTGTAAGGTAACTGACCGGGGGCATGCCAGACCTTCGCATCTTTAGACCGTTTCTGAGTATTACTGCAGACTTGGGGTCGATGTAGAGCTCGGCGACCCTCTTTCCCAGCGCGGTGGGTATAAGTTTCATACCATCTGACTTTACCATCCCCTCGGAGGTCAGCATCTCCAGCGACTCCAGCACCGCGCTCCTGAAGGAGTTTATTCCATACTGATAGCCGCATAATGACCTCTCCAGATAGTCGAAGACATCCTCCTGCGAGTGCGCCAAGCCCATGGTTATGGTAGCGAGGATGTGAGACCTGAGGGAGGACGCCGCCCCCAGCTTCGACCACACCCTCTCGGGCTTTGACAGCACGTACTCCTCTAATAGGAAGTCCCGCTCAGCCTCGCTCCTCGCCAGCAGTATGGCCTCGCCGCTGGTATCGTACTTAGGCCTGCCGGCTCTCCCAGCCATTTGCTTCTCCTCAAGAACGGGTATATTGGTTTGGCCTATTCCGGCCTCGTAGCGCCTATAATCATAGATCAGGACGCGCCTTGCGGGTAGGTTAACGCCTGACGCAAGAGTTGGGGTGGCACAAATGCACTTGATCATGAAAGAGCGGAATGCGTCCTCTACAGCCTTACGCTGTTCGTAGGTAAGGCCAGCGTGGTGGAAGGCGACGCCACTGGCGACGGCCCTTGCAAGCCTTTCCGAGACGCGGGTCCTCTCCCCCATCTTCAGTATCTTGGATGAAAGATCAATTAGTTTCCTCTCCTCGCTCCGCTTGAGATGCTTCCTGATGGGCTCCGAAATCCTATTCGCAAGGGTTACGGCAGAGAGCCTGCTGCCTGTGAAAACGAGCATCTGGCCGCCGGATCTTATTACGTCCACGGCGAGGTTGGCGACCGGGTCCTTCTCCTCGCTCTCGATCTTCTTGTGCTGACCGTCCTTGAATACCACGGACTGTTGGAAGTATACGCCTTCCAGCAGGGGCACAGGTCTCCAGTCGCTGGTTATGGGCGTGGAGCTGAGCCATCCCGCTATCTCGTCGGCGTTGCTTATGGTTGCACTCAGAGCGAGTATCTGCGCCTTCGGATTTAGGAGGCGGAATCCCGTAAGTAATGCCTCGAGGGTTGGCCCCCTTGACCCGTCGCCAAGCAGGTGGATTTCGTCTGCCACAATGAGCGAGAGGGAGTTGACCCAGCCGGGCCTGTGGCGAAATATGGAGTCTGCCTTCTCGTTGGTCGCGATGATTATGTCGTTCCTGCCAAGAGTAGGGTTGACGTAATCAAAGTCACCAGTGGAGAGGATTACCTTGACCCCGATCTTGGTGAACTTTGAAAACTCTTCGTACTTCTCGGTGGCGAGAGCCTTCAAAGGGACTAGGTAGAGGACCTTCCCGCCCCTCTCCATAACATGCTTGAGCGCACAGATCTCGGCGACCATCGTTTTGCCCGAGGCTGTGGGGACTGCCAAGACGAGGTTCTTTCCTTCTAGAACCCCAGCCCTCACCGCCTCCTCCTGCGGCGGGTAGAGTTCAGTTATGCCCGATTCGCTGTAGAGCTTCTTAGCCTCCTCTCGTATTGGAAGCTCCTCGACCCTAATACTACGCCCTCCGATCAGGTCTTCTTAATAAAGCCGGGTTTGGACTCGTAGATGATTCCGTCGTTCATCCACTTCGTGATGGTATCGTCGGTAAATTTCCTGAAGAATCCTTCGGTTTCGGCCCGTAAGATGAAGGCCTCTCTCTTGATGGGCCCCATCTCGTTCTCCTTCTCCATGGTAATTAAAAGGTCAAAGAGAGCAGAGAGCTTGTCGCTCGCGGACTTGGGGCGGCCGACCATGATCATGTCAATGTCAGCTTTGCCCGTCGCCCGATCTACTCCAACCTGCATCAGGTATGACTTCATCAGCTTCGTCACTGGCTCCACGTCCTCCTTTCCAACCTCCTTCTTGAGGGCAAGCTTCGCCCTTGCCTCGGAGAGCCTGATGACAGCCTCGAGCTGTCTCATGGTGATCGGCACCGGTGAGTCGACGCCCTCGTCCTTACCGCGCATCTCAAGGAAGAACTTCTCGATCCTCTCGCTCGCCTCTTCGCTCAGCTTCGGGGTGGCGTGTCTCCTTACGTAGTACAGGTACTTCTTCAGGATGAGGGGGTCGATCATTGATCCTTTCTCTATCTTGAGCCCCTGGTGAAGCCTCAGGATGTGCTCTGTCATGGCCCTGTCCCGCGCCTCCTCTGGCCTGTCTATCAGTATGAAGATTAGGTCGAACCTTGAGATTATGGTCACGGGGAGTTCTGAGATGTTCTCGGAGATGGATCTCTGCGGGACGTACCTGCCGAAGGTCGGGTTCGCTGCGGCAAGTATACTGCTCCTTGCGTTGAGCTGGACAACTATGCCAGCCTTGGCTATGCTGATGGTCTGCTGCTCCATCGCTTCGTGTATGGCGGAGCGGTCCTCAGGGCGCATCTTGTCGATCTCGTCTATGCAGGCCACGCCCTTGTCCGCTATAACTAGGGCGCCTGCCTCTAGGAAGAACTCATTCGTATTCTTGTCGCGCATGACGGTGGCTGTCAGGCCTGCAGCTGTGGAACCCTTTCCCGAGGTGTAGACCCCCCTCGGCGCGACCCTGGCAATGTACTGGAGCAGCTGCGACTTCGCGGTTCCTGGGTCACCAACAAGGAGGATGTTTATGTCTCCCCTTATCTTTATGCCGTCGGGCATGGTCTTGGTGACTCCGCCAGCCAGTTGGTATGCAATGGCCTCTTTGATCTCATCGTAGCCGTAGATGGATGGCGCAATGGATCCGAAGATCTTCTGGTAAAGTAGCGGGTCTTTAGCCAGTTCCTTTATCGCCTTCTCATCCTCAGGTGTTATATGAACCTCCTCGGCACCCTTCTCTGAGATCTCGAGGTGGTTAATCTCAACGCCGGTGGAGAAGGTGGCGAGTCTATTCCCCTTTGCAGTGAACTCCTGCTTCGCTTGAAGTGTGCCGACAAGGGAGATCCTGTCGCCTGGTCTCGATATATCCACGAGGTCTCCCTGCAGGACTCCCTCCACGGACCGGGGGAGGTGCCCTGGAGGTAGCTCCTCGGGCCTCTCCTGCAACGAAATCATCTGCCAGTCCACGAAGGTGGACTCCTCTGGTATTAACCTGAAGAAGCCCCTCCTTCCGCAGTCCTGATTTGAGCACTGTTGAGGTTGGGCTAGAAAGGTGCCAGTCTGATCTACCCTCATTTTCTCCCCGCACTTCGGGCACTGAAAGACTGCGACCTTCAGGTGTTGCTTTATCGTCGAGGACCTTGTGACTATGCCCTCTACCATGGTTAGTCTACCCATATGGGTTGACTTTAGCGTACGGAGCGGTACCACTTCATCGAGCTTCCTGAGCCGGGCTTGGAAGTTTTTAACCTTTGTAGAGTACTGCATGTTCTCTACGCGCATGACATCGTAGATCGCTTCGTTTGCCTTTGATAACACCTCTGTCGGCTTATCTTTGAGATCTAAGGCAAGATCGGGGTCGAAGGAAATCAGGTCGTCGAAGTCGATTACAAGGGAAGTCATCCCCTGGGACGCCATCTGGGATATCGCTTCCCTGTACTTGTATGCTCCTTTCTTGTCCTGAAATGACTTTAGGAAGTTGACGAACCTATCTCGGTAATCCATGACCTCAGCAAGAGCCTCGACCATAACAATCACTTCGTTTCTTCGGTGAGGATCTTCTGCCTCCACTCCTCCATCTCCGCTCTCAGAGCGTTGAAGAGGCCTCTCTCTTCAGGCTCCAGCGTGTCGATAACGGTCTTGGCAGGGTTCCTCTCGAAGGACAGGTGGAGTATTTTCTGCAGTCTGCAGTTAATAAGGTCTTGTGCCTTCATAAAGACCTGCCTCTGCTCGTTAAGAGTGGTCTGCGTAGGGTTCTGCCTGATGCTTGAGTTCAGCGTGAGGATTAGATCCCTGAGCTTGGGGTAGAAATGCGGGGGCAGTTGAGAGAGCATCTCGTTCCTCTCCTCCTTCCAGCAGAGTTTGTAAAGTTCGCTAGACCTCAGTTGCTGAGTCTCTTCGAACATCAGCTTCACCACTCCCTCCGCCTCCAAGGCCTTGGCTGCCCAGAGCGGAAGCTTAGCCTCGCTGCCCTCCACGAAGGCTTTCATCTGCAGGCCGCCGATCTTTGTGGGTGGAAGGGGCTTCTGGAATATTACGCCCACCGGCTCCTCCTCGTACAGGAATTCTGAAGTTTTTATATCCTCGGACGCCCTGCGAGACATACTCAGATCTCTCTCCGATACTCCAATTAAGTTATTTGGTTTTCTTTAGGGCTCTAAGCGAGTTGTAGGCGGGTATCGCTATAGTTATCCCTACCAGGACCTGCCCTACATTAAAGGGAACCTCGGCCAAGGCTACGTAGCCTAGAACGAACTCTTCGTAGAGATAGTAGCCCAGCACCATGAAGAAGCCAGACACGGCGGCAGAAAGCACGAGCCACCCCACTTCCGGCCGGGCCACAAAGGAGATCAGGACTACTATAGCGCCGATTATCAGTCCAATGAGAGCCCAGATCGCCTGCGTCATGCTAACGGTAAAGGATGCCCCAAAGCCAGGCAGACCTAATGAGATCTCAGACGACCCAACATAGTAGGTACTTCCAAGCAGGAAAACGGATGAGGAGAGGATCGCACCCACTATAAGTGAGAGCAGCCGCCAGTACCTAGGTTTTAGCTGGGGCTTTCTGGTGGCAAGAAGACCAAGTACACCCCCCTCTACCCCCTTTATCACCAAGGTTGCGGGCGCGAAGAAGAAGTACCCTAGTATTAAATCAGCTATCATGGATCCCACGCCTCCAGCAAAGGCACCAGCATAGGGACCCGCCAGGAGCGCGACTATGTAGACCATGGACTCCCCGATGTTGAAGTAGCCCCTTGTTGCGGGGACGTATACAGTGAATACGAAGGTCGATACCGCCACCAGCCCAGTGTAGAAGGCTAAGAGCGGGATCGTTCTGGCATTGAGCAAGCGTTTTTTCCTCTGTAAATGTAGGTGGGCATACGCATAAAAACGTGTTTCTCGGCAAATTTTGCGGCTTCCCTCAGTTATTTTTGCGTTTAATAGGGGTTAAATATCTGACCGACTAGAAGGGAGATGAGAGAAGGAGGTTACACAGTTGCCAGAATTACGTGAAGTCATGTGGACAGAGAAGTACCGCCCAAAAACCCTCCACGAGATCGTGAATCAGGCAGAGATAATCGAGCGGCTCGAGCGGTTCGTTAAGCAGAAGTCAATGCCAAACTGCCTCTTTGCGGGTCCGCCGGGTACCGGGAAGACCACTGCCGCCCTTTGCTTAGCGATGGATCTCTTCGGAAAGCAGTATCACAAGAATTACTTAGAGCTCAACGCGAGCGACGAGAGGGGTATCGATGTGGTCCGGACGACGGTGAAGGACTTTGCCAGGACTATAAGCATGGCAGAGGCACCCTTCAAGGTTCTCGTGTTAGACGAGGCGGACAATATGACATCGGACGCCCAGCAGGCGCTTAGGCGTACGATGGAGATGTATACAAATACGTGCAGGTTCATCCTAGCCTGCAACTACTTCAGCAAGATTATCGAGCCCATACAGTCGAGGTGCGCCTTCTTTAGGTTCGCCCCCCTAAAGCCCGAGGATATCAAGGCGAGGGTGAAGTACATCTGCGGATTGGAGAGGGTGGATATCACGCCAGGTGGTCTAGAGGCGCTCATCTATGTGGGAGGGGGCGATCTGAGGAGGGTTGTCAACACGCTACAGGCGGCTGCTGCAGTCGGGGACAGGATCGATGAGAAGGTTATCTACAGGATCGCAGGCAGGGTAAGCCAAAAGGAGATCAGGGTATTTCTTGAGAAGGCACTTGATGGAGACTTCAATGCGGCGAGGGAGGAGACCGTGAAGCTTATGGTGGAGTATGGTCTCTCTGGTCTGGATATAGTGAAGCAGATCCACAGGGAACTCCTAGGTCTCGACCTTGACGAGCGGGTGAAGCTCCAGCTCATCGAGGTCGTGGGCGAGGCTGAATACAGGCTGTTGGAGGGCGGGAGTGACGAGATCCAGATGAACGCTGTGCTGGCTAAGATAGCGATGATCGGAAGGGGCAGCAAGGGGAGAGGGCATTGAGCCTTCCCTGGTCGGAGCGCTTCAAGCCAAAGATATTGCAGGAGATAGTGGGGAACTACTCGTCGGCAGAGCAGCTACTCAATTGGGTCAGAGCCAGACTTGAGGGTGAGGGAATAAAGAAGGCGGCGCTTCTGAGCGGCCCGCCAGGGACGGGCAAGACGCTCTCGGTTGGCATCGTGGCGGGGATGCTCGACCTTGAACTCATTGAGATGAATGCCAGCGACTTCAGGACCGAGGAGCTTGTGGACAAAATGGTGGGCGGCGCGACTCTTCAAGCGTCTCTATTCGGTAGGAGGGGTAAGCTCGTCTTCTTTGATGAGCTCGACGGTATATCCGGAAGGGAGGATAGGGGAGGACTGGCGGCGATTCTTAAGATTATAAGGGAGACGAAATACCCTGTCGTTCTAGCGGTCAACGACCCTTGGGATCCTAGGTTCAGATCACTTAGAGAAATCTGTGAGATGATACAGTTCAGGAGGATAAGGAGTCCGAGCGCTGAGGTTCAGTTGAAGAGGATCGCGAGGCTCGCTAATGTCTTGGTGGATGATGCCCTGATAAAGAGGGTTGCGGAGAGGACTGGCGGCGATCTGAGGGCGGCGATAAACGACCTTCAGATGCTGGCCGAGGGGCGGAGGTCCCTCAGAGACGGCGATGTGGGTTTGCTGCCCCAGAGGGCACAGGAGAAGGGAATATTCGATGTCATGAAGGGGATATTCTCAGCCCAGGGCTGCTTGGAGGCAAAGCTCGCAGTCGAGGGGTCCTCGGTGGACATAGAAATGGTTTTGCAGTGGATTAACGAGAACATACCCAATCAGTACACCAATCCAGAGGAGAGGGCTGAGGCGTACGACTGGTTCTCCAAAGCGGATATTTTCATGGGCAGAGTAAAGAGGGGGCAGATGTGGGATCTGATGAGCTACGCCATTGAGCTCGCAACCGGCGGTGCTGCTCTTGCGAGGAGGGGGCCTTACAGGTTTACAAGGTACAACTTCCCAAGGAGGATAGGCATGCTCAGCCGAAGCAAAGAGGTCAGAGGAAGGAAGAGGGAGGTCCTGAAGGCGATTGGAGGAGAGATGCACACGTCTGTGAAGAAGGTAGCAACGGAGTACCTCCCTTACATGGAGATGATGGTTGAAAATAGTAAGCTCCCAAGAGACCTTCTCAGCTGGGCAGAAGATAGTAAGGAGACCTAAGAGTTAAGGCCTTTAGGAAGAGCTCCTTTATTTCCATGTCCGAGCAACCCCTCCGAATGAGATCCAGCGTATCAATCAGGTTATCTGACTTCATTAGGCAAGGCTTCAGCTTTCCGTCGCTCGTCACCCTCAGCCGAGAGCACCTCATGCAGAAATTTGGGTTGTTCATGGGGCGCACGACCTCCACTGGTAACCCGTTCACCATGTACCTCCTCCTTTGGTTCATGCCCTCCCGCTCCGTAACATGGTCAGCACTCCTTGCTAGCCGCTCCTCGATATCTAAGAGGTCCTTGTGGTATTTCTCAAAGAAGGGCTGCTTTAGGTTCAGGTTCTCGAGTTCTATGATCTGGAGACCGCCATGGATGGATCTTGCGAATTGTAAGAGCTGATCTATCTCACCCTCGTTGACTCCCTTCATTATGACGACGTTTAACTTGATCTCCACGCCCAGCCCTTGTGCCTCCCTTATACCCTCGATGACCTCTTCCAAGAATCCGCCAGTGAGTGAGTGGTAGACTTCAGGCCTTATGCTGGGAAGGGAGACATTTAGGCGATGCAGACCGGCATCAACCAGGTCCCGAGCATATAGCTTCAGTAAAGATCCATTGGTGGTTATGGCGACATCCTCCAAGTTCATGGATA
>CAZNTO010000002.1:40223-45292 GCA_964576015.1 uncultured Nitrososphaerota archaeon
CCTCTAAATCCTCCCCTTCGTTTGCTTGTAATAATTCAGCACAAACTCCGCTACGACCTTAGGGTCTTTCTTTAATACTGGGATTTTGACCCAGCCCGGTGCCTGCCGTTCGAAGACCACTGCCAAGACGACCTCAAGATAGGGCAGGATTCCGAACTCTTCCTCCTCCTTCAATATCAAGATCTTGGGGAGTGTTGAGCTCTTGAAACCCTCACAGAGAATCAGATCCGGATTTAGCCTGCCAAAGAACCCGATGGCCCCTTCAAGTGAAGTATCGGGGACGAAGAAGGCGGCAAGGCCTCCCTCGGTTATGATTGCTGATGCCGCGGCTCCAGCATCTCTAAATCGCCATGTGTCCTTGTCCTTATCTGGCTCAAAGTCATGTCCAGAATGCTTGAGGGCACAGATCTTAAGCTTTTTCGACAGACTAATGATCACGCCCTCGATAAGCTCGGTCTTCCCGTAGCCGCTTCCGGGAGCAATAAAGCATATAGTCGGTATCCTTGGTTTCATAAAGGACACTAGGTGCACAACATATTGTAGTAACTTAAATCTTCACCTTCGGATCATCTTCAGAAGGTGGGGCGACTCCGGGAGGATTATTTTTTCCAGGGCCAACCTCACAGCATCAGGTGAGCCTGGCAGAACGAATACCAGAACACCATTTGAGATACCGGCGAGTGCCCTGGATGCGATGGCAGAGGTTCCAACAGACTCGTAGGAGAGACGCCTGAAGAACTCTCCGAAACCTGGGAGAGCCTTATCGAATAATGGAGTTACTGCCTCTACGGTGATGTCCCTAGCACCCAGACCCGTCCCACCGCTGATGATGATGACATCAGCGTGGCCCTCGAAAGTCACCGAACGGACCTTCTTCATTATAGCACTAATATCGTTTGGAAGGTAAACTCTATCGAGGACCGTGAACTTGGCACCTTTTATTAGGGATGTGGCGACCTCGCCACTGATGTCCTGGAGATCCTCGCCCTTGGCTTTCCTTGATATGATGGTGTCGCTAGCGACCACCACCAGAAACCTAAGATTTTTGGGTAGATCCTTATAGTGGTTCCCGCTCCTCACCGAGGTTTTCCCCCGCCAGTTCCTTTGCGCTTCTCCACAACCCGTATCTCCTTAATGAGCGTCGTTGGGTATTGGCCTTGCTCGTCCTTTTCATACTTCTTTGTCATGTCCCAGATCGTCAGTAGTGCCGCAGAGACGCCGGCGAGCGCTTCCATCTCCACGCCGGTCTTGGCCGATGCCTTCACCTTCACCGTGACCATTACCTCCTCGTCCCGGAGATCGAACTCGATGTTCACGTGTTCAATTGGTATCTGGTGGCATAGGGGGATAAGATTAGGGGTATTTTTTATGGCCTGAATTGCGGCTACTCGAGCTACCGCCAAGACGTCTCCCTTCTCGATCTTTTTCTTCTTTATCCGGTCGACGGTCGTGCCCTTGAGATGCACCACGCCGATAGCGGAAGCCTCCCTTATCAAGGGCTCTTTGCCACTTATATCAACCATCTTGACGCTCATGTTTTAGACCCCTTCTTGAAGGATTCGAACAGAGTTTGGACTGCCCACACCCTCGGATCCTCTTTCCTGAACCTGAAGATCCTTATCCTTCCGAACTTCTTCTCCTCGACTATGCCGAGGTCACAAAGCCTCCGTAAATGCGCTGAGGTGGTGGTGTGGTTAAGGTTGGTCTTGCGCGTTATCTCGGAAATGTTCATCTCCCCCCTCTCTGCAAGCGACTTTAGAATTTTAACCCTGCCCTTGGAAGAGAATATATCCTCAACGGACAATTTTCAGCCCTCCAATTCTGACAGTCCCTTCTCCACGGCCTCTATGGAGAGGTTTAGTAGACCTATAAGAGTGGTCTTTCCCCTAAAGCCAGCGCCCGATATCTTGGTGTAGAGTATGCCGAGGTTCTTAAGCGTCTGCAGGTACTCCCAGAATTGCGTATGCTTCCTTGGCTCTATTTTGTTGCTCTCGCAAAGGACTCGGTACGTCGATTCGACCTCCCCCATTGTTACATAGGCTGATTTGTTCTTCTTGAGGACCTTGGCGACCGAAAGCAGGAAGAGCCTTTCGTGAAGGGGCAGCTCCAGGACTGTGTGCATTGGGAATTGTGAGACATCCAGCTGCGCCTTCCTTACGTGCTCGGGGAGGATCCTTGTGGCGGCCTCGGCGTCAGCATACTTTCCGGCCCTCCACAGCAGCTCTAAGGCATATCGCGCGTCGCCATGAGAGGCGGAGATGTCGGCAATCATGGCAAGGATCTCATCGCCGGAGGTACCCTCCTTTAGCGCATCAAGCCCCCTGACGCGGATTATGTCGTACAGCTGCTCGGAGGTGTACCTCTCAAATTTGATGACGTTGTGGAGAAGGCTGCTCTGTACGCTCTTATCGAGGCTTGAAAGGAATTCCAGGTTTCTTGTGATCAGGATAAGGCTCAGCCTCTGGGGTTTGTTCATGTACTCATCGGCCACCCTAGAGAGAAAGTAGAGCGGCGCGTCTTTCTCCCCAGCGACCGAGAGAAGGAAGTCGATCTCGTCCAGCGCCAGTAGTAGGTAGATGTTCTCATCTTCGAGTATCTTCCAGAGGCTCTCGAAGAGCTCCTGTGCCGAGAACCCCCTATCAGGTATGCTCGGCAGTATCTGCTGTGCAACTTTTTTTACAACGAGGAAAAGGGTTCTGTCCTTGTAGCAGTTGACGTGGACGTATCTGAGGTCAATACCACTGCCCTTGGCTATCGATTCCATGGTCGACCCGAACCTCTTCGCCACCGCTGTCTTGCCAACGCCCACGTCCCCGACCAAGGTCACCTTCTGTGCCACGGAGCCGGGCGACTCCAGTAGTACCTTGAAGGTCCTGCTCAGCGACTTCAGCTGCGGTTCCCTATGCACGAGGTTCATAGGTACGTGGTCAGGGAAGAGCGCGGACTCGTCCTTGAATATCGTAGGCCTGCCCATCTCGTGCGTTATTATGTCGTACGCCAAAGTCTGGTACCCATTCAATAAAATTGGGGGCAGGAGGATTTATGGTTTTTGTACTTTAGAAAAAACAATTAGCGGAGATACAAACGAAAGTATTAAACCAAGCCCTTCCAAAGTTCGTCCGAGGATGGAGGCTTGAGGGTGCGCCTGATCCCCGCCAGATCCAGGTAAGATCGACCCTGCGATGCTTGGTTTACCTCACCGATCTTTGCAAACCGTACTCCCACCTCTCTAAGCGCCTCTTCTGCCTTGGTTTCTGAGCCACGCTTTACCGTGAAGATCACCGCGCCCGAACTTATGAGGCGGTATGGGTCTAGGCCGAGAACCTCGCATATGAGGCTGGTCTCCTCTAGGACTGGTACTGATTTTAGATCCAAGAGGATTCCGGACGATGCCGCCTCGGCAAGTTCCCATGCTCCGCCAAGCAGGCCCCCCTCGGTGAGGTCATGCATTGAGGTTACCCCTTTTAAGTCCTTCAGCACCATGCACTCCTTGACCACGTTGATGAGCCTCAGCATCTTCTTGCATTTTGAGGTGAAGGCACCGCCGAATTTTGATGCGATCCTCCTATCGGACGAGAGTATGGCAGTGCCCTCCAGACCGACGCTCTTGGTCATGTAGAGGAGATCCCCGACCATGGCGCCTCCAGACGTGAAGAAACGCTCGTTTTTTACGACGCCAAGCATGGAGCCGACCACTATTGGCCTGCTGATCCCGGGCGTTATCTCGGTGTGCCCGCCAACTATAGAGACCCCCATCTCCTTTGCGGCGTCGTCTATCTGCCTGCAGATGTTCTTAAGAACCGTGGTCGATGAGCCCTCTGGGAGGAGGATGCACTGGATAAACCACTTGGGGATGGCGCCCCTCGTGGCTATATCGTTGGCATTGACGTAGACGGCCAGCATACCCACCTCGTCCACTGAGCCTGTAATTGGGTCGGACTTAAACGCCACGATGTCCTTGCTTATCCGGATCAGGGCGGCGTCCTCTCCGATGTTTGGCCCGAGGATTACTGAGGCATCCTCCGCGCCCAACCTCGCGAATACTACTCTTCTAAGGACCTCATTAGGGATCTTCCCAACTTTGAGTTTACCCATCCTCGCTACCCCTAAATTTCGTAAAGAAACCGGAAGGATGCCTCACCGAGATAGTTGTGCGTTCGCCTATAATATCTATACGTATGACCAGATCAGGGTTCTTGAGGTCGATGATGTGCCCCCTTGATTTTAGCACTTGGCCGACAGCGGCCTCTACCTCGCTACTTGAGGCGATAACCCTTCCCCTCCTATTGCAGATGGCAGCCACTCTGCGCTGCCCCCCACCAGTAAGGCGCACTGCCTCTTTAGAAATGGCGGCCATGTCTGAGTTTACCATCGAGTCCACCGGTATTATCTTGAAGACCGAGCTTGTTGGGCAGTCCCGGAGGACTAACGCTGCATCGTTTGCATTGAGGATTGTGTCGAGCAATAGCAACCCACCATAACCGTGTTCCATGAACCTAGCATTCTGATCCCGAGGGAAGATACAATCGAGGACCTCGAGCTTCGCTGCTTCCTCCTTGCCGTAGGGCACGGTTATGAGAACAAGCCCCATTCTTTCACCTCAGAAGTGGATCTCACGGTATTGATTAAAAACTGATTTGGTGCTCCTGCCTTTACAGTAAAGGCCAAGATCAGAGCCAGCCCAGCCTCTTAAAGTACAGCAGCATCAAGAAGGCGGGTACGAGCGAAACTAAAAGTATTATCCAGAATGTGGAGTACGGTCCAAGAAACCCCCAAGCTCCGGTCATTATGCCTCCGGGCAGGTTTATGTTCATGCCGTAATAGGTGCCTAGGATGGTCGCGGGGATCGTAGCCGTGAAGATCACGGTAAGAATAACAAGGGCGCGGTTCATTCGGTGCTGGTATATTATGAAATCGGTGTCTTTATAGATCTCCACCAGCTCCATACAGGTGTCGGAGAGCTCCCAGATTTTTTCGACGTGATCCTTAAGATCGGCAAAGAAGATTCCCAGATCATCCCCAGTCAGGTCCCTCACACCGATTTCAATCTCCCCTATCACCCTCCTGAG
>CAZNTO010000002.1:45392-50310 GCA_964576015.1 uncultured Nitrososphaerota archaeon
AAAGAAAAGGAAAACGCAGAACTATAAAGAGATGGTCCTTGTATCGCTCCACCTTGGTCAACTGGATCTTTGAGAGACAGTCCTCAAGGTTCAGGTGGTGGAATGGGAAGGTGTCTGATAACGACATCACCTCCTCGCGTGTTGGTTTTTGGAGGTCTATCCATCTAACGCCCGCACACATTATCTCTCTCATAGTACTCGCAAGTATTTTCTAAGGTAAGGGCTTTTGTGCTTTGTTATTGGTTTCGAGTTATAATGGATAAGATTCTTTGCCACTAACAAATATTTTAAGTCAGATGTGTATGTTATTTACTAATTCACCCATCATTAGATGGGATCGGACAGGTGCGAGTAATGAGTTCAGAGGTTCACTTCTTCGATTTGGGCAATTGTAGGGACATTTTTAAGGGTATTGATGACCTTTTAAATACGACTATTGGTGAAGATGTAGGCGTTGGAGACAGGGTTGCCATAAAGGTGCACTTTGGCGAGCGCGGGAATTATACATACACCAGACCGGCCTTTGTCAGAAGGGTCGTAGACTTCGTGAGGGGGAGGGGAGGACTTCCATTTGTCACAGATACGACAACCCTCTATCCAGAGGGCTTCAGAATGACGGTGAAGGAAGGGCTGGAGACGGCGAGATACAACGGCTTCTCCGAGGAGGGGTTGGGCTGTCCAATTGTGATAGCGGACGAGCCTGACGGTTATGGGGGGCTGGAGTTCAGGGTGAACAGGCCGGCTAAGGAGTGCCGGGTAAAGAAGGTCAGGGTGGCAAAGCACATAGTTGAGGCTGACGCGGTTATTGCCCTCAGTCACGTAAAGGGACACTTGCTCTCAGGTATGGGCGGCGCGATAAAAAACCTGGGGATGGGGTGCACGACCAGGGATTCCAAGAGGGAGCAGCACGCCGCACATGGACTCCTCTTCAATTACGAGAAGTGCGAGGGTTGCGGAGAGTGTGTCAAGGCGTGCAGTTTCTCCGCCCTCGAGATGCAGGAGGAGAGACCAGTGAGGGACGAGGAGAGGTGTATGTACTGCAACACTTGCTTGTTCACCTGCGATAACGAGGCGATAACATTTAAGGAGGATGGGAAGGATCGGTTCCAAGTAGCACTGGCGCACGCGGCTGCCGGTGTGGTTAAGGCATTGAGTGGTAGACCGGTGGTCTATCTGAACTTTATATTGGATGTGACGCCCCTCTGCGACTGTGCGGCACCTGCAGGCAAGCTGATCACCCAGAATGTGGGCATCCTTGCCTCCAGGGATCCGGTGGCCATAGACAAGGCGTCACTAGATCTTGTGGATAGGGCTGCAATAATACCGGGATGGGAGGTCACGCCCCCAGACATTCTCGGGAAGATCAACGGGACGCGGAGCAACATACAGATTGAGGCTGCGGAGAGGCTCGGTATCGGTAGGTCCGCATACACCATGATAGAGGTCAATGGCGTGTAATGGATTTTAATGATTTTGAGGGCCCGGGGCGGGGATCGAACCCGCGAACTGGGGCTTTCTGCGCCTATCGCGCCACAGGCCCCCGGGATCACCGCTACCCATCGGGGGTAACCAGCTCAGGTTACCTTACCCGGGCCACCTAGGCCCTCCTCCCTTGAAGGGAGCAAAAATAGATGGTTAAAGATACTTATTTAAGTTTTAGCCCAACCCTTCCAGCGCCCACGCATCTGCAGGATGAAGAATCGGGGGGGAAAAAGAACGTAAAAACTTTTTAACTGAACTTTACATATGTAAAGTTGAGGTGGCGTTGCTTGTTCGTGGAAATAAGGCTTCACGGCAGGGGCGGGCAGGGGATTGTCACCGCAGCTGAGATACTTGTTGAGGCGGTAACTCTAGAGAGTTACTATGGCCAGTCGATACCAATATTCGGAGCAGAGAGGAGGGGTGCGCCAGTAACCTCCTCCGCTAGGATCTCAGACAAACCAATACGTAGGCATAGCCAGATCTACAACCCGGATGTAGTGGCGATTTTTGATCCGATGTTTGTCTACAGGCAGGAGGTGATGGCGGGTCTAAAGGAGAGCAGTAGCGTCATCATCAATCATAAACAGAGGCCGGACATTCAGAAGTTTAAGCTGTTTGTGGTCGACGCCACGAGGATCGCGATGGAGAATGGCCTCGTCGTGGCGGGTTGGGCGGTCGTCAATACGGCAATGCTTGGAGCGATCTCGAAGATTTTGGGTATAGTGTCGAAGGAGGCGCTTGAGAAGGTCGTGAGGAAGAAGTGGGGCGGTGATCTTGGGGAGAGGAACCTTCGCGCCACCCTTCAGGCCTTTGAGGAGGTCTCATGATGAAGGTTAAGGCAGCAATCTCGGAGGCGTCCGAGGGTGCGAGCGGCATGACTGGCATGTGGAGGATAAAGAAACCTGTTATGGAAGAGGGCAAGTGCAACAAGTGCCTCATGTGCTGGTTGTATTGCCCAGAAGCAGCCATAGTGAGAGGGAAGGATGGCAGGATATGGATAACGTATGAGTACTGCAAGGGCTGCGGGATCTGTTCAGAGGTTTGCCCGACTAAGGTGATAAAGATGGTTAAGGAGGTTTAAAGGGTATGATATTGACAGGGAATCATGCTGTGGCGTTCGGCGTGAAGGCGGCCAAGGCTGAGGTGGTGGCAGCCTATCCCATCACGCCACAGACGCAGATCGTTGAGAAAATTGCGGACTTCGTCGCGAGGGGGGAGATGAATGCCAGATATATAAGGGTTGAGTCCGAGCACAGTGCCATGACCGCGTGCATCTCTGCGGAGGCATGCGGGGCAAGGAGCTTCACGGCGACATCCTCGCAAGGGCTAGCCTACATGAGCGAGATGGTCTTCTGGGCTGGACTCGGAAGGTTCCCTGTGACTATGGCTATTGTCACCAGAACGCTTGCGCCGCCTTGGAGCATCTGGAATGAGCACACGGATATCTTGGCACAGAGGGATTCTGGGTGGATAATGATGATGTGCGAGAGCGCACAGGAAGCTTACGACACCGCCATACAGGCGTTCAGGATAGCAGAGGACCTGAGGGTGCTCCAGCCAGTGATGTACGGGCTCGATGCTTTCTCTCTCTCGCACACCGCAGAGAATGTTAATCTTCTGGATCAGGAAGTCGTGGACGGCTACCTCCCGAGTCTTGACCCCTACAAGCTGCCTGTATACATCGATCCGGACAGACCTGTAACCTTCGGGAATCTTCTGGGGCCCGACAGGATGATGGAGTTTAGGCACCTGATAAAGGAGGCCTTTGAAAGGGCAAAGGTAGTGATAAACGAGACTGCTGCAGATTACTCGAAGATTTCGGGGAGGCCGCAGACCGGACTCTTTGAGAACTACAGGTGTAGCGACGCAGAGGTCGTGGTTCTAGCAACCGGTGCCTCCAGTGGCGACGTGAAGGATGCAGTAGATATTCTGCGTAGTAAGGGCTTGAGAGCAGGCATGATAAGGCTCAAGACGATAAGGCCCTTCCCGGGCGAGGAGATCAGGGAGGCGATAGGGGGAGTAAAGGTTATCGCGACGGTTGACAGGGACTACTCCTTCGGCTTTGGAGGCGTACTGGGAAGGGAGCTCTCAGCCTACCTGGGGAGGGATGTTTTCAGGTACATAGCTGGCTTGGGAGGGAGGGACCTGACGGTTGGCGACTTTGAGGGGATCATAAATGACGCCCTGCAGAGGTCTGAGGAAAAGGGGGGAAGGGATGAGGAGGTCTGGTGGGACCTCAAGAAGGGAGAATGAATGGTGTTCACTCTGAAGGACCTCGCTGAAGATGAGTACTTCCTCCCCGGGAACGCGGCATGCTCGGGGTGTGCTGCCGCACTCTCTCTAAGGATTGCCCTCAAGGTTCTTGGACCGAGAACTATAGTCACAATACCCGCATGTTGCTGCTCGGTTATTCAGGGGTACTACCCAAAGAGCCCGGCAAGAGTGCCCATCCTGAATACGGCATTCGCTTCCACGGCGGCCTCAGCGAGCGGTATTGTCGCGGCTTTAGCGATAAAGGGGAGGGAGGGCATCAATGTGGTGGGCTGGGCTGGTGACGGTGGGACCGCCGATATCGGCATCCAGGCGCTGAGTGGTGCTGCAGAGAGGAACGAGGACTTTATCTACATCTGCTACGACAACGAGGCTTACATGAATACTGGGACGCAGAGGAGCGGAGCCACCCCCCGAGGGGCCGTAACGACCACCACGGTAACGGGGAAGGAGGAGAGGAAGAAGAACGTCCCAGAGATAATGATAGCCCACGACATACCATATGTCGCTACGGCCTGCGCGGCCTACCCGCTGGACTTTGCAGAGAAACTCAAGAAGGCCATGACGATAAAAGGGTTGAGGTATATCCACCTCCTCTCGCCCTGTCCCCCAGGATGGAGGTTTTCAGCAGAGAAGACCGTGGAGGTCGGCAGGCTAGCGGTCACCACCGGAGCTTGGATACTCTACGAGTGGATGGAGGACAAATACACACTGACGGGTCCTTCAAAGGGGCTTACCGATATTAACAGGAGGAAGCCACTGAAGGAATACCTGATCATGCAGGGCAGGTTCAGCAGGCTGTCAGAGGAGGAGGCAAAGAGATTGCAGGAGGACATTGATCTTCAGTGGAAGAGGTTCAACCGAATGTTGAGGAATACGAGCGATACCTGATTCACAATTTTTTTGGATATCAAAGTAGGACGCCATCTCTCATGACGACAAAACGATTACCCTTCGCGCCCGTTACCTCTACGGTCGGCTTGGATATCAGGAAGTCCATGTGGGTGGCCGAGTTGTTCATTCCGCCTGGGAAGTCGGTATTATGGCCGAAGGCCACATGAATGGTGTTCCCAACCTTCTCTGCTTCTAGAAAATTCGCAGAGAGGCGGGCTTTTTTGTTGAGGCCAAACGCGAACTCCCCTACATACCTTGCCATCTCGTCCAC
>CAZNTO010000002.1:50410-53464 GCA_964576015.1 uncultured Nitrososphaerota archaeon
AGGGTTATGCCAGGGCAGTGACCTAGCCTGTACCTTCTGTAGCGGTGGATGAGATCGATTATCTTCACGCGGAAGGGGGTCTCCTTCTCGCTCTCCCTGAATATGGTCACGTAAAGGTCAGAGGAGCCTGTGGCGACAATATCGGATACCTCCTGAGGGATCTCCTTGCGTATCTTCTTACCCGACCGAAGGGTCAGGAGTCTTACCCAGAGACCGAGATCCAGTGCTCCCTCTGCAAATGCCTCTCCGACTTGTAGGGATTCCTCGTCAACTATGACTGTTATTCTCTCATTCGGAACTGCTCCCAACACGTACTTTAAAGCATTCTTCGCAGCCTCAGCAGCATTCATGAGACTCACCGTTTTTATTAGCTGGATTGAGGGTTAAAAAGGGTTGTATGCCTTTTTTTGAGGTAGATACAAACTTACGCTGCCTATATGGTTCTGCCGATGAGCAGTGAAGCGATTACAGCAACAATTATGATGCCAAACGTTTCTATGAGGGTCACCTTCCAATGCACATCGGTCTTTTTCGACCGATAACGGACCAAGAATAACATCATTATTACACCAACGAAGCTTAGTGATATGATGATGTTTAGAGGTGGCGGTAGCAGAATGTAGGATAATATCGGTATGAGGCCGGAAAATATGACGGTAACTGCGCAGAGTGTCGCAGAAAAGAGGTTAACCCTACCTATTTGTTTTTTCAAGACGACAAATAGGTTCTTTATTAGTATGAGCGATTTGTCTCTTTCCTTATGGTCGGGTATGTCGTGAAAACCAGATTCCATCAGGGTCTTCAGGGATATCAGGTCCGCTATATCCTCTGTCTTTCCACCCAATATCAGACTAGAGAAATCAGTCAATGCTACCGCAGCAAGGGTTAGTGATGCAGCGAAGATTGTCATTGATGCGCCTAACCCTCCAAGAACTGCGGAGAGAATGACTATGAGACTTGTGATAGAACCGTCCGTTAGACCTGCAACGATTTCGAGGATTGGTTCTCTTTTAAAGAGCAGGCCTTTGAACTCCTTGCTAAGCGCATCGCCCTTGTCGGTCAGACGTATCTTTTCTCCTTGGATGGTGACGAGGCCTTCCGTTGCCAGCTCGTTTATTGAGTAATTAAAATCAGTCGGCTCGACGCATGAGTAACATCCTAAAAACTCCTGAATGCGGTTCGCTAATAAGCCCTTCTCGCATTCGCAGGATTTTCCGAAGTTTATCAGCAGGACTACCCTCATTATGTCGTGCAGTTCGCTGGCTTCGAACGTCAACTCTTGGATCCTCACGGAGAATTCGTTGAATAGGTCTTTAAAGTTTTGGTCAAGCGAAGATATTACGGAGATGTGTATTGGTGCTCCGGACGGGATTCGAACCCGTGTCACTGACTTTCTCTGCACGATGCTCGAGAGGCCAGTATACTTGACCGGACTATACTACCGGAGCCCGTCATATTTCGACTGGTATAACCAATTAAAGTTTTCGCATTACCATAAAAGATAATGGTGGTAAAACCCTAGTCGCCATTGTTAAATTTTGGCAATTTGATGGAGAACGCCACCCCTAAAAAGGCCAGCATTGCACCGAATACGTAGATCATCTGCGGCGCAATGTCGACTATATAGCCACCGATGGTAACACTGGCTATGCCGCTCAGCATTCCGAGTGAAAGCAGGAGGCCATAGGATGTGCCGACCATCTTGCTGGAGGTCGCTTGGCGCATCATGAGGTAGAGCCCAGGGTAAAGACCAACTGCAACGATGCCAACTGCAGCAACCATCAGTACCTCGAATGCGATGGAGGCAATAGCGTACATGGCGGCCAACACGATAGTGGTCGATGCGAAGAGGAAGATGGTTACGTTCTTTCCGCCAAATTTGTCCACAAGCCTGCCACTGATTATCCCACCAGCTATCCCGGTCGCAATATAAAGACCAGTAATTATGTCCGATATGGTGATATCGAGCCCCTTGATGAAGAAGAGCGTTGGGAGATACGTGCTCAAAATTCTTGATATGGCGCCCAGTATGGTGAATAGGATCATTATTAAGATTGCCTCCTTCTTTTTCAGCAGCGATAGGTCAGTTGACGAAGAGCGGATCTGCAGCGTAGTTTTCTCCTCCTTGAGGTAGAACGATGAGATCGCAAACACCACAACCCCCATCGCACCCCATAGCAAAAAGGTGGCCCTCCACCCCCAGATGAGAGCGATCGGTCCAGCCGTTAAAAATGCAACAAGTATCCCTAAGTCGCCGGAGCTAACTTGCAGACCTAACGCGGTTCCACTTCCACTGTTCTTGATTATCTTTGAAGTATAAGCGTAGCCTACGGGATGATAGAAGCTGCCACCTATGCCTATGAGGAAGAGGGAGGGTATGAAGAGCATGGGCACCATGGCGGTCAAAATGGAGCCAACTGCGACAATAAGGAGACCAACTTTGAGGAGGAGTGTATTTGACAGTCTGTCAGAGAGTCTGCCTATTGGTGTCTGCAATACGCCCAGGCAGAATGGCATAATGGCACTCACTAAACCAGCAGTGCTGTATGCGAACCCGTATTCTAACACTATCAGCGGCAGCACCGAGGGAAGGAGGAAGACGGTGCCGTCGTTCATGAGGTGCATTAGCAGGTTAATGTAGTAGCGAGGGTCCATCTCCATGCACGACTCTCCGTTGAGGCGCTAGCATATAAAATAACCTGCTTTTTTAATATCACCATATTTATATGGATTCTGTGTTGGCGGATATGTGTAGAGTAGAACGGTGCATGCGATGCCGGTAGAAGGCTGGAAGAGGTATCTCGAATTTCTGGACCGCAGTCCATACTCGATGCAGTTGCTCACATCGAATCTCGCCCCTGAACGGCCAATAGAGGAGTTTCAGGCGGTAAAGGTCGAGAGGATGAACTATCACCTTTTTCCTTTTCAGCAGAAGATTTTAGACAGGATTGGCGGAAACGCACTGGTAATCGGGCTGCCCACAGGCTTGGGTAAAACCTACGTGGCGGGGGCGTTCATAGCGCGCGAGTCTGCCCTCAAACCCTGCAGGGTACT
>CAZNTO010000002.1:53564-60955 GCA_964576015.1 uncultured Nitrososphaerota archaeon
ACGTGGCGGGGGCGTTCATAGCGCGCGAGTCTGCCCTCAAACCCTGCAGGGTACTATTCCTCACGCCCTCTGTACCTCTCGGTGTACAGCAGACCCTCTTTGCAAGACGGATGCTGAACCTTAGTGATGCCTTCTTTATATCGGGGAGTATCCCGCCAGAGAAGAGGCGGGCGTTGAAGGTATGGAACGCGGGTTTCGCGGTCACAACGCCACAGACGTTCTATAACGATGTCTTGTCACAGTTTTCCTCGATGATAAGCGCGGCCAAAAAAAGTGAGGACAAACCTATAGAGAGCCTGGCGGTAGCCTTCAACGAAAGCAAATTCACATTCCCGTACAACCTCGTCATAGCTGATGAATGCCACGGGTACATAGGGGAGACGAATGGCTACTCCATCCTGCTTGCGGCTAAGGCGTGCGGTAGCCAGATACTAGCACTCAGTGCCACACCACAACTACACGCCCCTGAGAGGCTCCACGAGTTGAAGAAGGTTTTCGGGCAGATTGAGGTCTTCTCCGTAGAGGAACCTGAGATCAAGGTTCACATGCCGGAACGCCTCATTGCCCTCATCCCGGTCTATGCTAACCCCAAGCTTTTAGCAGTTTATACCCAGCTTCACGAGGTTTCCAACATTTACCAAGAGAGGGTCAGGAAGAGGTATGGACCCCAACATTTGCGAGGCTATTGCAGAAATAAAAGCCACATGTTATGCGTATGCCTCTTGGCACTGAGGATTATGAAGTTCAGGATCGTTGAGGATGGAGCTAGTAGCGTCCGTAACTATGGGATATGGAGGTTAAGGGAGTTGAACTCCTCCAAGAAGGAGCTTGGTGGCAAGAGCGTCTACGAGACATACCAAGAGGTCCTGAAGTTAGAGTTCAACCACAAGATCTCAGCTGCTTTGACAATACTTAGTAGGAGGGAGTTCGAGAAAGCAATAGTTTTTGTGGAGTCGGTGGAGGCAGCGAAGCAAATGGGAACGATGCTACAGAATGAATATGGCGTTGAGAAGGTGGCGGTTCTGGTGGGCAAGGGTGGAATGACCATGGAGCAACAGGCCTCAGCCCTACTCCAGTTTAAGGATAAGGCGAGCATCTTGGTCTGCACTAGCATCGGTGAGGAGGGGCTCGACGTGCCTGTCGCGGACATAGAGATATGGATGGATCCACCGAGCAACCCTAAGAAGTGGATTCAAAGGTTTGGCAGGATCTTACGTCAGACAGGAGGGAAGAAAACGGCAAAGACGTACGCGTTGATCAGCATGAAGACGCATGAGAGGAACAAGCTTCTAAGCACGAAGAGGAAGGTAGAGAGGGTATATGGATTTACCCAGAACTTGGTTGAGGAGGATCTTCCAAAGGCGCCTGCAAAGGGGCAGAGAACCCTGAGTCAGTATATAGTAGAGGGTTGAAAATCGAGGCGGTTATGTCAGAAATTTAACAAATAGTAAGACTTCACGAGGTCCTCTCAGAGAAACCTTACCTTGACTAGATGCGCTGAGCAAGATATGCAAGGATCGTAGGCTCTTGCAATTAACTCAAGAGAATCTTTTAAGTTCTCTTTTTTCTCAGCGACTAGTCTTCCAACAGCAACGCCAAAATCCTTCTCCATATTAGCGCAGTTCATAGCTGTTGGCGTTATCACATTGGCCTGAGTTATGCAACCATTTTCATCGAAGGAATAGTCGTGGTAGAGAATTCCCCTCGGAGCCTCTACAGCGCCGACTCCAGAGCCTTCCCTTGGCTCAATTTTCGCTAGTTCCTCTTTTTCAAGCCCGTTGTTCAAAAGGGCGTCTATGTCTTCGATGCATCTGTCTACGCAGTGGACGAGTTCTATTGCTTGAGCCAGATTATTATTTAGGGAATTTCTTTGATTCAGCTTGTCTTCGTGTTCTTTAAACAATTCCTTAGCCGTTCCGTAGAGTTTGTCTTTGGAAAGCACAACTCTGGAAAGGGCTCCAACCATGAAGGAAGAACCCTTGTAAGAAGAATGCTTTGCGTGGGAGTGTTTCACCACTTTTTCGTTCGTCAGTTCTCTGTACTCTTCAATCTCTACCCTTTCTCCATTAGAAATCAACACGTATTCGCCAAAATATCCGAATTTCTTTCCCGGATCCAACGCCATAAGAGTGTTGTCCGAGTGAACAAAATTAGGGATTTTCAAAGACGAAAAAAGTTTTACGGCAAGTTCAGCGGTTTCCCTGGAGTCTGCCATGGCCTTCCTTACTGCGAGTAGGTCCTCCTCTTCTGGAATAGTTGAGAATCCTCCTACACGCTCATTCATGCCGTGCACCTCTCTTCCGCTCAAGGTGCTGTGGATCATGTTTCCTGCCTTTTTGAGCTGGAACGCCGATTTTACCTCCTTGTTATACCTATCAGCCATGCCCATTACGTCCGGATACCCCAAGTAGTCCGGGAGGGCGAGCAGAAACAGATGCAATGCGTGACTTTCAATTATTTCCCCGTGTATGAGGAGGTCCCTTAGTAACACTGTCTGCTGGGTGACCTTAACCTTGAAAGCCTTCTCGATAGTGCGGATAGAGGAGAGGCTATGAGCAGCAGTGCATATACCGCAGATTCTTCTCATTACATCCGGAACCTTGTCATACTTCACCCCCCGGATGATTGCCTCGAAGAACCTTGGCCCTTCAGAGATATTCATCCTGATGTCCTTTACCTTTTCACCCTCGACTGTTACCTCTATTCCCCCGTGGCCCTCAACTCTGGCCAAATCCTCCACTACTATTTTCTTACTCATTTTGTTAGCCTCTTGTGCCACCTGCCTTTTCCTTCAGCAATTGGGATAATTTGGCTATTCCCTCAAAGTTTGCACCGAAGAATCTCAGTCTATTTTCGATGTATCTTTCGTCATATCCCTTCTCCTTTAGGGTATGCAGTTCCTCTGCTGCGTTTGTCTCATTCGTGATGGGGCCCCTGCACCCGACGCAGTCTATCCCAAGACCGGGGCATCTGGCGTTACAGCCTGCAGCGATTATGGGTCCCAGGCAGGGCATCCCCTTGTCTACCAGCAAACACTGGTATTCGTTGAGTTTACATTCGACGCACACCGGATAGTCCTTTATTTCCGGCCTGTCACCGTGGAGCAGTGAGAGAAGAACTTGACGGATTTCGGTTGTCTCTATTGGGCAGCCCTGCAGCTCCAAATCGACGTTCACGTACTTTGATAGGCCGTATGGCTCGAGGACCTCGAAATAGTCCTCCTCCTTGCCATATACCTGCCTCATCTTTTCTTTCATGGTCATCTCCTGGTTCCTCATGGCCTGCACGCACCCTCCTATGGCGCAGTCACCTATGGCGATAAGCATCTTGCTCCTCCTTCTCAGGTCCTTCAGGCGCTCCAGATCCATTTTGGTGCTGACAGAGCCCTCCACAAAGGCTATGTCCACATCCTCATCATTTTTGACGCTGCTCGCCTCTTGGAATGCCACTACCTCCACTTTGCTTATCAGGTCTAGGAATTCATTTTCAAGGTTTAAGATCATTAGTTGATCGCCGCCACAGCCGGTCAGGTTATAGATGCCAATTTTTGGTTTTGCCATGTCATACGCCCCCTAGAGCATCCCCCTAGTGTGTAACGCATCCCAATAGGTAAACACTGGCCCGTCTTTGCAGACGTATTTTATTGATGCCCCGTCGCCCATTATGCAGTTACCGCATTTTCCCGTTCCGCACCTCATTCTTCTTTCAAGAGACATGAATATCCTCTCAGGAGGGAGGTTCCTCCTCGTAAGCTCCTGCACGACAAATTTGTACATTATAGGCGGACCGCAGATTATGGCATAGGTATCCTTCGGGGACATTTCTATTCTTTCAAACAGCTTGGTTACGACCCCACACATGCATTTTTCGATGTGCTCTGCCTCCAACATAAGACATTGCCTGTCCTTGGGGTCTTCATAGGACAGGAAAAATTTGCAGCCCAGCCTTTCGCCCTCCGCGAGGAGGTTGTTGAATTCATCCCTGAACAGCATGGTGTCGTAGGTCCTAATGCCATAGAAGAAGGTTATGTGCTTGTATTTCGCTCTGTTTTTTAGGGAGTACTGAAGAACGGATCTGAGTGGCGCGACGCCTAGGCCACCAGCCACAAGCAGTAGGTTGCTTCCCTCCATTTTCTTCATTGGGAATCCGTTTCCATAGGGTCCCCTTATCCCCAAAAGGGATCCTACATCTAAGCGGTTGATCGCAGAGGTGATCCTCCCTGCACTTCTGACGCACAACTCTATGAGGCCTTTTTGGTTCCGTATGGAACATATAGTAATTGGAGCTTCTCCTACCCCCATAATGCTGATTTCCAAGAACTGCCCCGGATTGTGGTCGAATCCCTCCGCGAAGCTTTCATCCAGCAATTCCGCCTGGAGGAATCTTTCTGTTGCCGTCATACTTTCATTTTTCACAACCCTCGCCAGTTTTGGAAGAAAGACGTTTTCCATCATTTTTCGCCTCGTACCTTCCTGAGAACCTCAACGTAGTCTATTTTGGAGGGGCAGTAGACGGTGCACCTTCCACAGCCAACGCAGTTCAGCATGTCCTCCCTCAAGCTCCCTTTGCAGCTGAATCTGTTTCTTAGCCTTTCAGTTCTTGTGGGCCTGAAGTTCAGGCCGCCGGCAACCAGACCATGTTTTTTCAGCATACAGGAATTCAGCATTCTTAGCCTTTCTCCACTTTTTAGGTCCAGGTTGATGGTGTCGACAACATCATAGCATCTGCATGTGGGGCATACTAGGTTGCAGCTGCCGCAGCCGAAGCATTTGTCAGCGTATTCCTTCCACACCTCACCTTGGTAGGCAAGGGCAAGCATATCCGTGAGCCCTTGAATGGTCAATTTAAGTGTGAACTCCCCCTCCCTCTTCTTCTCTGCCTCTCTGAACTCTTCAATGTCGCTGCCCTCCACATCCCTTATCAACCCTGAATTCTCGCTCGCGATGGCATTTCCCTTGGCGCTTCCGATCCTTACGAAGAATTTATCCTCCAGTTCATGGAGAAATAGGTCGAACCCGTCCGTGGCATAATTGATGCCTAGAGACTGGCAGAAGCAGTACTCGTCTGGGTGGCAGCTATGGCCTATTATTGTCGCATTCTCCCTCCTCACTTGATAGTATTTGTCCGGGATTTCGTCTATGTGGATCTTGTCCATCAGCTTCAGTGCATAGATATCGCACGGATGCATTCCAAACACAACAATTTTTCCTTCCTCAAGGGTTTCCTCGTAATTGCCTTTCTTCTCATCAAAGATGAGTATTCTTTCACTGAGCTTTAGGAAAAATTTCTTGGGGGGTATCATAGTCCTTTGGTAGTTGAGGTCCATTTCTTTTGACTTTACAATCTCCTGAAAGGAGCAGGATTTACCGATTTTGATGGGGGCATATACCTTTCCATGAATTTTCAAGTTTTCAATGAAGGCATCGAGGTTTTCCTTGGGCAATTTTACATATTTCACAATTTCCACTTCTGCCCTTGTTTGATATAGATACAGCCTTAGGTTTTAAAAATCTTACTGATGGTGCGCCGCAACACTTGTTGATCTAAAAAAATGAACTGCGGGTATTTCAACCAACCCGAAATGGTTTCATTGAAAATGAACTTATCATAAATAAAATAGAAAATAAGAGTAGGGGTCATAAACAGGTTTGCCCAGAAAGCCCAAGGCGGCATTTGGGATGGCATAACATTCCTCTTTTATATTATTGAGAGGACCCTCACAAGGATTTTGGCCAAGTTGTCAGCCGAACCCGCGACCTCTCTGGTTAGGCCTTCGCCATAACCTGTTTTTTTGGGCTGTATAGCAAGTAAGGCCACCTTTGCTCCCAGGACACTTCTTAGGTATCCGAAGAATATCCTCAGAGGCAGCGCATGCGTCGAGACGGCAGGTGAGGCATTTTTTAGCTCCTCCATAAGTTTTACACTTCCGCATGATTCACCTAACAATGCAGCGTCAATAACCAAGATATGTGTTGGCTCAAACTCTACGATTTCTTGAATGAAACTTTCCGGAATGGTTTCACACTCAATTAGGTAAACTTTTTGCGGAACTTTTCCTTTTATGTCTTGCACTATTTTCATGCCTACAAGATCGTCTCTGCGGAGTGGATTGCCAATTCCTGCAACAACAATTTTTTTGGCGTCCCGTAACCAAGCCTGTAGTTCTCTCTCAATATCATATTCATCCATCTTATTGGAACCTCAGGAAATTTTTTACATGTTCCCGAAGTAGAGTGAAGTTTCCTGATCAATCCTCTTTGAGGCTAACAAATAAGGTTTAATGGTGGTCCAGTGAGGTGCCCCCCCAACTCCGCCTGCAGAGAAGTCCTTGAACTCCTGAAGGACAAAAAGCTGGCGGAAGGGTGCTGAGTTCTACTCTTCGTATAGCACTCCCAGATCTTTCAGCCTCTGGTAAACCTTCTCCACCGCTATCCTTACCTCGTCCTCGTGCTTCGCCCCGGTGCATACCACCTTTCCTGAGGTGAAGATCAGCAGCACCACCTTGGGTTCGCTCATCCTGTATATCAGACCTGGAAACTGCTCTGGCTCGTACATGGTGTTCTCGAGCAGGGCCGCCGCCTTCTCTAGGTTGACCTCAGCGTTCAGGTTGGCTGAAGCCACTATGTTCTGTATCTGTATCTCAGGCGTCCCTATGATCACAATGTTCCTGTCCTTCAGGTTTTTTATTACCTTCTTTATGGCGTTGTGGACCTCCTTCTCCGACTTCGCCCCGGTGCATACCATCTTTCCGGTGGAGAAGATAAGGATCGCCGTCCGCGGCTTGGAGAGCCTATAGACCAGCCCAGGGAACCGCCCAGGGTTGTACTCCACCCCAGGAACGTTCTTCGAGATGGCAACGAGATCTATGCTCTGGTTCGTGGTGACCGAGGCGACGATATTCTCAATCCTTTCAGAGGGCTTTATCACAAACACTCACTCCAGAAAACGAACGTTTTCTAAAAACTTTAACGGGCTTAAAGCCTTTTTGCTTTCAGAAAGCGCATCTCCACCGATCCGAGTAGGTGCCCCCACCGCGGTTGCGGTCTACTGGCTTTCTTCAATCCTTATAAGCGATGGTTGGCACTTCCTCCCCAAATGATCGACAAAATTCCATGCAAATACTGTGGAATAAAATACCATCCACGAAAAATCAAGAGGCACGAGCAGGGGTGTAAGAACGACCAGAAGGGTGGGGCAATCATGGGTAAACCAAAGGCTTTCGCCAAAGTGGGCATAATCAGGAAGTGCCCGAAATGCGGTGGGCAGACCGAAGTCTTTAGGCTCGATGGCACGAAGTGCAAGGAGTGCGGTGCAGACCTATGACACTTGAGAGAGGTGGTGGACCGGACGGGATTTGAACCCGTGGCCTCCCGCATTTTGGTGCGGTGGCT
>CAZNTO010000003.1:0-24908 GCA_964576015.1 uncultured Nitrososphaerota archaeon
ACTGCGCCCTGCTGATCCTAGGGATGAGTTCCATAGCGAACGCACTCACCCGCCGCGCGGCCAGCGTTCGTACGACCTCGAGATTGGCAGCCGGATAGAGAAATGAGACGAGCGCAGCGCCTTCCCTGAGCAGCTTCGCCTCGTCAACGCTTGGTGGCTGCACCTTGACAAGGACATTGGCTTTCGCGTAGATGGCGTGCCTCTCGTCCACGATCTTCGCACCGCTCTGGACATATGCCGAGTCGGGGTACAAAGCCCCCTCGCCCGCCCCTCTTTCCACGAGGACTTCGAACCCTGGAAGCCTGGTGATTGCGTCGGGAACCAAGGAGACCCGCCTTTCATAAGCGGCGGACTCCTTGGGTACGCCCACTATCAGAGTACTTTGCCGATTGGCGTTGGTGGGGTAGGCCTCGTCTTTAATGGATGCCCCTGCAGGGTGAGGGAGCATGTCCAATAGTTGTTGCTGTCCAGCCCCCTTTCCTACAATCGGGGATCGGTTTGCCCCTCGGAGGAGGGCAAGGCTCGTCCAGGTCGCGCCACTGAGTCTAAGGCCGTTCCTCTTAGAGACGGATGCTGCAGATAGGTGAGTCATGGTCCCTCTCTCAATAAGTTAGTATATTGTCTTTATAACTTTTTCAAATTGAGTTTGAATTTTGATGAATGCTTGTGAAATATGCTATAAGAGCCGCTTCCCCAAGATTAATGAAAGGGTTGATGAAGTGGTTGGTGGATCCGCCATAGTGTAAGTTCCGCAAGTACGCGCATAGAAGTCGTAGAGCGTGGCCTCCAATTTTTGTCGTTTAGTGAAGAAAAAGGAGAGGGGAGTACGCCTATTCTTAGGCAGGGGGAATAAAAATGGTCAGAAAATGGCACGCAAATTTATTTATGACTCCTTCAGTAGTCTTACTTTGCATATAGGGGTGCAGTTGCTTGTCTGAAAACCCGTACCAAATGGCTGTTGCTCAACTCGAGAAGAGCGCAAAGATAATGAGCCTTGATCCGAATGTCTTGGAGTACCTCAAGTACCCAAAGAGGGTCCTCTCGGTTTTCGTGCCCGTGAGGATGGACAATGGAAAGATCAAGATCTTCAGGGGATTCAGATCTCAGCATAATGATGCCCTCGGTCCTTTCAAGGGGGGCATAAGGTACCACCCGAATGTCACCATGGATGAAGTCATGGCCCTGTCCATCTGGATGACTTGGAAGTGCGCCGTTGCCGGTCTACCATATGGAGGAAGCAAGGGAGGGGTGATATGCAACCCCAAGGAGATGAGCGTAGGGGAGATCGAGAGGCTCTCAAGGGGATACTTTTACGCCATATCATCGATCATTGGACCCGATAAGGACATCCCCGCCGGAGACGTGAACACCTCCGGAAGGGAAATGGCCTGGTTCATGGACGAGTACAGCAAGGTGAGAGGGTACAACGTTCCTGGCACAGTGACAGGAAAACCGCTGCAGATAGGGGGCTCTGAGGGTAGGATCGAGGCCACTGGCAAGGGCGTCTCCATAGCGGGCAAAGAGGGGGCAAAGAAACTAGGCATAGAACTGACGAGGGCGGACGTTGTTGTTCAGGGATTCGGTAATGTAGGATATTACTCTGCCAAGTTCATGAACGAATTCGGCTGCAGGATCACTGGGCTTAGCGACTCTATGGGAGGGGTCTATAGCTCCAAGGGACTAAACGTCGATCATGTTGCCAAATTCAAGGAGAAGAGGGGAACACTCTTGGGATATCCTGACGCGGAGGATATAACGAATGAGGAACTGTTGGAACTCAAGTGCGATATCCTCATCCCGGCCGCGCTCGAGAATCAGATAAACAAGAAGAACGCACACAAGATAAAGGCGAAGCTGGTACTTGAGGGCGCGAACGGTCCGACGACGCCAGAGGCTGACGAGATACTGCACGAGGCGGGGATCATGGTAGTTCCGGACATACTTGCGAATGCTGGTGGTGTAAGCGGGTCGTACTTTGAGTGGGTTCAGAACCTGCAGAACTACTACTGGAGCAAGGAGGAGGTAGACGAGAAGGTGGAGAAGCTGCTGGTGAAGGCGTTCAATAGTGTCTATGAAACTTACCTTACATTCGAAACGGATATGAGGATGGCGGCCTACATCTGCGCCATCAACCGCGTATCGGAAGCCATGAGGATTAGGGGCTGGGTTTAAGGCGGCAATGCGCTTGATCAGCCGATTCTCTCGAATTGACTTATCAGCGAGGCTATTTTTTCTTTTATCTTCCTTTCGGCAACGATTACCATCATGCCCTCATCTGGCATGCCATATATCACGATGGATCCTTCTGGGGAGTACAGGAGGGCCGGAAGGGACAGGAGATCCTCCTCCCCCTTCACCAAAAGAAGCCTGGGGCTCTTATGAAGCAGGAGCTGCCTGATGGATGACACCGCCTCATCTGAGATGTGACCTGCCGGATTTGATACCACATTGGTTGGCTTCTCGGAGATAGGAAATGAGGACCGCCTTGTCCTACTATCGAATATGCCGAGATCAGGACGGTATCCAGACTCGATAAAGGTCTTGAGCGTGAAGTCGCCCACAACGATGACCTTGGGTGGATGCCTAGTCCTCAAAATATCGAGAGCCGCCTTCACGTTGGATTCGGGATCACCCGTGAGGAGGATCCCATACCGCTTAGATAACTCATCTCTGAGGCGCACAGGCATCCTCAGCGAGCCCAATTTCTCATCGCACCTTTATCGCGTATCGCCCGGTCCTCTTGGCGCCAATGATCTCTGCCAGCGTTGAGGATGCATCCATGATAATCACTATGCCGCTCCACTCATCCGAGAGATCTGTCCCCCCGCAGATGGGGCACTTCTTTTCGTCCTCTGTCAGGATGTATTTATCCTTCCTGCAGGCATACTTTGTGGAGGAGGGCCTCTCTTTACTCATTTCTCTCCCTTCTTCTCATCTGCTGGTCCCTTTGGTGCCATCTTCTCGCCCCTCGCCCTCTTAACATCCTCCTCGATCCAGCTCAACACCCCGAGGAAGGGCTGCCTCATGGTCATACCTATCTTACTACTCCGTGATGCGCCGCCGCTAAGGCTGACGGTGATTATTCTCGACCTAACCGAAACACCCTTCTCCAGCACCCGCTGAGTCTCTTTGCCTATCAGGGCCCCCCTCTTCTCGTCGTAGGTTATAAAGTCATTAATGACCTGCGAGACATGGACCAGCCCATCCATCGGACCTATTCTCACGAATACGCCAAAGTCTGTGACCTCGACGATCTCTCCCTCAACGACCTCCTGAATTAGCGGTGTGTAAACTAGGAGGTCAAAGGAGGTCTTGTGGTATATCGCGCCGTTCCCAGGCAGGATCTTTCCGACATTGGAGACCTGGACATTCAGAACGGCAAGAACCGCACCGAATTCACGCATTACTACCCCCTCGTAACTGGTCCTGAGAACCTCCGCTGCCACCTGCTCTAAGGGGGATCCAAACTTCTCCGGCGGAATTCTGACAACATCATTCATTTGGAGAAGTTTATACACGGGAAACACCAGAAATGGCGATTTATGGATAGCACATTCACAAGAGCTATAAAAACTTGACGTACCCACCTACCGAGCAGGCAGAGCTTTAGTCAGTTTGAAAAGGGGATTTTGGTGATCAGTCGCTTTCTGGTATGAGGCGTCTGTTCTTTAGGTAGATAATAGAAACGCCCTCCTTCCTGAGACGCTTCCTCAGCTGGGAGTCTGAGGTTGCGACGATGTATTCCCCTCTCTTTGCCATCTGGATCAATTGATCGTCAACAGGAGCCTCTCCGTTACTGTCCCTAAGCATTTCAAACTTGCCTGCTATCTCCAAGGCGAGCTTCGCAAACCTCTGTTTCTTTCCAGTGCGCCTCTCAGAGATCCATTTCAGCTCATCTATAACCGCCTTGGGGACCTTCACATCAACAAAACCTAAGCGCTTCAGCTGGTGGGCAATGTCATATGGCTCAGATGCAGAATAGATCAAGATGTTTGTGTCAAGAAGGACCGCTGGCGTGCCGATCCTACTGGACAAAGCCATAACCTATCAGCCGCCATCTACCGGCCAACATCCTACTTATGGCGATCCTCAACCCCGACTCCACACAGACGGGTCGCTTGAGAGTAAGCTGCGCGTCATCCTTGTAGGCGGCAGTGACTGCACCCACGGTGACAGCGGAGCCGACCACCAGCATCAGGTTCTCTCTTGCTTTGATGTGCTCCACCTTCTGCATCTCCTTCGTACCGACCACTCTGTCTAGCAGTGAGACTTTGAGGCGTAGCTCGGTTCTGGTGGGTGGCAGGGTGTTTGGCTTTCCTAATACGCTGCCTACAAGGCTGTCAGCCTTGGTAACGGCCGGATCGAGGGTGCTGCCCACCCCCACCAGCCCTCCAGGTTTGATCTCGTCAACCACCATGCTGCCGGACATGAGACTTGATATGTATGTGAAGATCGGTTCGTATGATACCTTACCGCTCTGCTCGTTTTTTATTCCTGGACGGATCTCCATCTCGTCGCCGACCTTAAGTTTACCCTGAATGAGCGAACCGCCCAATACGCCACCCCTTAGCCGTTCAGGGGTTGTGCCCGGCCTATTAATATCAAATGACCTCGCTACGTTCATTCTGGCAGGCTTTGTAGGATCCCTTAAGGGGGACTTAATTCTCTCCTCTAGGGTCTGAATAAGGTAGTCATTGTTTGAGCCATGGAGGGCCGAGACGGGGATTATGGGCGCACCCTCTGCTATAGTTCCCTTTGTAAAGGCAAGGATCTGCTGATAATTTTCAATTGTCTTTTGCCTGTCAACGGCATCGATCTTGTTTTGAACAACAACGATGTCCCTTACACCAATAATCTCCAAAGCTACAAGGTGCTCCCTAGTCTGTGGCTGCGGGCACTCCTCCGCGGCGGAGATGACGAGTATAGCCCCATCCATTAGAGCCGCCCCCGAGAGCATCGTCGCCATTAGGCTTTCATGACCTGGAGCATCAACAAAGGAGACCTTTCTTAGAAATTCGGTTACCTCGCCATGTATCGGACAGGTCTTTTTGGTTGTGTAGCATTCTGGCAAGGTGCATTTCGGGCATTTCCTAAAGACCGTATCTGCATAACCCAATTTTATCGTGATTCCTCTCTTCAATTCCTCGCTGTGATGGGCAGCCCATACCCCGCTTAAAGCTGCAACCAGAGTCGTTTTGCCGTGATCAACATGACCTGTAAGACCGATGTTGCACTCGGGTTGCCTCTTTTCCTCACTCACTCTTCTTCACTGCCTCCCCAACCTTCTTGAGTACGGCATTTATCTGAACAATATCCTCAGTGATCATGTTTCCCCTTACGAGTTTCCTCTTTCGCGCCCCACTCTCCTTTGGATGATAGCCAGGTGTTCCGGAGAGTAGAATCCGCCTCTTTCCGCCGCCAGGAATGTCACCTCTGATTGGTATGCCGCTCTTGTCGCTCCCACCCGTTATAACCAACTCCTGCCCAGAGAAGCCGAATGCCTCCCCATTGACTGAATCCCCTATCTGCAACCCAATTAGGGACTGGGCTTGGGCGTCGGCAACCGTAACCGTCTTTGACTGTCCATCAGAGGGGTTTGATATTACGAATTTAAACTCTACCAATCCATATCACCGTAGAAACTTTTATTGTTGATAGAAGTTCGAAGTATAATAACGTTTATATCCCTTTCGCCAAAAGGTGAAAGGGCGATGCACCATGGTACCCTTCAAATGAGAGGGGAGTCCTTCCATCGTATGCGAAGAACCTTCTCTATTACCGCCAGCTCTTCCTCGCAAAGTTCGCTTTTATACTTCTCCTTGAGGAGAAGAATGTCATCGTCTGGGATCGAAACCAGCAGGGTTTCTCCCTCCTGAACCTGTCTGCCGACTGTAAAGTTCCCCTTGACCGAGATCGCGATCTTCTCCCCTTTCTTGGCTTGGGAAACGGTCTTTCCACCATCTTGGATCTGCAGGATACCCCCCAGAACCTCTCCATCCTTTTTCATGAGCTTGTAATCAGGCCTTATAGTTCCAGCAAGAATTTCCACGCCGAAGATAGGCGGGTCGTTCTTCCTGAATACGCAACCGGGTAGGATTCGGATCTCTCCCGGTAGAATTATCTGGCTGAACTCTTTGGCGCGCATATCAGCAACGGTCTTTTCAGACCAAGCCTTTAGGTCGTCCACGATGTGGTAGATCACGTTGCTTGTGAAAATGGGTATGCCGCGATCCTTGGCCCCTACCTCGGCCTCGGGAGTGACTTTAATGTTGAAGCCGACTATGGCGGCCAATTCGGGCTTGCTCCTTTTGACTATGCCAGCCTCAATGATCTCGCGCCTGCCGATGGGACCTATGTCCGAAACCCTTACTGGAACGCCTGAGTCCTTCAGGAACTTTACCAAAGCCTCCAAAGAGCCCAAGGTATCTGCCTTGACCACCACACCATCGGTCTCTGTTGAGAAGCGGAGTTCAGACATCTCCTCCTTTATCTTCTTGGAGGCTGCATCTAGATCCGCGTCATCGTTGGCAACCAGCACCGGAGCGCCGCCTACCGCTCCCTCGAGGCCAGCAGCGACAATCTTAACACCAGCAGCAGCGACCACGTTGTCCATAGATTGGAACTTGTCCTCCGGATCCCTCATCTCGTTTAGGGGTTTGGGGAGTAAAAGGGCTCTTATCTTTGTAGTAATCGGACCCTCGAAACCGCCTATAACTATCCGGTCACCTTTGTTTAGGATACCATCATAGAGGATGACGTCGATGGTTGTGCCCAGACCAGGCTCCTCCTTGGTCTCCAGAATTACTCCCCTTCCAAGACCTTCGGTCATTAAGAGGCGGTTCAGGAGGTACTGCTGTACCAACCCGCAGATCAGGGCTAGGAGCTCGGGTATGCCATCCCCAGTCGTGGCGCTCGTGGGAACTATGGCCACGGATTTTGTAAAGTCATGTATCCGGTCAAAGCGATCTGAAGAAAAACCGAATCTTGAGAGGTCGCCGACGATCCTGTATATCCTGTCGTCGACCTTGGACTGGACTGCGGGGGGCTGGAGTTTGTACGACTCTAAAAAGGACTTGCGAGGATAGGACTTCCATCCGAGGATCTTATCGACCTTATTTGCTGCGACCACAAATGGCGTCTTCCTCGCCTTTAATATGTCGATGCATTCCTCGGTCTGCTTTTCCACCCCCTCCATTATGTCTATCACGAGGATGGAGATGTCCGAGACAGAGCCGCCTCTCACCCGCAGGTTGGAGAACACTTCGTGACCTGGGGTATCAATTACCAGTATTCCAGGAATAGAGGTCTTGGACTGGAATCCCTTGATGATCGAACCGCAGTAACTTTCAACAGTGGTGATGGGCAAAAAGCTTGCGCCGATGTGCTGGGTCATGGCTCCAACCTCACGCGCCATAACTGCTGTCCCCCGGATCTTGTCTAATAGGAGTGTCTTACCCACATCAACGTGACCAAGGACAGTAACGATTGGCTGCCTTACAGGCATCGGTCTTCACCCGAGATCGTAAAATATACGCCCCCTTTTAAAATTGATAGCTGTGATAAATAATGGACCCAATAGCGAGGATTGACTTATAGAATGGAATGAATATATGAAAAACGTCCTTAATTTTGCAGATTTAAAATTTTAGAAAGGAGGGAAGGTATTTTAATTAACCCAACCCTCATCCAGTCTGGAGTACTTAAGAAACTCCCCATCAGCAAAAAAGATAGCGAGCTCCTTTTGAGCGTTGCCCAGCGAGTCAGACGCGTGTATAATGTTCATGCTCTTGGAACAGGATAGGTCGCCCCTTACGGTGCCAGCCAGAGCCTCCTTTGCATCGGTTGAACCTATCAACCTTCGAACGACCGAGACGGCGCTCTCGCCCTCAACTGCCATCACCACAACAGGAGCGGACCTTACGAATTTTATAAGGTCGTAAAAGAATGGCTTCCCTTTGTGCACCGAGTAGAGAGCCTTCGCCTGTGCCTCGGACATATGGATTAGCTTCATGCTCACTATCTTCAGACCCTTTCTCTCGAGCCTGGAGATGACCTCACCTATCAGACCCCTTACCACGGAGTCCGGTTTTATCATGATGAAGGTTCTCTCGATCATTTCACGGGCACCTTAGATGACCACTTGAGGTGGCGTGAGATCCTCTTCAGCTCGAGCATGTTTTTCCTGCATTTGCTTGAGCAGAATCGCAGTAAGGTGCCGTCTTTCCTTACGTATATAAGACCAGTGCCAGGGTTTATGTCGCGGCTACAGAATGAACACTTGTAGGTTTTGACCATAATAGACGCCCCAATTCAGAGAGGTAGAAGTTTTGAAAGTTATAAACTTTTATCAGCACCTTACCTTGGGATGAGCTTCTTTGCCTCGCGCTCCGTTTCTCTGAGCAGCAATATATCGCTGACCCTTATGGGTCCCTTGACGTTTCTGGTGAGGATGCGCCCCTTGTCCTTACCATCCATGACGCGCACTCTGACCTGTATCACCTCGCCTGTCACCCCTGTCCTTCCTACGATCTGTATGACCTCTGCCGGCGAGGGCTCGCCAGTTTCGTGGCTCAATGTTTAAACCTCCAAAAAAGGGGGATTAGGCTTCCCCTTTCCCAGCCTTCTCAGCCTTCCGGGGGGCTTTCCTCTTGGGCTTCTCCTTTTTAGGCGCCTCTTCGGCCTTCTTGGGAGTGGGCAAAGGAGCCTCCTTTGTTGCTTCCTTTTTCGGAGCTTCCTTCTTGGGAATTTCCTTCTTGGGAGCTTCTTTTAGAGCCTCCTTGGGAGCCTCTGGTTTCACTGGTGCTTCTTTTGCAACCACAGGTGCGCCCTTCAGTCTAAGCGCGGCAACCTTGGAGATTACCTCTTCCAGGAGCGACTTCCCTTTGCCTGCCTCGATAACAGCTACGGCCGACGTTGGAACGTCTATACCAGCTGACTCGCCCAGCTTGCTCTTCGAATCCACGTAAACGTATGCTATCTTCTTTTCGTCGGCGAGCAGAGGTAGATGGGCAACAATCTCTGGTGGATCGACGTCCTGCGCGATTACAAGGAGCTTTGCAACGCCCCTATCCACGGCCTTTGTAGACTCGTTTGCGCCTTTCCTTATCTTGCCGTCCTCTGTGGCAAGCTTCACGGTCTCATAGGCGCGCTCCACTATATCTGGAGTCACCTCAAATCTTACAAACATGGGTTTCTTTGACATATACAATCCCTCAGATTGCTTCATCGTTCATTTCGATTAGAGGTAAGGAAAGGGATTTATGAGCTTTGTGGTCATCTATGGGTGTAGTAGCCTATTATTCCACCGCCCTCGCGGCAGACCCTAACGAAACCGAACCGGTAGAATTGGAAGGTGCTTGGAAGAGCCTCCTCTATTATGGCTGGGTCCGCAACGCCATTCACGACCGTGGCGTCAGGCATAGTCACGCTGAGCGGAAAGCCGATGTTGGATGGGATCCACTGCAATATAGGTGCGCCCAGCATCCTGGCTTCGGCAATGTCCTCGCTCAATAAACGACCCTTGGTTGGACCGTCTGCTTTGATATTGAATAGGTCCATAAGGCGGAATATCGACCCCTTTTTTAGGGCATTGGTATCTCTGGACTGAAGCAGTACGGAGTTTTTTCCTGGTTCCACGGAATAGTCCCTGCTTCCCCACTCGTGGTGGTCTGGGTGGAGAGGGATCTTGGCGCATAATCCCCTGTCTAGACCGGTTAACTCGAAGGGAACAGGGTCGGCTATGAAGACGAAGCGCTTTACGATCGGATCCAGAATCTTCCTGTTGATAGAATCTAGATTGTCCCAGCTGATCATAGCCTCGGAGGGCTTGACACCCACCTCCAAGATGAGGTGCCGGATGGTCTCCGGCAAGAATCCCCTCCTTCTCAGGGCGGCTATGGTGCCAAGGCGGGGGTCGCTCCAGTCCTTGTAGAGTCCCTCCTCGATGCCCTTGCGTATCTTTGACTTACTTAGAACGGTCCCCTCTATCTTTAGGCGCCCGTAGTGGATTGCTTCTGGGTACTCCCACCCAAAGTGCTTGTACATGTAGAGTTGCCTTAGTCTATTCACTTCGTGCTCCTTACCACGAAGGATGTGGGTGATACCCGTAAGGTGGTCATCGATGCCGGAGGCAAAGTTGTAAAGGGGCCAGACCCTGAACTTCTTACCCTGCAACGGGTGGGGCTTGGTGTCAATGCGCATGGCTGGCCAGTCCCTTAGCGCAGGGTTAGGGTGGCTCAGATCTGTCTTGACCCGCATCACCGCACCGCCCTTCCTGATTTTACCACTGAGCATACCCTCCCAACGGTGGAGTTGTTCCTCGACCGGCAGATCCCTACAATGGCAGGATCGCCTTTCTAGAATGCGTGTCCTAAAGGATTCCGTAGGGCATGTGCAGATGTAGGCACCCCCAATGGAGAGGAGCTTCTTGGCATATTCATAGTAGATGGGCAACCTGTCGGACTGGAGAATCTCATCGTCCCAATGAACATCAAGCCACCTAAGGTCCTCTTTTATGACATCGTAAGCTTCTGGTATGGGTGGCTTGATTGAGGGGGAAGTATCCTCGAACCTGAGGGTGAAAAGACCGTAATACATCTTGGCATACTCATCACTCAGAATGGCTGCTCGAGTGTTTCCAAGGTGGATGACGGAGTCGGGATTAGGGGCGAACCTTACATGAACCCTCTTGTACTTTTGCAGGTTGGGCAACGGAGGGAGTAAACGCCTCGGTTGTTTAACTTTCTCCTTGGTGATATATAGACCTAGAGAGTCTGCCATTGCTTTTTGGCTGTCAATACTCATGGAGTTTATCTCGGAAACAACCTCGTCCGCGAGTCGGAAGACATCTGCAGCATGCTCCTTTGCCGTAGGATCCTCTGAGAAGACCTTGCCAGCCACAGCTTTAGAGTTTGCCTTCCCACCGTACTTCAAAGCATTGAGGAGTGCGCATTTCTTAAGTGTGTTCCTAATTCTCTCCAGATCCTGGTCACCCATAATCATCGTCTCGCGTCATTTTAAATTTGTATTATAGTGACGTATCTTTGTATCGGAATTCAAGTTTTTATGGCTATTGATATCATCATCAACCAATTAAGGCAAAAAGGTGGTTATCGCTGACCGTTACTTCTTTCGCGAGATTGAATACTTGGCGAGTTCTTTCAGGGCCTCCCTGGAGGGGGATTGTGGAAGCTTTGAGATGGCGACTGTTGCCTGACTGACATAGACCTCTGCCTTTTTGTATACGTAATCGAGCACCCCGTGCTGCCTCATAGACTCGAGCAGCTTGGCGATTTCGGAGTCGGAGGCAGTTCTTTTACCGAGAACCTTCAGCAGCTGGCTTCTAGCTGGGCTCGCGAGGGTTTTTATCACTATCAAGGTCTTTTTACCCTCCCTAATGTCGTTTCCCACAGATTTTCCAAGAATCTCATCTTTAGAGGTCATGCCGAGGTAATCATCGAATATCTGAAACCCTATCCCTATATTGCGGCCGTATTCGCTAAGGAGGCGGATGGAACGTTCGTCGCCGCCGCCCGCCACACCGCCCATCTCCGCACTTGCCTGAAAGAGAGCACCGGTCTTCTTATATGTCATATCAAGGTACTCAGCCTCGGAGACATCAATCCTAGACTCGAATTTCATATCCATATTCTGGCCCTCCGAGAGTATGATTGTGGCCTTTGCGAGGATCTCAGCAGACCTCCTTGACCTCTCGCAGCCACCTCCCCCAGAGAGTAGCACGTTGAATGCCTCAGCAAATAGGAGGTCTCCAGACAGAATGCCAATGGGCGCTCCCCATATAGTGTGAACGGTGGGGACGCCCCTCCGAAGATAGTCATTGTCCATTATATCGTCATGGATCAGTGTGAAGTTGTGAACCAGCTCGACGGCCGTTGCTGCTGGCAGTGCATCGTCCACCTTTCCGCCCACCGCTTCGCAGGACTTCACGACCACAAATGGTCGCATCCTCTTACCGCCCTGGGTAGGCAGGTGCATCGCTGCCTTGTACAGCTGGCTACCGTCTCCGGTCAGAGACCTTTTAATCGCGGCCCCTACGAGTTCGGCAATTTTCTTTATCTCATCCTCAAGCGTTATTTCTTACCCCCAGATCCCTCTTCGTTACCCAGTTCAGAAGCTCTCCCTTTAGGATTATTGGCGCTACCTTGAGTTCCTTCACAGTTCTGGAACCGGTGAGCAGGGAGGCGACCTTGAGTTCGCAAATCATTCGATTCAGCTTTGCCTCGACCGCTTTAGGGCTTTCAAATGCTGGGATCAATAGGGGGCGTGCCACGCCTACTAGATCCGCCCCCAGGGCTATGGACCTAGCCATATCCAGACCATTTCCTATGCCGCCTGAGGCGATTATCTTGACCTTTGAACCCAGAGAAGAAACCTCACACAGGCTCATTGCAGTGGGTATACCCCAGTCCCAGAACGTCTCTGCGACGCCCGCCTTCATGCTGTCGCCCTGCAAGGTTGCGTTGTGGTACTCCACCGCGGCCCAGCTGGTACCACCCGCTCCGGCTACGTCGATGGCGGATACTCCAGTGCCTAGCAACTTTTTCGCAACATCCCTCGATATGCCGCAGCCTGTCTCCTTAACAATTATGGGTTTTTTGACGGACGCGGCTAGCCTCGATAAACTCCTAAGCACGCCCTTATATCGAGTATCCCCCCCAGGCTGCACCAGCTCCTGCAGAGGGTTGAGGTGGACCGCAAGTGCATCAGCATCGATCATTTCGATAGCCCTCTCAGCCAAGTCCACTGCCTTGGGAGAGAGCAGCTGAGCGGCGCCCATATTGGCCATGACAAATATTTCGCTTGAGACCCTTCTTACCACAAGGAAGCTGTCCTCCAGTTTTGGATTCTCTATTGCAGCCCGCTGGCTTCCGACGCACATCCCGATCCCCAGATCCCTTGCAGCCTCGGCAAGGTTCTCATTTACCTTCTTGGTTTCTGGGTGCCCCCCTGTCATTGCCGAGATGATTATTGGCACGGAGAGGGTCTTTCCAAAGATCCCTACCGAGAGGTCTACATCCTCAAAATTGAGCTCTGGGAGGGCGTTATGGACCAATTCAACGTCGCTTAAGTGCGTGGACTTCTCCTTTGAGCTAACTTCCCGATCCCTGCAGATTTCCAGGTGAGATATCTTCCTTTCCGAAGTCAAGTGCACTCCCCCTTGATTATGAGTTTTATCCAATATAAGTACCTACGACTGCATCTCCCGACAGGATCTTTGTCAGAAGACCAGGCTTAGTTATGTTGAATATTATTACGAGCCGCCCGCCCTCTGAGATGTAGCCTTCGATCTCCCTCAATTTCCCAGCAATTCCACCAGTAACGTCCCCGGGACGACCGCCAAGTCCGGCGAGTATGCGCTTTATGCTACCCTTCTTGATCTTACTCAGCAGCCTCTTATTGGTGAGGATTCCGTCTACATCGGTTCCGAATACGAGAACCTTGGCCTCAAGCCCCTTGGCGATGAGGCAGGCTATGCGGTCGCCGGAGAGTATCCGGGCACCGTTGACCGAGTCCAGAACCACGTCGCCCCCTACTGCAGGCAAGAGCCCGGTCTGGAGGGAGCGCTCGATGGGCATTAGGAATGAACCGTCAGTGGTTATCTTACCTTCTTTGAGCAGGAAAGAGCTGGAAGGGTTTATGATGAAGACCGGCAGGCCGTACTTGAGGAATATGTCAGTGAGTATTTTTGCGAGTGAGAGCATACTCGCCCGGATCTCGGCGCACCCCCTAGGGGTTAGGACATCGCCATTTGCCAGGTACTTACTTGCAACGTAGTGACCAAATGATCCCCCACCGTAGATTAGAACGATCTTTTTCTTCTTCAGGTCGAATTTTATAAGCTCCCTGGCTATCTGTTCGATGACCTCAATGTTTGGGGAGAGCGGCGAGTCCTTATGTGTTATCGCGCTTCCTCCAAGCTTTATGACGAAATCAGCTTTAACCAACTTCTCTTACCCCCGATGATGTGAACCGGAACCGGTTGTAGGAGGTTAAGGGTAAAGTCTCTTTCGGCGCTAATATAAGTTCTCCCACAAAGGCCTCTGAGCAGATGGGTTTGCCACCATACGACGGTCGCAGGCGGGCAACTCTGTTGAGGTCCCTTAACCTCGTTAGCCCAACAGAATAAGCGAGCGCACCTTCAAGTGAGGTGAGGCTGCCCAGCGTTGGGGCGTCATTCTCTCTGATGGCCTTTCCACCTTCCAAGACAAGGTGGCCGAGCAGGTGCCAGAGCGGATTCGCCAGCTCAGGGTATGAACTCGAGAACGAGTTCAGGACACTCTGTACTGCCCGCCCCTTATGCCGGATTCTTAGGTGGACCGAAGCCTCTATCCTACCCTCCAGAGAGATCAACCCCTCCCCTTTTCTGCAGACTACAAAGCCTCCAGATATCGAGGTTAGAGCTCGGGCAAGCGTGAGGAAGGCCTTGCCCTCAACCCTTTTGAGTAGAGCGGGAACCAGCGATTCGCCGCTCTCAAGGCCAGATATAAACAGGATGGATGCTGCGCCCAGAAAATCGCGCTCGGTCTTTTCTTCAATGTTTGAAGCAAACGAGAATTTGCCACTTGTTCCTTTTGACCTTAGGTAACTTTCTATCGTGCGTTTTAAGGATGAGGAGTGAAGTGGAACGCCAAGATCTTTTGATTCCTCCTTGGACACCCTCACTTGGACGAAGAAGTCGAGAGTGGAGATCATTAATGGGTTGCCTACGCTAATGAAGGCCTCCCCCAGAATAGGGATTGAGAAGGGAATTAACAGTAGGGTTTCCGCCATACAGATCATCTAGATCTGATACAGCAGTGAATTAATCTTTATTGGGTAACCTCGGATCAGGTTAGTGCGTCATGATGAAGGAGCCGTATCCCACGACCTCTCCCCGTGATCCTGAAGTATCGCCAGATGTGGCATAGCAGAGCCTCTTGCAGGACTTTGCCCCGAGCTCCTGAGCCGCAATGATTGTGGACATTACGGGACCTGGTCCACACATGCTTACCCCCTCCCTAAACACCGTCTCGCCAACGCCACGCGCATCCATGGCGAGGATGACCTCCCCAACCTTGGCATCTTTCTTGTAGGCCACGGAGTACGGTTCGTAATGCGAAAAGTCGGTGCTGGCGATGAGGAGAGTAGACCTGTCTCCAAGAACTTTAGCGAGAGATCTCCCCAATTCTAGGGAGGTGCTATAGTCTTGAAGCATCATGCATATGGGGAGGATCTTGAAACTTTTCTCGTAGATGTACTGCAGGAAGGGGAGCTGCACTTCTATGGAGTGCTCGTACAGGTGGGCCTCCTCGTCCAGCTCAGCTGCGCCAGTTTGGGAGATGGACTTTGCGAGTTCACTATTCACCGCGACCTTTCCTAGGGGGGTGATCCAGTCCTCCCCAGCCCAGACAGAGACCCCCGCGCCAACGCCGGTATGGTTCGGTCCTAAAAGGACTACGACATCGGGGGGAGGCTCCTTTGAGAGCTGGTAGTAGCCGTGAGCAGCCACTGGACCTGAATACACATAACCAGCGTGAGGGGAGATAACGGCAAGAGTATTCCTATTACTCGAAACAGCTTTCTCGGGGAGGGCGCCTGGACCGACCTTGTGAAGGAAGCACCATTTTAACTGGTCTTTAAGGGAGGAGGGGCTGGCCTCATAGAAGGTGCCTGCGACAGAGGGAGGTCTATCCCTCAAGATCGTATCCTCCGTACTCCTCCTCAGCGACCAGTACTTTGGATTCGAAGTCCTCGATGGAGGCGGGCAACTCTGCCGTTGGGGCCAACTCGCCCCTCTCTCTAAGTATCTGCCTTGAAAGTAACCAGTAGGCTAGGGCAAGCGACTTCCTTCCCTTGTTGTTTATAGGGATAACGAGATCTATAAGCTGTGACCTGTTATCCGTATCGCAGAAGCCCATTACGGGGATCCCCACTTCTGCCGCCTCGACAATGGCTTGCCAGTCAGCCCTGGGATCCGTGATGATCAGGAGGTCCGGCTCGGCATAGTCTGGAAGCTTGGGATTGGTGAAGGTTCCTGGAATGAATCTGCCAGTAAGACTCTTCCCACCTATGATTGAGGAGAACTTCTCCACAGGCTTGAATCCATACTGCCTGGCAGAGGCGGAGAAGACCTTGTCCCCCTTGAACCTTGATATGAACTTTGACGCGACCCTAATCCTGTCGTCTGTTTTTCGCACGTCGAGTACGTAGAGCCCGTCCGGTCTTACGCGATATATGAATGGGCGCATGTCATTGGTCTTTACGTGTGTGCCAATGTGGATGCCAGCTGCTAAGTAAACCTCAAGAGGTATGAGAAGGTCAGCAGTTTCTGGAGTAGCCATCAATTTCACCCTATTAATAGTAATTAGGTTGAATCCGTCATACCTCTTTTATATTTTTTCTTCTTTCTTGCCATGGACGTGAAATTTAAGGGATTCATCGATCAGTTCCACGTGTGAGAGGAACATCCGCCTACAACAGTACCTCTTTATGCCCATGGAGTCCAGGACCTTTGCGGGATTCTCCCCCTTGGACACCTCCTTCTTAAATTCCTCCCATTTATCTGCGACAACCTTGCCACAGGTGAAGCAGCGAACGGGTATGATCATGTTAGCACCTCATCTGTAAGACTTCTGCTTTCTTCTCCTAGCACTATGACCACCGAACTTCTTAGGTTCAGTCCTTCTGGAATCGCTTACGAGCATCATCCTGTCGTATGCTAGGAGTTTCTTGTGAACAGGCTCACCGCCAAAGTTGGAGAGAATATTAGAGATCACGACCTTGATTGCCTCGGCTTGACCCATGATTCCACCGCCTTCCACCCTGACATGGATGTCAAACTTGTTTACGAAATCACGACCAACTATCTCTATGGGCTCTAGGATCTTCAGCTTGGCAATATCAGGCTTGAAGAGCTCGAGCGGAATGTTGTTTATCAAGACTTTTCCATTCCCGTTAGAGGCTACAGCCCTTGCAACTGCCATCTTTCTCTTACCGCTCGCAGCAATAAATTTCTCAACCATACACAGCTCCCCCTAAGCTTCTAGAGATATCTTCAATCTTCATATAGGAACCCCTAAGATATTTTACGTCCGCTTCTTCTATTTTCTGAAATGACTTGGACTTTAGGTCATCTGGAATACCAATAAAAACTTTTAACTTCTTAAGATCAGCCTTTCCAGATGGCGACTTGGGTAGCATATTTCTTATTGCATAGTACACCAGCCTGTCAGGTGTTCTGTGCTGTTTCGGACCTACCTCCTCTGGATTTTTGTAGGTCTTCAGCTCCATCCACCGCGCATACTTGCTCAATACAGAGGCTCTGCTACCCGAAACCACCATCTTTTCCACATTGACTATGACAACGCTATTGCCGTTTATTAGCTGCTTTGCGACTCCAGTCGCAACTCTTCCTAACCTCATGTTAGTCCCATCTATGTAAATGATATTGGACATCGTATTCACCTCAGTATCTTTACGTCGCGCCCCCGCGGGTTTAGTTTTAAAAGAACCTCCAGCGGAACGGCCTTGCCACCTGCATGCGATATCTTAGCTCTTGCGGTCTGGCTAAAGGAGAGGGCAGCAACATCAATCCTCTTCGAGACGTTGCCAAATCCAAGCACCTTACCTGGAATGGCCACAAAGTCCCCTTTCTGTGTGAGCTTGTCGATCTTACCCAAGTTGATGGCCACACTTTTCCTGGATGGTGCAGAAAGGGAGTCGGAGAGGGTTCTCCATATGTCGGCATTATTTGATCTCGAGGCCTTCCTCAGCAATTTTATGATATGCTTCGTCCTTGGGTTTGTTGGCAGTGTTCTTTTGACCATTTAAGAGACCTCCGGTAGATCCTTAATTGAGTTCTTCAGTTCTTCACATTTATGGAGTAGGACCTCGCATGCTGCTAATACGAGCTCTTCGGTGGAGATGGAGCCTGTGGTCTCTACGATGAGTTCAGAGTTCCTGTCGTTGTAGGATACCTTTATCGCCGAATTAGGACAGACCTCCTCGCAGACCTTGCACAGTGAGCAGTCCCAAATGGAGGTCACTGTAAGGTTTTTCCCCTTCACTGCCAGTATCTTTTTGGGGCACTCCTCAACGCAGACGGCACGCAGTTCGCACTTATTGGAATCTATGGATACCACGGGCTCGTACTTCACGACGCATACGGACACCGGTTGCCACTTGGCGTGCTCCTTACCCAGCCCAAGCCTTGCGTGTGCCACCAAGGCCAACTTCTGACCAGAGTTGAGCTTAACTATCGGTATATCGTTGTTGGCTGGAAAGACCAAGCCCTCTGCCTTCAACCTTCCGGAGTAAACGATAGAATTGTCCTCCTTCGCCTCGACCTCCAAGGTAAGTACCGACTCACAGAGGTTGCAACCTTTATTGTCGCAGCCGCACCTCTCAGGCAGCGTAAGTGTTTCTCCGCCCTTGAGCGGGATCAGTCCAAGCCTATGGGCAAGCATCTCATCATAGAGGACGCTTGTGTTCTCAGCAATGTAGACCTTGTCTATGGCGGGGATCGGAACCTCGGACATTATGATGCGCCTTATAGCACTCATAAAAGTAGGCTCCATCCCTTGCACTAGAAGTTTAAGCTGGTCATTGGTTGTGCTGAGAACCTCAACTTCCATGATAAGTTTGACCCCCAAAAGCTTGTTTTGAAAAATGAAGAAGGGTATTTAGGCCTTCGCGGTTAGACCCTTCTTCCCCTCCTACCTCCAGGCCTTCTGGTAGTATCGTGCGGGACGGGAGTAACATCCTCGATCCTGCCGATGATCATTCCAGCCCTTGCCAATGCTCTGATTGCAGCCTGGGCACCAGGTCCAGGCGTCTTGCTCTTGTGACCACCCGGGGCTCTGACCTTGATGTGAATTCCGCTGATACCCTTTTCCAAGGCAGCTTGTGCCGCCCTTGTTGCTGAGACCATGGCAGCGTAGGGGGAAGGCTTCTCGCGGTCCGACTTTACGATCCTCCCACCTGACTGAAAGGCCACCGTCTCAGCGCCTGTCAGGTCGGTTATGTGGACGATTGTGTTGTTGTAGGAGCTGTAGATGTTAGCAATGCCCCATTTCATGCCCTTATCAAACCTTGACATTTAATTATGCCACCTTCTCTGCCATTGGTACTGCTTCTACGGGTAATGCTATTTTGCATTTTATATTGGATTCTTCGTCTCTGCTTACTAAATATCCAGGGGCGGAGACGCTCCTATCGCTTATAGAGATGTGTCCATGAACTATCAACTGCCTCGCCTGATAAAGGGTTTTAGCTATGTTCAGTTTTAATAGGATCGTCTGAAGCCGCCTCTCTAGGATCTCATTGACACTAAGATCCAAGACGTTGTCAAGGACGGCATCCTCGTTCAGTAACCCCAATTTTGAGAGTTTCTTAATAAGGTCCTTCTCCTTTATGGCCCTATCATTTGCTTCAAGTGCCAAGATTGCACTTGCTTGGTTTCTGTAGGATTTGATGATCGAGTTAGCACGCCAGAGTTCTCTCTTGTTTCTAAGCCCGTACTTACCAAGCAAAGACAGTTCCCTGGTTAGGTTGTCTTTCTTCCAAGGATGACGTGGTCCCTGCCAACGCTTCCTGCTTTTTTTAGGGTCTCCCATTCTGGACACCTCATTCCTTCTTTTGCTGCTGCGCTGCCTGTTGCTGCTGCAGGATCGCCTTCCTTGCAACACCAACCGCGGCACCGAACCTTCCAGTGGTTCTTGTGCACTGGCCACGAACCTTGAGACCCTGCGAGTGTCTTACTCCCTTCCAGCACTTCATCTTCTTCATATAGTCGATATCTGATTTCATGCCGACTACTAAGTCTGAGCCTAGTAAGTGCTGATCCTTACCAGTGAATGGATCCTTCCTTCGGTTGAGTATGTGGCGGGGGAATTTGGTTTGGATGGTCGTGAGCGCCTCCTCTATCTTCTTTATGTCACTGTCCTGAAGGAGACCAACACGCATGGCGGGGTCCACACCGCTACTTCTCAAGATAGCATATGAGGTGTTAATCCCTATGCCCCTAATCTTGGTTAAGGCGTATGCTACCTTATCCTCACCCTTAAGATCAGCATCGATTATTCTGACTATGTGCTTATATGACGAGCTCAATTGATATCTCCACTTTGAGGCAAAATAAGAACAATATGAGACTATTTAAGAATTTCTTTTGTTAGGCTCAATGAATGAGATGAAATCAAGGGAGTTTTGGGATGGCGCCGAGGGGGGGATTTGAACCCCCGCGACCCTTGCGAGTCACAGGCTCTCAGGAACTAGCCGTTTTCCAGGCATGAGCCTTGTTTGTATCTGCTCCCTACCAGGCTAGGACACCTCGGCAGAAGCCTCTAGTCTAGCTTTTTGAATGCTTCTTATATATTTCTTGCCAAGACTCTGCAGTTCATTCTGGGAATGAGCGGCGTACTTAAATACAATCCATGGGCCAGGAGATATGTTCAGAACCATGAGAGGCCCTCTTGGCGTTGTCTCGGCACTGCTCCAGAATCGAACTACTACTTATTCCGGTTGATGGATCTGAAGACCTTGTAGCCGCTTTTCCTCGAGATGAGTTCGACGTTACCGAAGACCTCGTTCATCTTTTTTGGTATTGCATTAACACCCTTCCTGAGAACCAGCTGCAGGTAGCCGCCTTTACTCAGGTGGGATTTAGCATCCTCTATGAGGGGAAAGACTACCTTGTAACCAGCTGCCAGTGGGGGGTTGGAGATTATGAGGTCAAACTTCTGCCCCTCGAGGCCGGAGTAGAGGTCGCTGTTGATTGCGGTCGCGTTGGTGACACTATTTGTTTCTATGTTTTCCTTTGCTAACTTTATAGCGGTCGGATTGATATCAACCATTGTCACCCTCGATCTCGGCCTTACCTTTGCTACGGTGATCCCTATAACGCCACAACCGCACCCCATATCTAGAATCTCCCCCTCCTCAGGCAGAACCATGCTCCCAAGGAGCACTAAGGTTCCTAGGTCTATTCTATCCTTAGAGAAGATTCCGCTTGAACTCGTGAGCTCTAGTCGGTGACCCTTTATATCAAGCCTTAGGACGAATCTTTTCCTCTCCTTTGGCTGCTCCTTAGAATAGTAATGGGTTGCAGGTTTATCATCCGCAGGGGATGGCACGAAGTATCACCAGCCTTTTGGATAGGTCCCCGGCTCCATGACTATCCGTTCCGTGTTCGCAACTATGCCGTGATCCGATTTCAGGATCTCCTCGCTAGAGAGCATTGCTCTTCCCAGACCGATCAGCTCCCCCTTCAATGTAATGAAGCAGATGGTATCTCCGGCTTTTATCTTACCCTCAATATTCAGAACGCCTGGGGAGGCAAGGTTCGCTCCGTGACAAATGGCGTCGACTGCAGAGTCCCTGACAATTATCTTCGGAAACTCCCAAAGCACTTCCTCTATCGGGATTATGAACTTCCTCAGCATCGATTCGTCCCCTGAATCCTTCCAGAAGGTAATGGAGTCGAGGAGGTCATGCAGGGTCACGTTGCCCGAGCCCTCCTTGAAAGGTCCAGCCCTAATCCTACGTAGTTCTCGCATGTGGGCACCGTGCCCAAGAACCTCACCTATGTCGTGGCACAGCTTCCTAATGTAGGTCCCTGCCTCGCAGTCTACCCTCATCAGGACGAACTTCCCCTGCTTCTCAAGAAGCTGTATAGAATGGATAGTGCGAACCCTCAGCGCCCTCTTGACGGAGGACCTCACGGGCGGCAGCTGATAGACAGGTCCCACGAATTCCTTGATCACCTTCTCAAGCTGGTCGTTGTCCACGTCGCTATGCAGCTCCATCAAGCATACATATTCCTTTCCTGACTTCATTATGAAGGAGATTATCCTAGTTGAACGGCCAAGGGTTATCGGGAGAACGCCACTGACCTTGGGGTCAAGTGTACCGCCATGGCCAGCTCTATTTATCGCGAGGAGCCGTTTGACCCATGCCACAACCTCATGGCTACTCGGACCAGGTGGCTTATCTAAGTTTATAACGCCAGTCTCTAGATATTCCTTTAGGGGACGCGATCTTGGTATCCATCCGTGTGAAGGATCTGAGTGTTCCCCGTCTTTGGTCATAGGCGCTCGTCGCATAACTAACACCAGTTTCCTAGCAGATTTCCTAGATTTGTTACATTGGCCTACTCTGTCTTATGCTTTGCGAGAAACCCTTCCCTTCAGGTTGGAGCGTGTACCATTATATTTGCAGTCGATCCTACCGCGAGTGAGTTTTTAGGTATATGTCTACGATGGTCTTCAGAAGGGTTACTATGGATTCCTTATCCCAAAGTGATGTATTTATAACGAAGTCATATCGAGAGAGATCGTTTGCGTCCAACCCGTAAAGTAATAGGTATCGTTTGTGTTCTCCTTCTTCCCGGATTCGGGTTATAGCCTCAGACTCCTTAAGACCCATTCCCTCCCTCTCGGCTATCCGCCTTACCCTCTCCTCGAACGGTGCGGTGAGGTAGAAGCTGATTCTATGCGAGGAGGATAAGGAGAAGAAGGAAACGAGCCTGCCTTCTAGGATCAGACCGCACTTCTTTGCTAGCTCAGACGTGCGGCTATCTATCTCCCTATCGATTTCTGGATCCTGAGCGGCCATTATGGAGAATTCTTCGAGGGAAACTCCCTTCTCTAACGCCATCTTTCTGAATATGGAACCGGCTGAATGGTACGGTACCCTGTATAATTTAGCCAGTCTGCAGGCACAGTGGGACTTTCCTGACCCCGCTGGCCCGCTTATTGTAATAAGAATCCTTTTCACCAGTGATTTTGAAACCAATTGTCTCACCATGTCGCTGTTATCTCTAATCGTTCCTGAAGAAAAGGGTTTTGAGGATTTAGTCAGAAACTGTAGAGAGATTGAACAACCTTTGTATTAGAGCGGATATACTGAAGGAGCTGATCAGGTACCAGATCCAGAAGTTGAATTCTGTCGGTAAACCTAGTATGTCTAACGGTGAAATCGCGATGGGAAATGTATCAGCAAATACCGCGCTAAAGATGTAGTAGAATAAGAGGAAGGGTATGAAGGTCAATAATAGGGGTTTGAACTGACTCTTGGTCATCGCTGCCTGTGCCTTGTCTATCGTGGCCTTCTTCTTCATCAGCTTATCGATCTGCTTCTGATCCTTTGCCCTCAAGGCCTTGGTGTACGCGCCCTGCCACTCCCTAACCTCAGTCATCCTCCTCCTCATCGCCTCCACGTCGGTAAGTGCCCTTGTTGCAGAGGCTGATATAATAGCCATACCTGCAGCAATTAATAGGATTATAATTGCCGCATAAGGATAGTCCTTCGCTGGTCCAAGAATGTTGGACAACCCGTTAATAATGCCTAGGTATATATCAGATAAGAACTCGAACGCCAATAGCCTCACCTCTTGAATAGATCGGCAATGACCGCTCCTGCGACCATGTGCCCGCTCTCCTTGTTATCCACCACTAAAACCGTACAACCTATGAGAACCGAGATTGCGGTTGCTCCGCCCTTCCCCATCAGCTGGTGCTCATTTATCCTTGAGGGTTCGTCTTCCTCCCGGGTCCGTATTCCTACGTCCTTTCTCCGCCTCTTGGATATTGACTCAGGATCTGCCTCAAGAAGTACTACCGAGTCTGGGAGCAGCGACTCTGCTACCCACGATGGTATGCCGGGCATGTAACCGTAGGGGGTTCTTATGAACATGTGTGTGTCGAGTATAACGTTGCTCTTCTCGGCAACGGAACGTATCTTTTTTGCAGCTATTAGTTGCAGGCTAATTTGCTCTTTTACGGGCAGCCTACGCATCTCGTCCCTATCCCTGACCAGCCTATTGGCCATCGCCGCTTCTAGCATCACGTCCCCGTAGTTGATGCGCTTTACATTAATGCCGCGCTCCTTGCAGATGTCGATGGTAGAGGTCAGGACAGTTGTCTTTCCCACGCCTGGCACGCCGGTTACTATCACTAGTGTTCCAGCCCTTGCTGGTCTTTTTACCAATGTTATCACTCCTCCGTTATTACTCCTGCCCAAGGAACTTGCCGAGACCTGGATAGGCCTCAGCCAGCTGCTCCTTTGCAAGTATCTGATAGTACTGGTAGATAATACCTACGGATAGGAGTATACCAATGCCGCTTCCGATCGCGCCCAGCATATCGGCAAAACTGGCCAAGAGACCTATGGCTATGCCGCTTATTATTGTAAGGGAGGGGATGTACCTGTTCAGGATCTGCTCGATTATTCCGGGAGCCCTTCTAAAGCCAGGTATTTGAAGCCCTGCGCCGATGAGCTGGTCGGCCTGAGCCTTAGCGCTCATGCCTGAGACCTCGACCCAGATCTTGGCGAACACGACGGACAAGCTTACCAGGATCAGGGTGTAGATGGCGGCGTGTAGGGGATCATTTGCAACCGTGGCAATGCTCCTCGGCGGTTGGATGTAGTAGAGAAAGTTTCCAGGCAGCAACTGACGGCTTGTGGATGTTGAATTAAACATGGCGAACCAGTTAATCCATGGATTGGCGTTTGCCTGGTTCATATTCTGCCAAAGCACCTGACCAACTAGGTAGAAGTTTGCAAAGAGGGCCGATGCCAGGATGACTGGAATATTCGAGACGTACAAGAACTTCAGCGGGATCTTTGCCCTCATGCCCCCGTACTTCGCGTACGCCACCGGGATCTCTATCTTCATGCCCTCCAGATAGACTGCTACAAAAAAGACTACTAGCAACGCAAGGAAGCCGGTCATATCAGGATATGGATACCTCGAGAAGATGCTTAGTAAGTTCTGCCCGCTGAATATCGTCTGGAAGAAGGCGATTATAACGCCTAGTGATTTGCCATCGGCGAGCGGCCCAATTGGCGAGAACGAGTTCCAAATCACCTGCTGTGCAACACCCGCGAGTATGAAGAGGCTCACGCCGCTT
>CAZNTO010000003.1:25008-51224 GCA_964576015.1 uncultured Nitrososphaerota archaeon
GTTCCAAATCACCTGCTGTGCAACACCCGCGAGTATGAAGAGGCTCACGCCGCTTCCGAGACCCCAGCCCTTCTGCACCAGCTCATCCATTAGGAGAACCAGTACCCCGACGACTATCAGTTGCGCTACGAGATAGACTGAGGTGATCGCGTCCGGACTTCCATAAGAACCGCCAAGTAGGAATGCGATTCCCTCAAAGGCGGTCATTACAATCGCTAAAAGCTTCTGGGTGCCAGTAAATAGTCCCCTGTCCTTTGGCTTCGTCATGTCCACGTTGATGAATTTTGAGCCGGCCAGAATCTGCATGATTAGACCGGCTGTGACTATCGGCCCGATTCCTAACTCCATTAATGAACCTCTCTTGGATGCAAAAATGACCCTGTAAAATAGGAACTGCTCAGACCCCGTCGTCGTGGAGAGAGGGTACCCAAAGAGTGGTATCTCGGCCATCACCAAGTAGATTGCGAGTGCAAGTACCGTCCATAGAGCCTTCTCCCTTAGGGTGATCTTGCGCTGAGGCTTTGGTATCTCCGGTAGATACTTTACCACTGGTTCCATGAGATCCAGGAAGCGGACCATGATAATGGCAACCTCATTCTACTTGAACTGCCTCTCCACCAGCATTAGAGATCTTCTTTTTTGCAAGCTCGGTAATACGCGGTGCCTTCACAACCATAGAAAAGCCGATCTTTCCACCGCCAAGAACCTTTTCATAGCCTAGAGAGGAGAGATCTAAGATAGCCCTTCCCTTCTCGTCCTGCTGCAGAGTCCTCCCCTGCATCAATGAAGATAGCGCCCCAACGTTTATTGCCTTTACCTCGTGTGTAACCGCGGCCGGCCTGACAAAGCCCTCTTTGCCAAAGTGATCCGGATCATACTTAACGGTCCAACTCCACTTATGCTTATGGAGACCGGCGTTGCCAAAACCACCGCGAGAGCCTGACTTTCTGTGCTGGCCTACCTGGCCCCATCCATAGAGCCTAGATCCACGCTGCCTACGAACCTTCCGCTCTCTTCGAACTACCATCGATAAACACCACTACGATTAGCGATAATCAAAAAGACGGCTATCTAATATATTTTTACTTTTTTCCTGGGATTCCATTCCACCTTGATCTGCTTCTTGGACTGTTTGACCGCCTTTTCTAAGGTGACCTCTAGGACTCTGTTCTTGTAGCGGGCCTTGGCGGTTTCGGGCTTGACCTTGGTTGGGAGGGAGACCTCCTTGTAATACCTCCTTTCTCCCTCTCAACAGATATCGTCAGGCTCTTATCAGTGACGGAGAGCTGAATGTCCTTCTTATCCACGCCAGGGAGTTCGGCGTAGACCAACAAAGAATCTTTGCTGTCCACGACATCCATGAGTGGTTCTATCTCCTCCTTAAGCTCTGGTCCCCTCAGCCCGGGCTTCACGTTACCGAACTCTTATATTTTCGGCTTTCCATCAGGTTCAACGGACACAGAGAAGCCGTAGAATATTGGACTCTCCCTATCCTTTGCTTGGTCGAACACCTCGTTCATGAATCGCTCCATCATCTCGTCTATTTGGTCCAGATCCCAGAAGGGATTGAACTAGAGTGGTCGTCTCCTTAAAAACATGCAATCCACCCGAATTCGATGAAGTGGATCGGGTAGAATAATTTAATGGTTAAAAATTGGAAAATGGATGTATTAGATCATCCTTTGGATAAGGTCGTTTATTGCAGAGCCCCGACACCCGAGTTCGCCGCCAGAACCAATGTGCCTTGTTATGGAGCCTTTAAACCCTCCGCTTGGAGGGGTGAGCCTGAATGTTCTCTTTATCGGCTCTGGGACTTTACCCTCCTCCGTTATTTGACCAGCGAGGTTCTCAAAAGTGCCCATGCCAGCCCTCTTGACGGACTCCTTTGTTAGCCTCTCATCTCCAACGAGGCGGCCCCTTTTCTTTAAAAGGTCAATAAGGGACTCCTTTGTTATCTCGCCCCACGTAATATAGTCCGCTGCCTTTTTTAGCATACCGATGTTGGAAGGGGTATCGGTGATCAGTGCTGCGTTGTGCTTCCTCGGAAGGTTGAGGCGGTTCATGGTATCAAGCAGCTCGGGGGCTATCCCCATACGACCTCTGATCCTTATTACTAGATAGAGTTTCATCTGTTGCACCTCACTGCTTGAACCGATAAGTGTTCTTGAGTGCCTCATAGACCGCTCCAGCAAAGTTGATGGTAGTCCTAGTCTCGCCTCTAGAAACAACCCAGCCATCCTTTATGCCTGCGAAGGTGAGAAGGGTCTTGGCAACGGCTCCGCCCACGAGTCCGATTCCCTTTGGGGCCGGGATCAGGGTCACAGTCACGCTTCCGCTCTTTCCAGTCACGGTAAAGGGGAGGCTGTGTGGTTGGCCGCAGGGGCACTCCCAGTTCCCACACCCCCTCCTTACAGGGGTGAGATTAAGTTTTGCGTCCGCTATTGCTTTGTCTATGGCGAACTTCATCTGCTTTGCCTTTCCAATGCCAACGCCTATGTAGCCATCGCCATTTCCTACGACAACCCCGATCTTGAACTTTGTTATCTCGCCAGCATCGGTCTGTTTTTGGACAATGCTGACATCGAGAACCTCGTTCTTCATATCTGGTAGCAGCGCGTCCACTATCTCAGGTTCCTTAATTGGGATATTCTGCTCAAATACATCCTTTATACTGGTTATCTTGCCTTCCAGAACATGCTTACCTAAGGTTGTTCGCGGTACCCATTGAGTTTGTTGGTATGCCAATCTACTTCACCTTTTTAGAGATAGTTCCTTTAACCCCTTGGAAGTGCTCCACAAGTTTCTCAGGGGAGATTTTACCTGAGAGGTATTGGGAGAAGTAACTCTGATACTTAGTCGGATCCTCCTTCTGAAGTTGTTCTGCATGCTTTGTGATGTGGGAGCCGCTGATGCGCTCCTCCTTAGGCAGAACCTCCTTGTCGTGTGGAATCTCGAGTCCAGCGTCGATTGCGCCCTTTAGCGCAGCTAGAAGCCGGTTCTCCTTGGTTATCACATAACCGTTGAGATCCAGGATTGCAAACTTGAGCCCCTTACCAACTGCCCTCTTACCTAACAGGAAGCCCGCAAGATAGGCCGCTGGGAGGTTGCCCGTTCCGCCCTTCCAGCCATAGCTCTTCAGTTCAGTTGTGCCTGCGTGTTCCAAAACTCGGTCGCCCTCGATCTTTGCCTCGACCAGCTGAAGGTTAATGTGCTTAATAGTCTTCCTGACGACTAACCTAAGCTTTCGACTGGAGATTAGCTTTTTTCTAAGATGATAGTCTGTCCTACCTTCTCGCCTTCTGCGGAAAGTAACTTTAAAGATAGTACCTTTGGCCAATCTTTTACCTCCTCGCTAAGTTGTGCTCCTCTATGTAGGCCTTTAGTTGCCTTTTATCATGGAATGCGCCACCCTTTGCCTTGAGGTAGAGAGCCCTATAAACGGCAGGAGTGATTATTTTCCTTCTGCGAAGCAGGCGCAGTAAATCCCTTATAGATCTTATTCTGTCGATCCACTCATCTCCGATGACAGGGCCTTTGCGTGTTCCTGGTCCCTTTCTTAGCCCCTTCCTCTTCTGCTGGTGAGCGTGCCTCCACCTCCCCCTGCTCACGCCGAGCTCGGGGCGAGCCTTTATTGCGCCGTCATGTATTAGGGCGCGTATGTCATCGCGTGTAATTGCTATACCGATATCCTCGAATCGCTCAGGATCCATCCATACCCTGCCCTCTCCGATTTTTAGTACGTCTGATGCTAACCTCTTCTGAATCTTTAGGCTCATCTGCGCGCTTCCTCCTCCTTAATTTGCGCCTCTTCCTTTTCTGCTGACCACTCCTCTATCTCTTTTACTTCGGCCTCCTCCTTCTCAACCTCTTTTAGAGGCTCTTTCCTTTCTTTTTCTATTTCTATTTCCTCTTCTTCTTTCTTCTCTGCCTTCTCTGAAGGGCGCCTGTTGATAACCTGAAGCTTCAGCTCCTCCGCCTTTCTGAGGATCTCGAGGCGCTTCCTCGTCCCAACTGCTGCTGCGATCCTTACAGCCTCCAAATCAGGATCCACCGTAGTCAGATCCACGGGCCTATATACGATGACCTCGTGCTTCCCTGAAGAGGTAAGGCCTCTAACAAGGACTGGTCCCCTATATCCGGTCTCAACGATAGCGGCTCTGCTCATCTTCTTAAGGCGCATCTTGGATCGTATGCCTTTGCTGCTCCTCCATTTATCTCCAAGACGCGGGAACCTGTGGGTCTCCGACCTCTTGAAGTCGGGTCTTTCGGATGAGATCTTTTTCCTAAGCTTAAGGGACTTGCTGAGCTTCTCAGGTCTATGCTTTGCCATATTACTACTTCCTCCCCGCGAGATAGACGCCGTCCTGGAAGACCCTTGGATCCAACTTCCTTACGTGAGTTGCTGTATGGATGTTCGCGGCTGTCTGGCCCACCTCTTCCTTGTCTATCCCCTCTAGGATCAGCTCGTCTCCTTGAACGGTGACCTTGACGTTGCCCAAAATCTTGGCTACCCTCTTCGACCTTTCGCCCATGAAGTTCTCTATCAGGACGTCCTTTCCTGCAACCTTCACGGTTATTGGAAAGTGGGCGTAGATGACCTTCATGTTATAAACGTGCCCCTCGGTCACTCCCTTGAACATGTTTCGGATGTGCGACGCTATGGTACCCACCTCTGCGGTGAGGCGCTTCCCTTTGCTTGGGGACTCTAAGATTATCTCGCTATCCTTCTTAGAGATTTTCAATTTTGAGTGGGCAAAGTCCCTTGATATCTTGCCCTTTGGGCCAGAGACTGTGACCACCATTCCTTCGACGGAGACCTCGATGCCCTCTGGGGTTTTGATCGATTCAGAAGCGTAAGCAGACATCGCTCTTCCCCCTAATAGACGTAGGCCATCAGTCTCCCGCCCACCTTGTTGGCGATGGCTTCCTTATGCGTGAGTATTCCCTTGGGGGTCGTCAAGATAAGGAAACCAATATCCTTGGCAGGGAGGTAATGGTGCGCCCAGTCTTCTAATTCATTGTAAGAGACCGAGTAGTAAGGCTTGATCACGCCGCATTTGTTGATCCTGCCCAAGAGCTGGATCCTCAGCTTTCCAAGCCTTCCATCGTCTATAAACTCAAACTCGCCTACATAGCCTGACTTCTGGAGAACCCTTAGTACGTTGGCTATGAGCTTGGGGGCCGGTGTGACGATGCACTCGCTCCTACCTCTCTCCTCACTATTCATTATGTTGACGAGCACGTTCGCGAGAGGATCCTGAACCCACATGTCATCCACCCCTAGAGATACTTCTTGAAGCCGAGCGTCTCCGCGGTCTCGCGGAAGCATTGCCTACACAGATTGAGACCGTATCTCCTTATGATCGAGCTGCCCTTTGAACCGCAGCGTTTGCAGCGCCTGCTGCCCTTTCCAAATTTTCTTTCTTTAGCGCGATGATACTTTCCCATATCTAACTCTCCGTCTCCAATTTTATCCCGTATCGATCCTTCAGGAAGGAGATCGCCTCCCCCCTTTTTACCCTGTGATCCAAGCCAATTTTACCTGGGCGCATCATCCTCCGGGCAACCCTGTACCCAGGCCTCTCAAGAACTATGCAGACGTTCATGCCGAATATGCCAAGGGTCGGGTCATACTTCGTGCCTGGTATGTTGATATGCTCAGCTATACCGAAAGAGACATTCCCATAGTTGTCGAAACAGCTCTCCTTGATCTTATTCCTCCTTGAGTCGAAGGCACGTCTCAGAAAGTCATCAACTGCCGGCCCTCTTAGCGTCACAACGCATCCGATGTTCTCTCCCCTTCTGACTCCAAAGTCCCTCACCGCCTTCTTCGCCTTTCTAGGACAGGGCTTTGATCCCGTGAGGGACTTGAGAACTGCCATTGCCTTTTCTAGCTTCTCCCCGCCTTCACCTATACCCATGTTCACTACAACTTTACCTATCCTTATCACCTGCATGGGGTTCAATTGGCCGCTCGGGGCGGCTTTAGCACCCTCGGACATTCTACGCCACAGCTCCACTAATATTTATGATTGGACTCCCCATACCTATCGGGAATAGATACTTAAGCGTGACGGTATTCTCAACATCGCCAATCATGACCTTTGCGAGTCTGTTGGGGCCCCTCGTGTCGGGGGTCTCCTTCAGAGTCCCATGCTTTCCGATGTTCGTCCCGCCTATTATCGAGACGAAGGCGTCTGGTTCAAGAGGTATGGATTCCATTACCTGACCGTCTGGAAGAGAGACCTTTAGGACATCGAAGATCTTATACCCAACTTGGAGGTTGAAGGGGTCCTCGACATTTATTATGGAGGACCTTCCGTCGTGGAAGTTCAGTTGAACTTTATTACCCCTAAGTATCCGCTTGCCAGTCAGCCTGACCAGTTTGAAGGTGGCTTCCTCTGGCGCGATTTTTACCAGAGCCAGCCTTTTGATGCGGTCAGGCAGAATCCTGTAATACTCCTTGGCAGGCTTAAGGTAAACGACGTCCATCAGACCCACTGGGAATTTGTGGTTAGTCCTCACCTTTCCATCTATCAGCACCTTGCCCTCCACCAGGATCCTCTTCACCTCACTCAACGTCTTCGCGTACTTGAGGATGTCCCTCAGTACAATCCCCAATGGTATAGACCAGGAGATCTGATGGGGACCCGGGGCCGGGCGAATGGTGAACTCATGCTCCTTTATCATTATAGGCCAGAACCGAGGAGCCGGATAGGTTTTTAGATGTCTTTTCAAGAAGATTTCCTCCTACTTTTTAGATTTCAACTCGAAGAGTTGCTTCCTTCTCTTATCGGAGAGGTCCAACTTTGTGATGGTTACCTTGGATGGTGATATCTTCACGAGCTTGTTAGTGCCGTCCATCTTTTTTATGTTCACACCCTCAACGGTTATTTTATTCCTTGGCATGATCAGGGAGATAACCTTGCCTTCATGGCCCTTGTAGTCTCCCCTTGAAACAAGGACGGTATCACCCTTCCTCAAGGAGGCGGTCTTGAAGCCATATTGTGTACTCAAGTCCTTTGAGAGTGGAGCGCGCATCAATCTAGCCCTCCTGTGGAGAGACGCGTTCATTTTTCGTTGGACTTTTGGTTTAGTGCTGGTCAACCATAACACCTCATATAATCATGGATGAGAGACCCGCTACCTTCGGCCACCTCTCCGCAGCCTCCCTCGCCACAGGTCCCCTGATCTCGGTTCCCTTGCATTCCCCTTCCTCGGTCACTATTACGCCAGCGTTGTCCTCAAACTGTATCCAGGTTCCGTCGGCCCTTCTGAATGGCTTCCTCTGTCGGACAATGACGGCGTGGAAGATCTGGCGCCTCGTCTCAGGCGTCCCCTTCTTGACGGAGACGATGACCTTGTCGCCCACGGTGGCACTTGCAACCCTTCGTATCCTGCTCTTTACGCTGGGCACACCTATAATCATGACGAACTTAGCTCCGCTGTTGTCAGCACAGGCTATTATCGATTCATGCTGCAGACCTGCGCTTAACCCTGGGCGGTAAGTTATTCCTCCACCTAGACCCTTCCCTCTCTTAGCCATCTTAGATGCCACCAGCTTTCTCGACGACCACGAATGAAACTGTCTTGCTGAGAGGCCTGCATTCGGCTATCTTGACGTTATTACCCCTCGCAGCCCCAACGCAGGGTGGGTTATGGGCGTGTATCTTTGACCTCTTCTTGCCATACCTCTTATACTTCGAGAAGTATTGTAGGAAATCGATCTGAACGACGACGGTCTTGTGCATCTTGTCGCTGACCACCTTGCCCGCGAGCGCCATCCCTCTTGTTGAGAGTGAGCCATGAAACGGGCAGTTCACGTCATTGCATGAACTGATTTTAGTCTCCTTGAGGGCTTTTGACATTTAGTATCTCCTTCTTTGAAGTCTCTTCAGCCTTTCCTCGGAACTGAAGGCTATTGTTTTACCGTCTATTGACACCTCATTGGGAATATAAAATGTAAATTTTGAGATGCGCTTAGGTATCAATTTATCACCCTCTGTTGTTGAGATTAGTAGCGTTTTGGCGGTCTCATCGATGACCCTCCCCTCAACACCTATTTGAGTGGGGTCGGTTGAGGACGCTACCCGTACCTCAAGACCTACAAGGTTGTGATACAATACGTTTGAGGTGTTCACCTTCATTCCTCGGCATCCTCCTTCTCATCAGCTTTCACTTTCTTTTGTCTCTTCTCCGCTTTTACAGATCTCTCTACTTTATTAATCCCTAATTCCTCCTCCCTTTTCACGGTGTGAAATTTTGCTATTGTCTTCCTGAGCAAATGTATTCTGGCAGGGTTCTCAAGGGATCCGCCCATAGCCTTCATGGCCATCATTTTCGAGAGCTCGACCTTGAGCTCGGAGAGCTTCTTACCCCGCTCCTCCTTGCTCATTTTTCTTATCTCGCCGACCCTAAAGATTGCCATCGTTCATCACTCCGCAACCTTTGGTGCGGCCTCAACAACACTGATGTCGTCGATGGTCTTCACTGGGAGGTATATGCTAACATTTATCCCGAATGCGCCTGCCTTTAGCAGGACGTAGGTGACTGCATTGTCCACGGCGTACTTCCTTGGCTGACCGGCCTTCAGTATGGCCCCGAACTTGAACTTTTCGTAACGTGACCTCTCCGTTGAAAGTTTGCCGCGGATGACGATCTCCGCCCCTCTTGCACCAGCCTCAGATATCTGCCTGAGGGCTATAAATGCCGCTCTTCTGAAGTGGATGCCTCTCTCCAGAGCCGAGGCGACCCTACTCGCCATGATTCTGGCGTTGAGTTCAGGGCTCTGCACTGGGATTACTGCTATTTGGGGGTTCTCCAATCCGTACTTGGTTTCTATGGTGTGCGCGAGATCGCGGATAGTTGCTCCTTGCCTGCCTATTACCATTCCTGGTCGTTCAGCGTAGATTACAACCCTGTTTCCTAGAGGTGTCTTCTGGAAGTCAACCCCCGCGTACCCCGCTCGTCTAAGTTCATTTTTTAGATAATTGTCAATGATCATGTTTTTTGATGCTTTATTTATGAAAAATTTCATGACGCTCATGCCCCAACCTCCTCAAGGACTATCTCGACATGGGTGAGTGGGTGGTAATATGGGGTGGATCTACCGTGTGCCCTCTGAATATAGTTCTTCAATTGCATGGCAGCCTGTGCGCAGGCGTGGCGTATCCGCAGACTCTCTGTATCCAGTCCTTTGTTCTCGGCATTGGCCTTAGCATTTTTAAGCACATTGAGGATCTCGGATGAGGTTTTCACAGGATACCTACCTGAAGGGATGCCGAACCTAGCAGCGATCTCTGAGTGATGAGGGACGTTCTTCTTGAACCTTCTGTAGGGAACGCCCTCCTTCTTCTGGGTTACGCGCTCCAAATATGAGATGGCATCGTCCAGTTGCATGTGCCTTATGGTATTACAGACCTCCCTGGCTTCTTTAGGCGAGATGTGTAAATCTCTTCCACTCGCCTTTGCCATTCTGTCAGGGTCGACCTTTACCGTTGAATACCCCCATTCAGGCATTGCTCACACATCCAATTTACCTTGACTTGTTGAATCGCAAGTTTACAACTTGGGAGGGCTATAAAAAGGTTTTTACAGAAAGAGAAAAAGAGGAAAAACAGATTTATTTCAAGGGTACGAACATGGAGCTCCTTGTTGCTTTCAGACCTGGGGCACCGTGGGTTACCTTGCCGCAGGTAATTGCGAACTCGCCGAGGTACCTCCCTATCATCTCGGGGAGGATCTCCACAGGTGTGAATTCCTTTCCATTGTGGACGGATATGGTCAGACCAACCATCTCTGGAAGGATTATCATGTCCCTGCAGTGCGTCCTTATGATGATCTTCTTGCTCTTTGAACTGGACGTCTTGACCCTCCTTATTCTCTCAAAGAGGGCTCTCTGCTCTGGGGTAAGACCCCTTAGTAAGGATCTCCTCTGCCTGCTCGGGAGCAGCTTTATGAACTCATCCATGGGTATCCCCATTAGCTGCGAAATCGTATACCCGCGGTATGTGAACTCTCTTGACGTATCCATTCCTCCAAATTATCTAGATCACTTCTTCCTCCTTCCGGTTCTCCTCGAGGCGATTATTCCCACCTTCTGCCCTGGAGGAGCGCTTCTTTTAACTGGTCGCCCGCCTGTCGGGTGTCCACCGCCTCCGTGTGGGTGTGCGTAGGGGCTCATTGCCTTTCCGCGTACCCTCGGATATTTCACGGACCTTGCCTTGAACTTGTGGTAACTAACGCCAGCTTTTAGCATGGGCTTTTCAACAATGCCCCCAGAGGCAACTATACCCACAGTGGCTCTACACAAGTTATCGAATGGCTTTACAAGTCCAGACGGGAACTGGACCAAGACATTGCCTGCAGAATGGGAAACAAGCGTTGCGTATCCGCCTGCGGATCTTACGTAGCGGCCGCCGTCGCTAGGTTTGCCCTCGATGTTGCAGATCAGTGCCCCTTCAGGAATTTTCATGAGTGGGAGGACGTTCCCCACGTCTGAGAATGATCCAACGCCGAAGTGTATCTTCTGTCCCACGAAGGCGCCCTCTGGGGCAACCATCAATGAGGTTACGCCAGATTTGTTCCTCACGATCGCTACCGGAGCACCCCTGCCAGGATCATGAACTATGTCCTTAATCACGAACTCTAAAGAGGAGGTCTTCTCTTCTGGGAGGATCGGATGGTACTTTACTCTCCCTATCCTGTTCCATGACGGAGCCTTGAAGACGGATCCTCCTCGACCTCTTCTCTGCAGAACCTGTCTCTTTCCCATTTTATTTCACCTACAGTAAACCTATCTTTGTTGCCAGCTCCGAGGCACTGAACTCCTTCTCGAGCGCCACGATGGCTCTCTTCTCGCCCGAAGTGTTGATGTTTGTGTTGACGGCCTTTACCTTGACGGCGTAGAGCTTCTCGACGGCGTGCTTGATTTCATTTTTGTTTGCGTTAATGTCTACTATGAACGTGAGCTTGTTCTCCTTCTCTACCCTCTCAAGGGCAGACTCTGAGGAGACTGGCCTTACTATCAGATCATGAGGTTCCATTTTGGTTCACCATCTAGCTGAATATTTCATCCAATCTCTTGAACGCAGACTCTGTCCAGACTGTAAGCCTTCCAGGATGACCTCCCGGCGCTAGTCTCTCAACGTTCAGTGAGTGGACCTCTGCAAAGTCCATGCCCGGGAAGTTCCTAGCGGCAAGCCTGACCGGAGGGTTTAGCTCATCGGTAACCAGAAGTATAGACTTTGGTCTTATCCAGCGCCTTCCGCGGTACTTTCCCTTTCCGGGCCTCTCCTTTATTCCTCTCTTGGCTCGGATGGCATCCTCCCAGAGGGAGAGATTCTTGAGGATTTCTCTGAACTCTGAGGCCTTGTTGAGGCTCTTTATTTCGTCGGACACGACAATGGGAACGTCCAGCTTTTCTTTAAAGGCATGACACCTGCCAGCCACTATCTCTTTCAAGCCAGTGGCAGCAATAGCTGATTTCAGTGCTAGAAGCCGCTCCTTTTCGTTAATCCTCTCGTGGTGTATCTTCTCGAGTCTCTCAGGAAATGCGCGCCTCCCACCTATTACGTTGGGGACAAAGGCGGCAGGTCCTCCACCCTTAACGCGCGGAACTCTGGCAAGGTCTAGACCCACGCCCAAGCTCTTCGCGCTTGTCCTCTTTCCAGCCATGGGATCCCTAGTCTTTGGTTGAATCCTAGCTGTCAGCATGGAATTCACAGCTCTCCGGATAAGGTCAGGTCTGACCTCATTTGTGAAGACGATAGGAAGCGGGACTTGCTCCTTCACGCCTCCATCCAAGGAGTAAACAGGCACGGTTCTCGTCTCAGTTATTTGCTCTGACATCACTACACCCCTTGTTTTGATGCTAGGCTGACGGTTACTATCTTCGGCGGTTCGACCTTGGGCGCTCTCGCCCTGACTGGGTATCTGAACCTTATCAGCCTCTTTGTGGGACCTGGAAGGGTGCCACTTACCAAGATGTGGTCACCCTTTACGGGGCCATAGTGCAGGAATCCACCAGCGATATTAATCTCCGACGGGTTCTCGCCGACCTTTAGGATGAGCTTGTTGTACTCGGTCCTCTGGTGGAAGCCCATCTTACCAGGTCTCGGGATCGTGAACATCATGTGCGGCTTTGATGGACTGATGGCTCCAACAACCCTGTGACCCTTCCTGTGCTTGTGCCAGTTGGGCAGAATCTTCACGCCGAATCTCTTGACGGCGCCAGCGAAGCCCTTGCCCTTGGTTACTGCCGTTACGTCCAATACCTGGCCCTCTGCGAAAAAGTCCTTGGCCCTAATCTCCTTGCCCACTATGCCCTTGATGTAATCGTAAGCAGTATTTACATCGTCCCCGCTTACCTTTATCTCAAGGACTTCGGGAGTCTTCTTGTCAACGCCGGTCTTGTTCGGCTGGGTTAATGCCAAAACCCTTAGCTCTACAACATTCTGGAGCTTTGACTCTACCAACGCCTGAGCTTTGGCAGGATCGTAGTCCTTGGGAACCGTTAACCTCCTCTCCGCGTACTTGGGGAAGGACTTGAGGAGAACCTCTCCAAGCGTCTTAAGACCCTTTGGTGACTTGGAGTAGGCTCTGTAGCCATAGATGTAAATTGGAGGGACCTCTACTACGGTCGTCTCCTTCACAACCTCCCGCCCGAAGAGCGGACTCTTTGGCTTGTTATCAACCATGACGAGGTGAGTCGTGCCCACCTTGTATCCAGCAAAACCAAGCAGTTTGGGAGCGCCACCAATGGTCGGCCATGTCCTTATCCTGCCGGTGATACGTCTAGCGCGTACCCTAGGATAATACATCAAAGAGCCTCTTCGCGGCGCGCTCTTACTCTTATGCCCCAATGGTAACCCTCCCTCCAAATTGGCTTGTGATTAGCCGTATTGCTCAAATATATTTCTATTGCTTTCAGTAGGGATTTGTTCTTTAACTTATCGGTCTTTCGGCGCTTGGATCATGACGTAGATTCTATAGACGAGAGAGCGGCGAGCGATATCATGACCGCCTCCTCTGTCCTAACGGTTGCGGTGCCCTGGTCTGGAATTGTATTAACCACAAGGTCTGCCAGATCCTCGATATGGGCGCCTTCCTTTTTAATTATCTCGTGAAGGCCCTCGGCAGGTGAGCCGAAGAGAAGAGCAACGCGAATACTCTCAGAGAGAGCCCTTCTCAGATCTGCCGCTACTGAGGTAAGTGGACGGCCTAGCCTCGATGTGGCGATTGAAAAGTCGTACCTATGCGACGATAGAAGCTGCGCAAGACCTTTGAACTCCAGAATAACATTGTACCCCCAGTAGTACGGGACTTCCTCCTTTGAAGAGGGAAGCCAGGAGCCACTGACCAGTTTCAAAGTCACCCTTCTGTTTATAGGCAAGGGTAACGGACATTCCACCGGACTTCTGAAGCCTATATCTACAATTGAGGACTTGGCACCTGACTTTAGGACGAACCCCTCCCTGAAGGAGGAGTTTGTTGACTCAAGGGGGTGGTGGGGGGTCCGTAGCGGAGGGATGAGCCCGGCGTACTTTAGGTTCCTCGAGAGTGGGAAGAGCCTCTTCCTGAGGTACTGTGGGGTCTCGGCATACGAGAGTAGATCCCTTATGAGAAAGGCGTCCTCCCTGTTCGCTGCGGTCGGGTCCCAGTAAACAACTATCTCATCCACCCTGAATATGGATGCTGCCCTCGCTATCTGTCCGACCTTGGAAGTTTTCTCAAAGAGGCTTGGAACGTCGGATAATATAGAGATGGGAATGAAAATTGTGATGGAGCTCTTCCTTTTCGGTATCATGGTTTATTCGCTCTACTTCTGTTGCGGCTGTTGCTGTTTCTTCTTCTCCTCTTTAGTAACAGGGCTCAAAAGAGTAGTCTTCTGGCGACCTCCCATCCTTAACACCTCATATCAGATCAGAAAATGTGTGTAACTATAAAGCTTATCTCTCCCCGGGGTGTAATGGTACTTGGCCGATGATGAATTTGCCGAGTTCGCAGAGCTAAAAGCGATGTAGAAACAACTTTGCAGAGGCCAAATATGGGGTATAATAAATTATGACGTCAAGTGACAAGGATCTGGCTAGAATATTGAGGTATGCAAAGTCCCACTGCGAGGACAAGTGCCCAGCCGATAGGGACCCAGAGGTCTGTATAGCGCTGGTTGAGCTGTGCAGAGCGCTTAATGTGGAACCGCCTGCCTGCGTTGAGGAGACAAACGGCTTGGCCAAGAGCTACTTTTTAGCCAAGATCAAGGAGATCGAGAGGAGGAGGGGCAAGCCAATCAAGGAGGTCTTGAAGGAGTTTACCTCGGCTGGAATAAAGAGCTTTGAGGAGAACATAGACAAGATTGAGGGCGAGTTTGCGCTCAAGGCCATTAAGGCGATAGATGAGAGGGCAGCCGAAAGGGCGGGATAATGCGAATAGTGATGACTGTAGCTCTGATCTTTCTTTTCCTGTTTTCCTTTAGGTAAAATATTTTAAGATATGAGGCTAATCAACTCTTTAGTAAGTATAGTCATGATCATCCGGAGGAGGGTTCATTGCTAGATTCTGGGGATCCGCTGAGAAAGATGGACAAGACCTACTCGCCCCGCGCAGCCGAGGAGAAGTGGCAGGGCAGCTGGCTCACCGACGAGTTCTATCAGGTTTATAGGTTCAAGAATGACGGAAGGCCAGTCTTCGTAATAGATACGCCACCTCCTTTCACATCCGGGGAACTGCACATGGGTCACGCATACTGGAACATTATCAACGACACCCTAGCCAGGTACAAGAGGATGTGCGGCTTCGATGTACTCCTCCCGCAGGGTTGGGACTGCCAGGGACTGCCCACCGAGCTTAAGGTCCAGTATAAGTGGAAGATTTCCAGGGAGGACCGGAAGCTCTTCAGGGAGAAGTGCGTCGAGTGGACAGGCAATATGATAAAGAGCATGAAGCAGACGATGATGAGGCTCGGCTACAGGCCCGACTGGGAGCGTTATGAGTACCGGACGATGGATAAAAGCTACTGGAAGGCTGTCCACGAGTCGCTCCTTATGATGTACGAGAAGGGACTCATTTACAGGAAGGAGTTCCCCATCCATTGGTGTAGCAAGTGCGGGACGGCGCTCGCTCAAGCTGAGGTCGGTTACGTCCAGAAAGGGGGGAAACTCTACTACATCAAATTCAAGTCTGGTGATTCAGACATAGTTGCCGCGACCACGAGACCAGAACTACTTAATGCCTGCGTGGCACTAGCAGTCAATCCCGAAGACGAGAGGTACACAGATCTGGTCGGTAGGAAGGCAGAGGTTCCAGTTTTCGGGCAGAAGGTCAAGATACTTTCAGACGAAGGCGTGGACCTGAACTTTGGCACTGGCATTGTCATGATATGCACCTATGGCGATGAGCAGGACATAAAGTGGCAGCAGAAGTACAACCTGCCGATAGTGTTGGCGATCGATGAGCATGGCAGGATGTTGAACGCAGACAAGTACACGGGGATGAAGGTTGCGCAGGCAAAGGAGGTGGTGGTAGAGGATCTCGAGGTGTCGGGTCTGATAGCTAAGACAGAGGAAATGATGCACAATGTGTTGACTCACACCGAGAGAGCAGACTGCATGACGCCTATAGAGTTCCTTGTCAAGGACCAGTGGTTCATAAAATCCAAGGAGTTCAAGTACAGGGTACTAGAGGAGGGCGCAAAGATGAAGTGGATCCCCAAGTTCATGAGCCAACGCCTTGTTGACTGGGTCAACAGTATAGAGTGGGACTGGCTCATATCCAGGCAGCGCATCTTCGGAACGCCCGTTCCATTCTGGTATTGCAAGAAATGTGGTGAAATAATACCGCCCAAGAAGGAGGACCTTCCGGTTGACACGACGATCCAACAACCGCCGGTAAGTAGATGCCCCAAGTGCAACGGGACAGAGATCGAGGGAACGACGGATGTCTGTGACGTCTGGGTGGACTCCAGTATAACCCCGCTTATCATCTCAGGCTTCTTCACTGATAAACAGAGGTTCAAGAGGACCTACCCGTCGGACTATAGACAGCAGGGTCACGACATAATTAGGACCTGGTTCTACTACACGACACTTAGGTGCATCATGCTCACAGAGAAGGCTCCTTTCAAGGGCGTTTTGGTTAATGGACACATCCTCGGTCCTGACGGGTCAAGGATGTCCAAGTCAAAGGGGAACGTGATAATGCCAGAGCAGGGACTAAATGAGTACGGCGCCGACGCCATAAGGCAGGCGCTTCTTTTGCTGACTTTAGGCTCAGACTTCCCGTTCAAGTGGGAACCTGTTAAATACGGCAAATCCTTTCTGCAAAAGGTCTGGTCGTCTGTAAGGTTCGCAGAGGGGTTCTTCACGGAGCTTTCTTACGAGTCTGAGTTAGAAGGGCTTGAGGACGTTGATAGATGGATCCTCTCAAGGCTGAGGGAGACCATCACAAAGACAGTGGAGACCATGGAGGGCTTTCAGTTCCACGTGGCGATTGACACACTCCAGAGATTCTACTGGCACGACGTATGCGACCAGTACGTAGAGGCCGTCAAGCCAAGGCTCTATGCGCCGAGGACGCAGAAGAGCCAGAGGGCTGCAAAGAGCACACTGTACAAAGTAATATGGACCTTCTCCAGGCTTATTGCCCCCATTTGCCCCCACATAACCGAGGAGATCTACCAGAAGATTTTCAGGGAGAGGGAGGGGCATATATCTATCCACGCTGCTCCCTATCCAAAGATCGAGGAGGTGCCCGCGGTGGATGGAAATGTCGGTGAGGTGGTGATAAGGGTGATTGCAGAGCTGAGATCGAGGAAGGTTGAGGGGCAGATCGCCCTCTCGGCAGAAGTTAAGGGGGCATACATACAGGGCGATAAAGATACACTAGAGATCTGTAAGGAGAACGAATGGCTGATCAAGGAGGTCCTTCATATAAAGGAGGTCCAATACGGCGAAGGTGAGCTGAAGACAGAGCTGAAGAGAGATTAGCCATGTGGAGAAGGATATCCTCATTCCCATTGAGAGGCGTGGAGGGGCGGCTGAGGGCACACATGAAGCTCGTGCTTATGGCTACGGAGCTTCTGAGGGACCTAATTGAGGGCTGCATAAGCTATAACTGGAGTGTAGTGCAGTCGGTTGCCGAGAATATCGCCATGACAGAAAGGGAGGCAGATGACGTGAAGAGGGGGGTGGAACTCCACCTCTATAGTGGAGCCCTTTTCGTTGGGCTCAAGGAGGACTTCTTAAGGTTGGCTGAGGCCATAGATCAGATAGCCGATAAGGCAAAGGACGCCTCTAGGGCGTTAGCATCGAGGCAGCCTAAAAAAGTAGAGATGGATGAGCTGGAGGAATGTCACGCCAAAGTCAGGGAGATAGTATCCGGAACCGTGGAGATCGTAAAGATCTTGGAGAGGTCGATCGAGATGATGAGCAGGAACTCGAAGGCCTCCCTCCAACTCGCGCACGAGGTTGAGAAGTTCGAGGAGAAGCTGGACGACCAGAAACTCGAGGCACTAAAGTATCTCACTAAGAAGGAGGGGAACGTCTCTACATTAACTTATCTGCAGGCGAGGGACTTCATCTTCCTCTTGGATATGGTGGCAGATGCGGCCGAGGAGGCCTCGGATGTTATCACCGCAATGATCGTGAAATCAGGAGCCTAATTGAGCATATGTCATTGCTACTCATCGTCCTGACCGCGATTACGCTCGGGATGACTGGGGCAAACAATGCGAGCAACTCGGCTGGAACTGTCGCAGGTTCCAAGATCGTGTCTTACCGGAACGGGATACTCATCTTCGTGGCTGGACTCACCATGGGTGCAGTGCTTGAGGGAGGAAAACTATCAGGAGCCATCCAAGGTGGGGCGCTGGCTGGAGGGTTCGGGACGGATTCCTTACAAATAATAATGGGTGTAACGTTTGCCATGATACTGATAGCCACTGCAGCTCGATTACCCCTTCCCATCACGCAGGCAATATTCGGAGCGTCTATCGGGAGTGGGCTCTACCTAGGCATTCCACTACACCTTGATATCGTGATTTTAGTTCTTGCGTCATGGGCGCTCACCCCTTTTTTTGCGGCTATCTTCTCGCTTGCGCTATCTAAGGTGCTCTACCGCTACACAATCAATAGCATGGGAGCAACGGTCGTTATATACGGCATTCTGACTATCCTTGCAAGCCTCTACACCGCATATGTGTTCGGGGCAAACACTTTAGGTCTCATAATCGGGGTTGTGAAGGACAACCTTGGCTGGTCCGTATCCCTTGCCACGGCAGTAATAGCCACCAGCCTCGGCGGGATAATCATCGGAGAAAGAGTCTCAAGAACGGTTGGGGAGGGTGTTTCCGGGCTCGGACCCTCCACAGCATTCGCCTCTCAGATGGGAGGAGCCTTCACCGTGCATATGTTCACGCAGGGCGGCATTCCTGTCTCCATAAGTCACGCGATTATTGGAGGGGTCTCGGGCGGTGGGTTGGCAAAGGGAAGCAAGGCGTTGAGCAGGGAGACGGTGGTAAAGCTGATCATTCTTTGGTCAGCGACACCCATATTCTCGCTAATAATGGCATGGCTTCTACACGCAGTAATTTTTGTGTAGTGGAGAGCCTATCTCAGCAGAAAGTTGGCGTTCGCGAGAGCGACAGAGATCGACCTCTCACCGCCCTCCATTATATAGGCTCCGTGGCCTGGAAGAATGGAGCGAATGTTGATCTCCATTAACCGTTTCAGACTCTTTTTCATCTCTGAGTTACTGCCTCCTGGTAGATCGGTTCTGCCGAAGTAGCCGTCCGCATAGACCGTATCACCGCTGACGAGTAGCCCTTCATTCTCTGAGTAGTAGCAGGTGCTGCCGGGGGTATGACCTGGGGTCGGGATTATCCTTAGACCCAGACCGCCGAGAATGTCCTTGCCCTCGAGTACGTCCCTTACTTCCCACTTGCCTATACAGTCCTTCAGTAGCTTGAGGTCATTTAAGTTGAGGTAGGCAGGTATTCCCATCTTGGATAGCGAGACCACACCCCTGACGTGATCGTGGTGGCCGTGGGTAAGGAATACGGCAGCTACACTATCGCTTGGAATGCCAGCAACCTTGAGGTAGGAAATGAGATCAGGGTGCCCGCTGGCGTCAAAGAGATAATGCCTTCCGCGCGATTCAGCTACATAGACGTTTGAGGATAAGCTGACCCCGAGAAAGGACTCCTCATAGATGACGAGAAACCGTCCGGCTCTCGAGGTAATTGGCTGCAGCGGAGGCTTTACCATTATCCTTTAGTCACCCCAAGCGGGATCATCCTCGCAACGAGGGTTGCGATGCCCAGCTGGTTGGATACATCCGCCACCCTATCAACGTCCTTATACGCCCCAGGGGCCTCCTCGGCTATGACCCTGATGTTTGCAGCCCTCAGCTGTATACCCCTGCTCTCGAGGTCGCGCTTCACGTCACTACCACTGTATCTCCTTACGGCGGCCTCCCTGCTGAGAAAACGACCAGCTCCGTGGGCTGTTGAGCCCCAGCTAAGATCCAGCGACTTTGGTCCACCGACCAAGAGGTAGGAGGCGGTGCCCATGCTACCCGGGATGATCACAGGCTGCCCTACATTCCGGTACTCCTGCGGGATCTCCGGGCGACCTGCCGGGAAGGCCCTCGTGGCGCCCTTCCTATGTACGAAGAGGGTGTGGGTTCTGCCTTCGTAAGTGTGCTCCTCACGTTTTGCCAGGTTGTGGGCAACGTCATATACCAGGCGCATGCCCAGTCTCTCAGGATCAGACTTGAAGGTCTTTTGAAAGGCCTCCCTTGTCAAGTGATTTATGCACTGCCTGTTAACCCATGCGTAGTTGCAGGCAGCGGACATAGCGGCGAAGTAGTCCTTGGCCTCTGGGCTGTTAGCCGGTGCGCAGGCCAGCTCCCTATCTGGTATCCTTATCTTATACTTGGAAACCGCGTGTTCCATGATGTGTAGGTAGTCGCTGCAGACTTGGTGCCCAAGACCCCTGCTCCCCGAGTGTATCATGACCACCGTCTGACCCTCGTGCTCCACCCCGAAGACCTTCGCGGCATGCGGCTCGTAGATCCTGTCCACGACCTGCACCTCGAGGAAGTGGTTTCCGCTGCCGAGAGTACCGAGCTGGCTGGCACCCCGTCCCTTGGCGTTAGGGGAGACCTTTGTGTGGTCGGCGGTCTTCATCCTGCCCCCCTCCTCGCACCTCCTTGCGTCCTCCTCCCAGCCATAGCCCTTCTCAACCGCCCACTCAACTCCCCGGTCAATAACCTGATCCTGCTGGGTGGTATCAAGGCGTATGCCCCCCTTGCTACCCAGTCCTGAGGGGACAAGGTCAAAGAGGGTATCCACGAGTCTGGAGAGGTTTGGCCTAACGTCTTTCACTTCCAAATTCGTAAGGACGAGCCTCACGCCGCAGTTGATATCGTATCCAACGCCTCCGGGGGATATAACGCCTGTCTCGGAGTCGAAGGCAGCGACGCCACCTATAGGAAAGCCGTAACCCTGATGCCCATCGGGCATGGTTATGGAGAACTTCAATATTCCAGGCAACTGCGCCACATTTACGCATTGCGTAAGTGTGAGGTCCTCGCTCATTTTCTGGAGGAGTGACTCGTCGGCATAGACTCTGCCAGGTACATTCATCCCCGGTTTGAAGGTCTTGGGAATCTCCCATATGTTATCTTCAACTTTTTTCAGCTTAATCCCTGTACCTCTACTCTCACTCATGAATACTACACCCTACCTGTTCGATATAGATATACTGACATAGGTTTATAAATCGCAATTAGATGGAGGCAGATCAGATGTCCAGGACGAAATATGCCTCCCAGCGATCATCCTCCTGAGAGATCTGCATCAGCGAGTAGGTCATGGCCTTGACCCCCACCTTTTGACCGTGAATAGAAGGGTCGTACTCCTCGCCGTAGATCTTGGCGCTGAGGGAATGAGGATGCCTTTTGGTATTGGAAATTTTCACTTTAGCCCTAGACACGGCAAAACTCTTCGCATCGAAGACATATAGCAAGTGGTCGACCCACTTGTAGAGGAGCTGTTCCAAGTCGTCAGCGTGGATCTCAGCTTTTATGACCATTCTCCCCCTGACGGTGGATCTGTCGATCATCACCTCATATGTTGCTTTAACGGCGTCCTCGAAGATTCCGGCTAGCGAGTTGGACGATACATGTACATAGACGTCAGATATATGATCAAGGTAGGAGTACACCAATCGGTCGCACCACAAGAAATTATTGGCGGAGGGAGTTATTGTTATTTACTCATAAAAGAGGTGTTTTACCAATTAGAATCACGTCTGCAGGCAAAGAAGTCAGTACTAAAAATGGAAAAACCATATAAAAGCGAGGCTTTCGTTTATCAATTAAGCCGGGGTGGCTGAGTGGTTAAGGCGCCGGCCTCGAGATCTTCATAAAGGGACAGGCAAGCCGGTTCCTCTTCGGGGGAGCAAGGGTTCGAATCCCTTCCCCGGCGCCACCTATAAATAATCAAGGTGCTGCAGTGTAATTCTCTCTGCAGGAAGGATTACGTTTAACTTGTCGGAATTAAGCAGATTGCCGCACATTAGACGAGCTCTATCTCAATAAAAACATCGTCCGGGACCTGTATCCTCATCATCTGACGCATGGTCCTGTCGTCCGCGTCTATGTCTATAAGACGCTTGTGGATCCTCATCTCCCACTTGTCCCATGTCTTGGTGCCCTCTCCAGCCGGAGACTTCATTGTGGGTACGAGGAGCCTCTTCGTCGGGAGTGGCACTGGTCCTGCGATCTTCACCCCAGTCTTCTCGGCGATTTTTTTTATCTGTGAGCAGACGTCCTCAAGCTTATGGTAGTCAGTGCTACTGAGCATTATCCTTGCTTTCTGGGGCATAAGTTAGGCACCACAAAAAAGGGGTTATTTGGCAAGCGTGGCCTGTTTTACCTCGGTCACAACACCAGCTGCCACCGTGCGACCCATATCCCTGAGGGCAAACCTGCCGAGCGGCGGTAGGTCGGTGTAAAGCTCTATAGCAAGCGGCTTTGTAGGCTTGAAGGTTACGATTGCGCTGTCGCCTTGCTTGAGGAAGCTTGGTTTCTCTTCTATTAGCGCGCCTGTCTTGGGGTCGATCTTCTTCTCAAGGTCCAGGAAGGTTGTGGCAACCGTTGCCGTATGAACGTGCAGAACTGGGGTATATCCAGCGGCTATCGCCGTAGGGTGGTACAATACGAAGATCCTTCCCTTAAAGGTCTCAGCCACTGTGGGTGGATGCACGGTATCTCCGCAGACATCGCCTCTATGGATGTCCATCCTACCAATGCCCTTTACGTTGAATCCGACATTGTCGCCTGGTACTGCCTGATCTATCTTCATGTGGTGGGTCTCGATATCCTTCAGCTCACCGCTCTTGTTGGCGGGCATGAAGATTACGCTCATGTTCTTCTTCATGACGCCGGTCTCAACCCTACCCACCGGAACTGTACCTACACCAGTTATTGTGTAGACATCCTGGACAGGTACGCGGAGCGGCTTGTCAATAGGCTTTTCCGGGGCGGAGAAGGTGTCCATTGCCTCGAAAAGTGTCGGACCTGTGTACCACTTTGTATTGGTGCTCTGCTTTATGATGTTGTCACCCTTCCATCCGGAGATTGGGACGACAATGATCTTTGAGGTATCGTAACCGATCATTTTTAGGAATTTCAGCAGACCGTCCTTTACCTCGTTGAATCTCTCTTGACTGTAGACGACTGTCTGATCGTCCATCTTGTTCACTGCGATGACCAGCTGGTTGACCCCCAGCGTCTTGGCCAAGAAGGCATGCTCCCTGGTCTGACCGCCTGGACCCATGCCGGCCTCATATTCTCCCTTCTTTGCCGAGAGTACAAGGATTGCACAGTCCGCTTGGGAGGCGCCGGTGATCATATTCTTGACAAAGTCTCTATGACCAGGTGCGTCGATGATCGTGAAGAAGAACTTTGGAGTTTCGAACCTCCAGAAGGATAGGTCGATCGTCATATCCCTTTCCCTCTCCTCCTTCAGCTTGTCCCCCAGCCAAGCGAACTTTGCAAATTCTTTTCCTGTTCTCTTGGCCTCCTCTTCAAGAGCTGCGAGTGACCGATCATCGAGACCACCGGCAAGGAATAGTAGATGCCCGACTAATGTGCTCTTGCCGTGATCTACGTGCCCCATAACAAGCATATTCATGTGCTCTTTCTTCTGGGATGACATTTAGTATCTCCTCTCTAAGATGTGTTCTAATTGCCTGTTGAAGTTAGAAAATAGTCAGTTATATATAAAGTTTAGTAAAAACGTAACAGTATTGAGTAGAACACCATGACTAGAAGCATGACCCTTGGAACAAAGGGAGGGTTACCTTGCGGATATAGATATGCGTTCGATCTCTTCCCTCTTCTGGACGGCATAGCTCTTGGTATCATTGTTCGCAGCGAGGACTATCTCCTCGGCGAGGCACTCCTCGATGGGCTTGTTGCTGCTGAAGGACGCGTTTCTCGCTGAGTTGGTTATAAATCTAAGTGCCAGATCGACCCTCCTCTGGGGGGAGGCATCCACAGACTGCGGGTAGGATACGCCGCCGTAGCTGATCCTCGTGACCTCCTCCCTGGGAGCGGAGTGCTCTATCGCCTTAATGAGCGTCTGTAGGGGATTCTCACCTGTCTTCAGGTTGACTAGCTGGAGGGCACCATCAACTATATTCAGCGCGAGGGTCTTCTTGCCCCCATTCTTACCGGGACGCATTACCCTGTTTGCCAGTCTTTCGACTATGTTGACTTTTGCCTTGCCGAAGCGCTTGTGCTCATGCCTCCCGCAGGAGTGCGGAATGAGTACAGGTGAGAGTGAGATGTAATTTTTTAGACCGAGATCTTTGATCTCGATATTTGACCAGTCCCACTTTCCGAAAAGTTTGATCTCGGACATCTCTTATTACCTCACGGGCTTCTGCTTTTTACCTGTCATGAGCGCTTGGAGGGAGACGCTGTTGATCTTTACGACCTTCCATCTTACCCCCGGTAGGTCCCCTAGCGCCTTACCCATAGGACCACCTATCCCTTCGATTATTACCTCGTCGTGTTCATCGACAAAGTTGAGGGCACCGTCTCCGGGCAGGAAGGCGGTTATCTGCTTACCGTTCTTTATCAGCTGAATTCTTGCGCACTTCCTCACCGCGCTGTTGGGTTGCCTGCTCTCGACACCAACCTTCTCAAGGACTATACCCCTGGCCTGCGGAGCACCCTCTAACGGGTCGGCCTTCACATCAAGCTTGAGTTCCCTTCGCTTGAACTGCCGCAGACTCCAGCGGAAGCGCTTCCTCTTCTCGCTTAACTTTCTTCCGGCAAGCAAACCCCTCGGTGATTTTGAACCAGTCATGCAACACACCTTAATGCGGTGTTCGTAATTACTCACGATTATTTAACTTCTTCGGAAGTTAGGAAAATTCTCTAGGGACTCTATACAATCACAACATTGTTGAGATCAAAATGCCGCTTCATGAGGAGCCTTGTTTTCGTAATGTTCTTTCCACTTTTACCAATGGCCATGCCCTTGTCGTGTGGGTCCACAGTCACCTGGGCGGTCGTATTACCTTCGGAGTTCTTGGTTATCTTGATCCCCCTGACCTTGGCTGGGGCTACAATGTTCTTGAGAAACTCCTCGGGGGTCTCGGCGTACTCGACGATCTCGACGTTTCTTCCGATTACCTTCCTCGCCCTTTCTATGTTCATGCCGTTCTTACCGATTGCCAGCCCCATGTCACCAGGGCGTATGACAAATATGATACGATTACCCTCCGTTTCGACGACACAGTCCTTTGCGATGGCTCCTGTTAAGTTCTCCAAGAGAGCAATGAATCGCATCTCGTCCGCGGTGAACCTTATTGTTGGAACACCTTATCCCTCCTCGACTTTTAGGATCGCAGACTCTCCTGGATCGATGATCGTAATCGTGGAGACTGGAAAGGGCTTGCCGCAGATGCCTCCAAGATCCCAGCTCGAGCCAGGGTACTTGTAAATCGGGATGTCGGATCCCGCGACCTGCTTAACCTTTGCGAAGAGGCTCTCGGGCGTGTTGGATGCGATTACTATCAGTTTGGCTTTCTTCTTGTTCGCCGTTTTGAGACCAACCTTGTATCCTATCTCGACCTTGCCGGTGTTCAAGGCGACCTTAAGTTCTCTCGATAGATCCATTCAGGAACCCTCTTTTTCATTTGAGAAGCGCATGAACAGTTCAACTATCCCCGTACCCAATGGTATGGACTGGCCGACTATAACGTTTTCTGTAACGCCCTCCAAGGCGTCCTCCTCTCCATGTGATGCAGCATCTAATAAATGCTTTACGGTAACCTCGAACGCCGCCCTCGCAAGGACGCTCGACTTCTCGCCGCTGACCCCGTGCCTGCCTATCTGCCTTATCCTTCCGGTTGCGGTCATTAGATCTGCCACCAAAATCACGTGGCGTACGTCTACGTCAAGACCCTGCTGATCTAGTACCTGGAAGGCCTCCTTTATTATGGCAACCCTTGCCGCCTCTATGCCAAGAACCTCCGCAATCTCCGAGACGTTGTTGGTGTAGATGCGGTGTGGGTCTATCCCTTTTATCAGTAGAACTGCTGCAAGGTTTGATCCGTCGGTGTGAAGGACGTACTCATCGCCCTCCTTTTGGATAAGGACTCTCTTGATCCCCTTTATGCCCTTCAGCCTGAGATCAATTATCCTCTCCCTAAGCCTTTTGATCTTCTCCGGTGCGGTAGTCTCAGGCATAATGACTAAGCTGTTGCCCTCGATCTCCACCCTCCCTATCTTTAGCTTCTCCAACGACTTCGCCACAAAGTCAATCTCTATACCTTTGTCTTGGGCGATTTCCTCATCCAGCTCGATTATAAATGAGGCGTTGGCCATGTCGTACTCCATGCTCTTAGCCACGTTCTCTACGGCTATCCTCTCAATCCTTGCCACGACCTCCTTTGCCTTTTCGAGTCTACCCTTGTGCTCCTCGTCAAGGCGAATTGTCATCGTGGGCGTTGAGGGTATCCTCCTAGCATCAACTATCTCGATGAGACGTGGTAGACCTAGGGTAACATTGAGCTCCCTAACTCCCGCGTAGTGGAACGTCCTAAGGGTCATCTGCGTTCCAGGCTCTCCTACGGATTGGGCGGCCACGGTTCCTGCAGCCTCTCCAGGCTCTATGAGCGCCTTTACGTAAGCCTTGT
>CAZNTO010000003.1:51324-58604 GCA_964576015.1 uncultured Nitrososphaerota archaeon
GCCACGGTTCCTGCAGCCTCTCCAGGCTCTATGAGCGCCTTTACGTAAGCCTTGTAGGTCTCCTGAATGATCGACTCCAGCTGCTCCTCACTTAGCCGTAACTTGGAGAGTTTGTCCTTGAGCTGTATAATCAGGCTGTTAGGCAGGACATTTATGTAGCCCTCGAGCAGCCTTTCAAGGGCAGTTGCCTTGAGTTTCTCCTTTGCTTTGGCTTCCCTTTTTTTACCTTTAGCCTTCGCAGCCATTATTGGTGGCTTAGTCTTGTCTTCCTTTGGCTTGGTGGCGGCTTTCTTTGTAATTTGTTTTACCTCCTGCTTTGGCTTTGGCTTTGGCTTTTCCGTTTTTTTCTTCTGGACTTTTACGTTCTTCTTTGCCATGTTCATTTACCTCCTGCCTCCATGACCCTCTCAATGATCTTATCTATGTTAACGGCCTTGCCATGGTCGCTCTTTGCAGGGTCAACACCATCGTCACCGTACTTGAACTGTATTATCGATCCGTCTGTTCCTCTAACAGTACCGTCGTATTCCACCCTCACGTCCTGAAGGGCGTTTATTAGCCTTCTCTGCATGTATCCGCTCTGGCTCGTCCTTACAGCCGTGTCAACCAAGCCTTCCCTCCCCCCCATAGCATGGAAGAAGAACTCTATAGGGTTGAGTTTGTCCTTGTAGCTGCTGTAGACGAATCCGTGTGCCTCAGCTCCCAGGTCGCCCGGCTTGAAATGCGGAAGGGTCCTATCCTGGTATCCCCTAGTGATCCTCTCACCTCTTACCGACTGCTGACCGACACATGCGACCATATGTGCAAGGTTCATCAGGCTACCCCTTGCACCGGTCTTGGCCATGAGCAGGGCTGTGTTACTGTCCTTGAGGTGCTGACTTGCAACCTCGCCCGCCTTCTCCCTCGCCTCCTCGAGCTCCTGCATTATCTTCGTCTCAAGCGTCTCCTGTAAGGTTCTCCCCGGGAGGCGCTCCAGTAGCCCCTGGTTGTATATCTCTATCAACTTGGCGGTCTTCTGTTCGGCTTCCTCCACCACTGAACCAACCTTCTCCTTCGCCTCGTCTGGGAGCTCCTCGTCGTCAAGACCTATGGTCAGGCCGCGGCTGTCGATGTATGACAAGAATAGCTTAAAGGCCTTGTCGATGTATTGCCTGCCCATATCGGTTCCATAGTCCTTTACAAGTCTATGAAGGACGCTCTCCGGTTGGCCTGCACCAATGGATTTCTTGTCTATGACGCCAGCGATGAGTTTTCCGTTCTTGATCACGACATAGGCATCGTTTTCGCACTCCTCCTTTTTACACTGGGGGCACTTCTGGCAGACGTTTGACTTTAGGGTATAGTTGAAGGTCTCCGGCAGGAAGAGGCTTGCAAGCTGCTTGCCGGTCCAACGCTCCTCTGGCTCAGTTATCTCCGGCGGTGGGATAACCCCGTCGTAGTCAGCGTTCGTGAGTAGCTGGGAAGCCTCCTCCCTAGTGAGGACGGTGCCCTTTCTAGTAAGCATATAGGCGCCGGAGATGTAGTCCTGAATCCCCCCCATTATGGGACCTCCGTACCTTGGGGAGAGGATCTGCTCCTGGACGAGCATGAGGACGAGGGCCTCAGCCCTAGCCTCCTCACTCTGAGGTACGTGGAGGTTCATTTCATCTCCGTCGAAGTCAGCGTTGTAGGGTGGGCATACGCAGAGGCTGAGCCTGAAGGTCTTATACGGCAACACCCTCACGCGGTGTGCCATAATGGACATCCTGTGCAGGGAGGGTTGCCTGTTAAAGAGGACTATGTCCCCGTCCTTTAGGTGTCTCTCCACCACGTAACCAATCTCCACAGAATCAGCAATGGTCTTCCTGTCCTTGGGGAAGCGGAGGTCTATCCTCCTGCCATCAGGTCTGATTATGTAGTTTGCACCAGGGTGGTTGTCAGGTCCACTCTCGATCAAAACCTTCATCTGATAGAGGTTGAACTTGTTTATCCTCTCTGGAATCGTAAGTAGCTTGGCTATGTCGATGGGGACCCCAACCTCGTTTATGCTTATTATGGGGTCAGGAGAAATGACTGTCCTAGCTGAGAAGTCAACCCTCTTGCCGGAGAGGTTTGACCTGAACCTTCCCTCCTTGCCCTTCAGCCTCTGGGCTATGGTTCTTAAAGGCCTTCCCGACCTGTGCCTCGCCGGCGGGATTCCTGAGGTCTCATTGTCGAAGTAGGTGGTAACATGGTACTGCAACAGCTCCCATAAGTCTTCTATGATAAGCTGAGGGGCACCAGCATCAATGTTCTCCTTGAGGCGCTCGTTAATCCTGAGTATGTCCACGAGCTTGTGGGTCAGATCGTCCTCTGACCTCACCCCAGACTCCAGTGTGATGGAGGGCCTTACAGCGGATGGTGGTACCGGGAGAACCGTGAGGATCTTCCACTCAGGTCTGGCGAGAACCGGGTCCATACCCATGAGGGCAGCATCAACGTCTGTTAGCCGCTCTAGCCTTGACCTGATCTCGTTTGGTGCAAGTTTCACATTCCCCTCGGGATGTTCCTCGTAGTAGGTGGTGGGCTTTTCAAACTTTATCTTAAACTGCTCCTTGCCGCAGTAGGGGCACTCCTGTGCCTTATTCGCCTTCTTCACGATCCTGTCGGCGAGCTTGAACCTGAGCTGCGGCCATCTCCTCCTGTACCGCTCCATCATAAGTGTGTACTTCTCGTGCTCCTCCTTTGTGAGTAGGAGTCTGCCACAGTTCCAGCAATTTGCTCTTAGCGTAAGGTAGACTGTCTTTGCAAAGCCCGGATGGACCACCGGTCTCGCGAGCTCTATATGCCCGAAGTGACCGGGGCACTGCCCGACGCGGTTTCCGCAGGTTTGGCACTTCTGCCCGGGCTCTATGGTCCCAAGCTTCCTATCCATGAGGCCCGCGTCGATGGGGACACCGTCCTCATCGTAGGTATCGGCAGTGATTATGTTAACCACGGACATCTTTCTTATCTCGTCCGGGGAGAGGAGGCCAAACTTGATGGATTTGATTGACTTCGCTATCTCTGCTATGGACATAATCTCACACCCTCTCCTCAAGCTTCAGCCTAGGAGCTACTCCAAGGCTCATGAGTTCCTGCAGGAGAAGCTTGAAGGCGTAGGACATCACAACGCGTGTGGTCTTGGCCTTGTCACTGCAGATGGGGCAGACATGCTTGTCCTTCACCCGGTCGTAGTACGCGATAAGGCCACAGTCTTCGCAGATGTTTACTACGGTCCTGTCCGACTCGTCCAGGAGCCTCTCCTTCAGCAACATGGCTGCGCCGTGAGCTACAAGGCAGTCTCTCTCCATCTCCCCGAACCTTAGGCCGCCCTCCCTTGCCCTTCCCTCCGTTGGCTGTCTGGTGAGGATCTGAACTGGTCCGCGGGCTCTAGCATGCATTTTGTCGGCAACCATGTGGTGCAGCTTGAGGTAGTAGGCTATTCCGACAAAGACCTCTGCCTCTAAAACCCTTCCCGTCCTCCCATCATACATTATCTCCTTTCCATTGGACTTGAAGCTGGCCTTCTTTAGGAGTTCCCGCATGGACTTCTCGTCGGATCCTACAAATGCCGTTCCGTCCTGCGGCTGCCCCGATACAGCGTGAGCCTTGCCACCTAGGATCTCCAGCAACTGACCGACGGTCATTCTCGATGGTATGGCGTGTGGGTTGATAACCAGGTCCGGGACGACGCCGTCCTCGGTGTATGGCATGTCATATTGAGGAGCGAGCATGCCCACGATCCCCTTCTGCCCGTGCCTGGAGGCGAACTTGTCACCTAGCTCAGGTATCCTCTCATTTCTTACCCTTATCTTGACCAGCTTGTTGCCGTCGGAGGTCTCGGTGACAAGCACGAGGTCCACCACGCCGTCCTCTCCTGCCCTCATGGATACGGAAGTCTCCCTCCTCACTGGTCCCGTGGACTCAAACTCCCTGTACTCCTCCAAGAATCGGGGTGGGCTCGTCTTACCCACAAGGACGTCGCCTCCCTGCACTATGGATTCAGGCTCAATTATGCCATCGTCCCCGAGGAATTTGTATGACTCGGGGGTTCTGTAACCCCTGACATTGGAGGAGGGTGTCTCAATCTTGTCCTCCTGACCGCCTGGGTATCTCCTCTCCTCGGTCTCGTAGCACCTGAAGAAGGAAGACCTCGCGAGGCCCCTTTCCACAGAGGACTTATTCATTACTAGAGCGTCCTCTATATTGAACCCAGAGTACGAGAGTATGGCGACGACAAAGTTCTGACCGGCTGGGCGCCTGTCGAGGTCCAGGATCTTGGCGGACCTTGTGTTGACGAGGGGCTTGTGGGGGTAGTGAAGCAGGTGCCCCCTGGTATCGAGGCGCTTCGAGAAGTTTGCGGCGTAGAAGCCGAGCGACTGCTTCACCATGGCTGACCCATAGGTGTTTCTGGGTGACTGGTTTGCCTCAAGGAAGGGTATGGTGGATGCACTTATGCCCAATATTGTAGATGGCACGATCTCCATATGGGTACGCTCCTTGTTTAGGTCCTTCGTGTCCAAAGCGATGTAAGCATTTTCCTCCTCCTCGGCGTCGAGGTACTCCACGATGCCCTGGAGTACGAGGTCGTTCCAGATCCACTCGCCAGCGACGAGCTTCTCCACGTGCTCCTTTGTGAGCCGAGGATAACCACCATCGACGATTATTAGGGGACGCCTCACCCTTCCGGCGTCACAGTTAATGTAGACCTCATTGATGGTTCCATAGCTGTAGTGAGCAATGTTGACCTCGTGGTTCAGCCTTCCCCTCCTCTTCAATTTCCTTATCTCACTCACGAGGAGCTCAGGCTTTTGGTGAATTCCGATGAGCCTTCCATTGAGTATCACCTTAGTCCCCGCTACCCCCCTCTTCCTTGCGGAATCTATGGGCTCAGTCTCGAGCTCGTAAAGCAGCTCCTCTATCGGTCTTTCATCTACCCCCACCGATATGAAGGCCATAAGCGCTAGGTTCTTCACCAGCCCACAATTCGGACCCTCAGGGGTCTCGCTCGGACAGAGGCGCCCCCACTGCGTGGAGTGGAGATCCCTCGCCTCGAAGTGAGGCTGGCTTCTGCTCAGCGGGGAGATTATTCTTCTTAGATGTCCTATAGTGGATAGGTAGTTTGTGCGGTCCAAGAGCTGGCTGACGCCGGCCTTCCCACCGACCCAGTTGCCCGTTGCCAGGGCATGCCTCAGCCTCTCGGTTATCACGTCCGCCCTTACGAGGGTGGGTATGGAGACCCTCCGGCTCCTACTTTTCGCTCTCTCGAGCTGATATTTCATGTCCCGGCAGAAGCTCTTGAAGGCGACGCGGAACAGGCTCGCCAGTAGGTCGCCTGCCAGCTTCAGCCTTTTGTTGGCGTAGTGATCCTTATCGTCCGGCCTTCTTTTCCCCAGCGATAGTTCGATGAGCTTCTCCGCCATTTGGCCCAAGAAAAGAGCCTTCTTCTTTCTCTCCGTCGGGTTGATGCCGAGGTGGGGCAGGAGGTACTTGTCCAGGATCTGCTCGGCCCGCTGGATCCTAAAGTCCCTTGTCTGGCCGATCGCGACCCTGTTGCCTATGTAGTCGAGGGCGTCGTTGATACTGTTGATCTCCATGCCAGCCTCAAGCGTGGGTATCAGGGCCTTCTGGATGTCGGCGTCGCTGGATACAAATTCCACTAGCTCCTTGTCGGAGATGGTGCCGAGAGCCCTCATCAGGATTGAGAGGGAGATCCTTCCAGGGATCGAGGGAAAGGTAACCTGAAGGTCACCGCCCTTCATCCTCTCTACGGTGACGGGAACTCTGAACCCGGACGTAGCTGAGAAGACTTTTGCCACGTGTGTGACGGGAGAGGTTCCGTCCATAACGTCTACCAGAATCCTATTGACCGCTAAGTCCTCCTGGATAACAACGACCCTCTCCGAGCCGTTGACCATAAAGTATCCGCCGGTGTCCTCCGGGTCCTCGCCTGCCTCAACTAGGGCATCCTTGTCCTTCTTTGAAAGGGCGCAGAAGCTGGACTTCACCATTATCGGTAGCTTGCCAACGTAGACCTCTTGCTCCTCTTCCTCATAGCCATCCTCTACGGGGGTGACCTTGAGGTGCATGGATGAGGCGTATGTTAGATTCCTCTGCCGCGCCTCCATGGGCGGTATCTCCTTCTCTGACCCGTCCGCCTCGTGGATCGTGGGCGGTTTCATTGTGAGTTTGCCTAGTTTGATCTTGTAACCTGGGAGGTCGGTTTCTATTACCCCCTGCTCGTTTACGATCTCCTGGACCTTATTCTTTATGAAATCATCAAAAGAGTCCAGGTGTTGCCTCACAAGGCCCTTCTCCTTGAAGAAGGATTCTATCAGTACCCATCTATCGTCTATACTAATTTCGCTCAATAATATCACCCTGGTACAACATACCGGTAGACCTCAGTCTTGCCGGCAACTTCACTAATCCTCTCTATTTTTAGCACATCCCCAGGCCTTGCACCGATCGTCTTGCATACGGGGTCGCTCCTCCTAATCCAAGGTAGACGCTCCTTCCTTATTCCGTAGGAATGCCTCAAGGTTTCGACCTCCTCCTTGGAGAGGATGGTGAACTTGGGGACCAATTCATGACTTAAAATATCGAACTTTACCAATACAATCCCACCATTAATCCCCACAAAAGATATGCCCGGAGCAGAGCTATCCATTAGCAAAAATGCGCGAGCTAATAAAGTTTCCTGTTACAGGTTCTGGTCAAGCTAAGGGTGGTCAATTCGGGTCGGTCAAAAAGGGTCGGTGAACATATCAGGATTGATTGAAAAACTATAAATTGAGTGAGCTTCATAATGCACCATGATGTGTTGGTAATGGTCAAATGCCCTGTTTGTGGATTGAAAATGAGAAAGCCGAGAAAATAGTACAAGATGTAAAGGCGAATCCCATTGCTTCTATGTGGGAAATTGACCAAATCATTAGGGGAAAAGTACCTGACAAATACACGAAAACAATAAGCTTCGATGAGGAAACAATGAAGGCGTTAGAAGATGCATGCCTACATAAACAGCAGGAACTTTATGAGTTGCTTGAAGATATAATAAAGGAGTGGTTGAAGAAAAATCTCTACTTAGCTAAGAAATAAGTGAAATTTAATTTCCGTTAAACATGTCCGACCCCTTTTGACCAACTCGTTTTGACCACGCCGAGATTGACCAGAACCAGTTTTAAATTCATAATTGATTGTCATGAATATATTAATTTACTATACCAAGGATATTAAAGAATCGTTTGACCGTCTTGTTAAAAAATTGAGAAAGATTA
>CAZNTO010000004.1:0-5534 GCA_964576015.1 uncultured Nitrososphaerota archaeon
GAATTTTACCGTGGCGAAGCCCAAGGGCGCCTTCTACATCTTTCCCAGAATAGATGGAAACAATGACAAAGCATTCTCCGAAAGGCTGCTGGTGGAGAAGAAGGTTGTAGCTGTTCCAGGCTCGGCATTTGGCAGGTATGGCGCCCACCACCTCAGGCTCTGCTATGCAACTTCAATGAAGAACCTCGAGGAGGCAATGGACAGGATCGAGAGGTTCGTGGCTGTTCGCCGGCAAAACCCAGTAAAGTAAACTTCTTATAATACAGCTATCCAATTGTTGCTATATCCGGTGAAACCTATGGCAGATCTCTTTGATGTAATTAGCACAAGAACTATGGTACGAAACTTCAAAGGCACTCCTCTGAAGGAGGAAGAGAAACAAAAGATCTTGCAGGCTGGTATCAGAGCACCAACCGCAGGAGGAAATGAACAGTGGCTGTTTCTCCGCGTCGAATCCGCCGAGAAACGGGAAAAACTCCTTCAACTGCTAGTGGAAGCCCAGAGGGTCTACTACACAAAGATGATCAAGACGCCATTATCGAAGGAAGAGATGGAAAACTGGCTGAGAAGTGTGGAGAAGGGTAAGTACAGAGCCCCATTTTACGTCGCCGTATTCGTTGATCTGCGGCAGAGGCTTTATCAAAAGAATGATGTGGAGGAGCTGTGGGCTCACCAGAGCGCGGCTGCTGCCATAGAAAACATGTTACTTGCAGCGTGTGGCTTGGGGATAGGTGGGTGCTGGTTTGGTGTGCCACTGTTAATAGATAAGGAATTCTATGAGTTATTTGGTGCCAAGAAAGAAGAAACGAGACTCGCCGCGGTGCTTGCATTTGGATACCCTGAGCAGAAGCGCAGCCCTGGAAAAAGAAACAAGTCATTTGAGGAAGTAGTCAGGATAATATAAACCTCAAAGTTTTCAAGGTGTGCATCATTTACTTAAACAACGGAAATTTTATGTGCATTCTTTAGTACTTCCTCAAGTAGTCGATTGCTCCCTCGAAGATGGCCTTCCCGTCACCGTATTCTGGCAGTTTGGCTCCCCAACTAGGTAGCTGCCATCCAAAGAACGCCCTCTCGGGGTGTGGCATCATACCCATCACATTCCCTTTCCTGTTGCATATTCCGGCAACGTCGTATATGGCGCCGTTGGGGTTGTATGGGTACCTGCCTTCAGCTGGTCCTCCATCCGGCATGGCGTACCTGAAGACGACCTGCCCTGCCTTTATCAGGTCTTTCAGGTTTTGCTCTGATGGCAACAGGAACCTACCCTCACCGTGACCGATGGGTATCCTAACAACCTCGCCGACCTTCATCACCCCTGTGAAGGGTGTCCGCCCTTCAACTCTGAGGCGTATCCACCTGCACTCATACTTTGCAGAGGCGTTGTTCGCTAGCGCGGCGGTCGGAACTCCCGATACGCCGTTTCCAGGTAAGAGTCCAGCCTCCACCAGCACCTGGAACCCGTTACATATGCCCATTACGAGCTTCTCCTCGTTCACAAAGACCTCGAGGTCACGCTTGAACTTGGTTGTCATCTCCCTTCCCCATATCGCGCCGGCTCTGACGAAGTCCCCGTATGAGAAGCCCCCAGGGAAGACGAGCATATGATAATCTGAAAGTTTCCTCTTCTTCAGCTGGTTCATGTGCAGTATCACGGTCTCAAGCCCGAGTTCCTCAAGGGCGACCTTCACCTCTAGGTCGCAGTTCGTGCCCCCGACCCTTAGAATGCATGCCCTTGCCTTATCCAGCTCCATCAGTAACCCCTCCACGCCCTCCTTACCTCAGGGGAGCTGAGCACCCACCCCATACCACTGAGGTCCAAAAAGCTCAGTCCAACCTTTTTGTTACTCACGACTTGTCCAACCTTTCCGTATGGCAGCCCTTTGAACAACCTCTCAAAGTCCATGGCGCGTCTCCTGTCCACCTCCACCAGGAATCTCGAGGTAGACTCTGAGAAGAGGAGAATATCATTCCTCCTCACCTCTGCAGGCACCTGCCTCATATCAAGAGCTAGGCCGAGCCCATCCGAGGCTATAACCATCTCCGCCGCCGCAACCCCTAGCCCTCCTTCGGAAAGGTCGTGGCATGCCATAACCATGTTGCTATCCATAGTGGTGATGAGTGTATCCATCGTCCTCTTCGAGACCTTCGCGTCAATCTTCGGACATTCCCCTCCCGTAACCCCCTTCGCCCTAAAATACGCAGAACCGCCAGTCTCATCCTTGGTAAAGCCAATCAGGTAAAGTAAATCCCCCTCCCTTTTGAGGTCTAGCGTGACCGATCTCCTAAGGTCCGGGATTATGCCCACGCCAGTGATAAGTAGGGTCGGCCTGACCGGCCCGAGCGGGGACTCGTTGTAGAGGCTGTCCTTGCCTGAGATGAAGGGCGCATCCAGAGCCTTGGAGAAGTCGTAGCACGCCTCCACCGCCCTTAACAGCGAGCCCATCCTGTCCTCGTGCTCGGGGTTGCCCCAGACGAAGTTATCCAAAATAGCAACCCTCCTTCCACCCACTGATGTATTGTTCCTTACCGCCTCCTCAATGGAGGCCGCCGCCATCCAGTATGGATCAGGGTAAAACGGATTGATCCCACACGAGATCATGAGTCCCATCCAGGAGTCCTTCAGGGGCTTTATCACAGCCGCATCATTTGGTCCACTCTCCTCACCTTGCAGAGGCTTTACCGCCGTGCAGCCCATCACCTCGTGGTCGTATGTCCGTATCACGTCCTCCCGGCTCTTCACATTCTGATCTGCGAGAAGTGCCAGCAGCTCCTCAGCCAGATCTCTTGGTTCATCAAGCTTATACTTGGCAGAGGGGACCACTACCGGTCCAGCCTTCCTGGTCACCGTCGGCGGGTTGTAAAGGAAGTCCAAATCCAGATCGCAAACCCTCTGACCGTAAAGGTTAACCCTGAGCCTACCGCTCCCGTTAAACCTCCCGAGTACGCACGCCTCCACATCCTCCTCCCTAAAGATCTCCAATGCCTCTTCGACCTTGCCCTCGGGCACCGAGTAGAGCATCCTTTCCTGTGACTCGGAGACCCAGATCTCCCACGACGCCATACACTTCTCCTTGAGGTGGACAACGTCCAGGTTCACGTCTAGCCCCAAGTTGGACCTGTGCGCCATCTCGCCGGTCGCGCACGAGATCCCGCCCCCTCCCAGGTCGGTAACGCCCGATGCTAACCTTGCATCCCTTATCCTGGAGGTTGCCCTCTTCAACCTCTCCTCGACCACCGGGTTAGGTATCTGAACAGCCGACCTCAACTCCTCAGACTCCTCCGGAAGGTCCGCTGATGCAAATGTAACGCCATGTATCCCGTCCTTGCCGGTCTTTCCGCCTGCTAACACCGCATAGTCCCCTTCTCGCGTGGCTCGGACGAACAGTTTCCTGGGAAGCACACCGATGCAGCCGCAGTATACTATAACGTTCCCGGTGTAGCCCTTGTCGAAGAGCACAGCGCCGGAGACGTTTGGTATTCCCATATTATTGCCGTAGGCGCCAACGCCTGCCACTACCCCCTTATAGATGTACTTGGGGTGCTTTACGCCCGGTGGCAGATCCCCATGCTTCATGTCGAGGGGCCCAAAGCAGAGAACATCTGTGACGGCAACCGGATCACCCCATACCCCTAAAATGTCCCTTATGACCCCACCAACTCCTGTAGCGGCTCCTCCGAAGGGCTCAACTGCAGAAGGGTGGTTATGGGTCTCAACCTTCGCCGCAACAACGTACCCCTTATCGAACTCCACTATTCCGGCATTGTCCTCAAAGACCGAGACGCACCACGGCTTGTTCAGCTCTCTGGTCGCCCTGGCAATATAGCTCTTAAGAATGCTTCTGACTACTCCCTTCTCGGTTCTGATGTCTCCCCTGAACGTTTTGTGAATGCAGTGCTCGGACCAAGTCTGGCCGAAGGTCTGAAGCTCAGCGTCCGTAAGTACCTTAAAGCGACCCTTGAGGCACCTCATCTCGTCTAGGCTTAGGCTGAGACCCATAGTCCCGCTGATTTCCATTAGATCCTTATCGCTGGCTGCAGAGAGGTCGACGGTGAGTAGGTCGACCTTATCGCTTGCCCTTCTTAGGAGTCCGCTCTTCACCTGGGAGCACCTCTACTGAAAAATCGTCCTTTGTCGGGTTGGCCAGCAACTTCCTGCACATGTCCTTTGTGAGCTTGACAGCCTCCTCCGCGCTCTTCGCTTCCAGACCTAGGGTGTAGACCTTGCTGACCTTAACACCGTTCACGTGGAAACCTAAGTCCCTCAGAGCGGTGGCGGTCACGTCACCCTCAGGATCGAAGTGACCGGATTTCAGCTTAACCTCAACCCTTACCCTCATCATCTCACTTCTTCCTCCTTATGTCCTCGAGCTTCCCCCTCAGTTCGGGGTACTTTATGGCCAGGATCTCTACGGCGAGTATGGCTGCATTCTTTGAGTTGTCAATGCCAACGGTTGCCACCGGAACTCCAGGCGGCATCTGGACCATCGATAGAAACGCGTCCAAGCCCTCGAGCTTCACGTTCATTGGGACCCCAATGACCGGCCTGACCGTCTTTGAGGCTATCACGCCTGGCAGCGCAGCCGACAAACCTGCAACGGCTATGAAGACCTCAGCATCGGTAGTTTTTATGAAGGCGTCCAGCTCGTCTGGGCTCCTGTGCGCAGAGATGACCCTGAAATCGCACGACACATTGTACTCCTTGAGGATGCTCACGACCTCCTCGCCAGCTCTCGCGTCGGACCTGCTTCCTATTACGACCGCCACCTTGGGCATCAAGCCCTCCCTCCGTACTCTATGCAGCCCTCTGCGAAGTGCGCAATAATCTCCGCGTTCCTTCTCGCCCGCTCTAGCTCCCACTGGAAGGCTACCGCTAGCCCCATCCTCCTCCCGGCGTAGGCAGTGGGCTTGCCGAAGTACCAAAAGTCCCCCCTTACTCCCCTCGTCTGGAAGGCGCTCAGTTTGTTGGCGTTCCAGCCCAGCACTTTCACTTCCTTCTTAATCTCCAGGGGTGCAAGTACAACATGGGCAACTCCATAGACCTCCTGCCTTGAGATCTCAAGGTTAAACGGGTTGATCTGCAGACCGAGCGTGGATGTCAGCTCCAATGCCCCCTCGTCCATGTTCAGCATCCACCTTGTAATGAGGCCGGTGTCGTGGGGTCTATTGGCAACCTCGTTGTTGTAAACCTTGTCGCCAAGGACGAACTGCTCAACCGCGAAGACCCCGATCCCGCCCATGAACTCGGCTATTCGCTCGGCGCCCTGCCTACACTCGCTCGCCGCGGCTTGTGATATGGTGGCTGGTAGCCAGCTCTCGTGGTACGTCGCCTCCGGCCTCCTGTGCTCTATTGGTGGCAGGAAGGAGTTCACGATCTTCCCGCCCTCGCTGAAGTGCCTTACAACTATCTGCGTGATCTCTGTACCAATGGTCTTTAGCTCGGGTAGGAACTTCTCCACTATGACCTCATCGCCAACCCCCCTTGCGTGCTCAACGGCGTGGGCGTATGCCTCTTCGAGTCCCCTATGGGTCTT
>CAZNTO010000004.1:5634-19114 GCA_964576015.1 uncultured Nitrososphaerota archaeon
CCGTTCTTCATGTCGAAGACCTCGGCTGCATCGGCCGCGTCCTGAGCCGGGAACCCGTTATACCTGTCAAAGGCGACCGCCCTCACCCCGCCGCCCGCCCCGCCATAATTCCTTTTCGCCGCCGTGACCGCCAGGTCGCCCAGCTCACCCCCGCCGACAGAGATGAAGACCGCCGGCCTCTCAGGGTCCAGTGGATCGAGCGGGCTTAACCTCCCTTCGAACTCCTTCTTGTAGGATCCAATATTATCTAGCAGATCTGCTCTCTCCTCAACAGTCATCTTGTAAACCATCTCAGCCAACCTCCACCAACCCTTTGCCCGGTATCCATATCATCCTCTTCCCGAGGAGCCCCCTCCTCTCCCTGTACTGGTAAATCTCACGCGCCATGTTGGCAAGCGCTATCCTCCTCTCCATAGACTTCTCTGACCCGATGTCCCTCCTGTGGAAGAGCTTCCACCCATCCTCCAGCGATACCCTCTCGGTAAGTCTTTCAGCCCTTGCGCTCGCCTCCGGTATGCTATCACCAACGCCCAAGCATTCCACAACCCTTGAGCCGCCGCTGAACACCCTTCCATCCCTGAGGTCCGCTGAGGCCCACAGGATTCCGTCTCCCTTCCACTTTAATCGAACTGGGTGCCCACTCGCCATGTCCCTCCTGTTGGGGTAACCCTCGGGGCAGACCGCCTTGACAACGACCGCCTTGTCCTCGAAATCCGTCCTCACGGCGTTGAGCCTCTCGTCGATGATTGCCTCGCATATTTCGACTATATCCGTCTTCAGAACTGAGAGCACGTTGCCCGCCTCCGGGTCGCCCAGCCTAGAGTACATCTCTATGACCGTGGGTCCCCACACAGATGTGAGCATCATCTGCCCTGCGACCACACCATGATACCTCTTGCCCGTCTCCTTCTGTATTGAGTCTATCATCATCTTCACAATCTCGACGGACCTGCGGTATTCCTGATCTGTGAGTATCGCCCTTCCGTCGTCCACACCCCACCTTAAGTTCATGCCACAGGATATTGAACCCATCCCTCCGGTCTCCAGCCCCAAGTCCCCGTCGAAGGCATGCTTGTTGTCCTGCACAGCAGGCATCGGAATTACCGTTTTACCGTCTGTGAAGCAGTGGACGGTGTACTCAGGACCCCATACCCTCTCCTCTATGAGGAGCTTATAGTCTATATCGTCGTAGCCCTTCATGTACTCCCTCACAATCGATTCGGCATGCTCCCTCTTGACCTTCCTCTTGTCCTCCTGCAGGTAGACCTGGAAGTCCTCTATCACCTTGACACCCTTCCCTCCCGCCTGCCTCGCCGGCTTTAATGCAACGCTGTCCGCGTACTCCTCGATGTAGGGGACTGCCTCCTCGAAGGTCTTGAACTTCTTGTACCAGAGCCTGCCAGGAATTTTATACTTCCACTGCAGGTCCCTCATACTCGCCTTGGACATCTCAAGCTCAGAGACCGCCCTATTCGCCCCTATACAGGGTATGCCTTGCTCCTCAAGCCTGTCAGGCACACCATGAAAGTTCGGCTCCTCAGGTCCCACAAAGACGAAGTCTACCCCAGCCTTCTGGGCAGCCAATACTACTGCTTCGCTGTCGTTTGTATTTCCTAGGTAATACTCCCCGCCGCTTCTCTTCACGATCTTCTTTATGCCAGGGTTTGCCAGTTCTGAGAGGCAGTAGAGCCTTGGCTCGCGTACACTCCTCGCCAAGGCGGCCGCTATCGCGTGCTCCCTTCCGCCCCCTCCAACCAAAAGGATCTTCATGTATCACACCTCTGGGTAATGGCCGGTGAAACAGCCGAGGCATAGGTTTTTTCTGCTCATGCCAACGGCCTCGATGAGCCCGTCAATGCTGAGATACTTGAACGAGTCCGCGCCCACAACCTCCGCTATCTTATCCTCCGGGAGGTGCTTCCCGATCAGCTCGTCCTCTGGCGGAACCTCCACCCCGAACGGGCAATGCGACACTATGTGAGGGCTGCCTATTCTGACGTGGATCTCCTTTGCCCCCTTCTCCTTCATCAGGTAGACTATGTTTGCCAGTGTGTTACCCCTCACGACGCTGTCATCGATGAGGATGACCCTCTTTCCCTTGACCGCCTCGCTGATGACGTTGAGCTTTAGCTGGACCCCCTTCAGCCTCTCGAGTTGGTTCGGCTTCATGGCGCTCCTCACCCTCCTCCCAGTCAGCTCGAAGCCCTTCTCCACTGGTATCCCTGTCTCATTTGAGAATGCCATGGCGAAGGGTATTGCCGTCTCAGGTACGCCAATAACCACGTCAGCGTCCACGGCGCCCTCCTCCATGAGCTTCTTCCCTATGCTCCTCCTGACCCTGTACACTGGAACGTCGTTGATGTAGGAGTCTGGTCTGGCAAGGTAAACATACTCGAAGCTACAGTACGCCCTCCTATTAGAGGTAACACTTAGCTCGGAGTGCGCCGATAGCGTCGTGAAGACCCTAACCTCCCCCGGCTCGATGTTCTCCGCCGGGCTGATCGGCACCCTCTCACCGATGATATCCATGACACAGCTTTCCGAGGCGACTATCCCTCCATCGAACCCCATCTTTCCAAGGACGAGTGGTTTAACCCCCAGAGAACCCCTGCCCGCTATCATATCCCTGTTCTCATTGACCGCCACGTAGGAGAAGCCGCCTCTGCAACCGCTAAAGAAGCTTTTCAGGCCATCTAGATCAACGCTTTTTTTCACCTGTTCTGAAAAAGCCCTCCTTAGATTCTCCTCGTATGAAATTGAGCCGTTCCACCGGTAACCGTCTATCTTCAATATCTTACCATCCACCGCAACCGAGACCCTGTCGCTCAACGATATTGGCTGTATCTCCGCGTCCTCAGCTGGATAGGGAGAGACCGCACCTACGCAGACGTGCCCCTTCATGTTGCCAGAGGTTAACACCTGCTCTACAAGACCCTTGCCAGATACCTTGTTGCGACCTTCGCCGAATAGCTCGAGGCCAGCCGTCTCCTGACCCCTGTGCTGGAGTGCCATGAGCCCAAAAACCCCAAAGTTGTAGGCGTTCCATCTATTGTCAAATAGATATATCCCCAAGATCCCTGCCATTTCTATACCTCCAAGTTCAACCGCTCGTAGACCCTGCTCCTGTCCGGTTTGTTGATGGTGGATCTGACCTTGTCCGCTATCCTCTGGGCCAGATCCGTTGGATAGCAGCCAGTGGTGCACGCCATGCAGAGGTCCTCCTTCCTCATACCAGTCGCCCTCATAAAATCCTCTAGGGGCTGGTAGCAGACTGCGTCAGCGCCTATCGCGTCCGCTATCCCCTGTTCGTCAAAGTAGAAGCCTATGAGCTCCGTGAAGGTAGCCATGTCTATCCCGTAGAAGCAGGGGTGTGTAATCCTTGGGAAGGTGACGAACATATAGACCTTCTCCGCACCAGCCTCCCTCAGCTTAGCTATCACGGTCTTTGTGGTGTCGCCCCTGACGATGCTGTCCTCCACTACTATGACACTTTTCCCTTTGAGGCCACCGTCTGGCACATTGATCTTCCTGTCTATGGTTGAGGATCTCATGTCGGATTCCATTATGAACGCCCTGTGGGTGACGAACCTGTGCCTCCTGAGAGTTCTCTCCCACCTGAGGCCCGTCTCCTCGTGCAACCCATACGCAGCGTCATCCGCTGTCTCCGGTATGGATACAATGAGATCGGAGTCCCTGACTATGTCCTGGTACCTCCGCCCGAGGTTTCTGCCGAACTCCTCCCTCACGCTGTAAACGCACTTCCCGTTGATTCTCGAGTCTGGTCTGGCGAAGTAGGAGAACTCGAAGCCACAGAACGCCCTCCTCCCCTTCCTGACGAGCCTCTCCCTCTCCATCCCGTCCTTCGTGAAGATCAGAGCCTCGCCTGGTTCCACCTCATTTACGACCTTGAAGTCGTTAATGTCGAACCCGACCGTTTCCGAGGATACCGCTTTAATATTCCCATCCCTGCTCTGTCCAAGGCAGAGCGGCCTCATTCCGAGCGGGTCCCTGAACGCAAAGAACTCCCCGCTCGACCTCAGCCCCACCACGGAGAATGCGCCCTCCACATTCTCCATGCACAACCTTACGCTGTCCATTAAGCCCCTGTCCATATTGTCGATGAGGTACCTGCTCAGGAGCTCGGTATCCGAGGTGGTTTTGAGCCTGCCATTTCTATTGGCTACGAACTCCTTCAGCCACCCGATGTTTACCAGGTTGCCGTTATAGGCAAGACCCAGTCTGTCCCTTCCGCGGGAAACGACTATGGGCTGCGCGTCCTTCAGGTGAGCGTATACGTCCCTATGTCCGGAGGTCCCGTACCTGACGTGGGCGATCCCAACATTGCCGGGTAAAAGTATGCTCCAGCGGAGGAACTCCTGCCTCTCTATCCTCGGGACGAGGCCGAGGTCCACATACCTCCTCAGCCCTTCGGAATGTGTGAGGAAGCCGTAGGATTCGTGCCCCCTATGGTTCTGAGCCACGAGGCCCCAGTAGAGATTTACAAAGGCCTCACTGCCGTCAAAGCATTTGGCTCCGAATACCCCACACTTCTCACCCACCATGAAAATACCCCCAACTATTAATATGAACATGTATATTTATAGGAAGCTTTTTAAGGTTTTTTTACATGTTTATATAAAAATATCATCTACACTTGCAAGGTCAAGTCCTTCAATGCTGGCACCCTCCGCCAACACACTGTAGGCGCCTGTACAGCGCTTGACAACCTCTATTACGACTCGTTTTGGGATCACTGGCGGCTCACCCTCGCCGGAGAAGCCTAACCTCCTGAGGCATTCTCTCAGGAACTCCTTGTCGAGGCAGTACCTCTCTTGAGCCTCCCCAGGCCTGTAATACCTACGCGCCCACATCCTGGCAGAGTCGTGCGTGGGAGGCTCATCTATCTGTATCAGCTCCTTACCATACCAACCGAACTCGATCTTGAAGTCAGGTATGATTATGCCCTTCTGCTTGGCCTTCGCCTCATAGAATTCGTAAAGCTTCATGGTCGCCTCTTCCAGCTCGTCCCATGTATCCCTGCCCACTATCCCCCTCTCCACGGCAGCCTTTCTAGTGATCTCCTCATCATGTCCCACATCCGCCTTTGTGGTGGGTGTTATCACCGGGTTAGGAAGCTCGTCCGCCATCCTCAGCCCCTCAGGGAACTTAAGACCATACAGATCGCGCCTCCCCTTACTATATGCGATCCAGAGCGAGCCGTAGAGGTACTTCCTGACAACCCACTCTATGTCGACCCTTTTCGCCTTCCTCACCCTTATGGTTCGGCTGTCCTCAACTGATATGAGGTGGTTCGGATAGACCTTCCTGCTCCTCTCCATCCAGTAGACGGATAGCTTCTGTAGGGACTCGCCTTTTCGCGGTATTAATGTGGGAAGAACGACGTCAAAGGCAGAGACCCTATCTGTATGGTAGATCAGGAGCTCCTTGCCGAGGTCATAAACATCCCTGACCTTGCCCCTTTTCAGGGTTCCTGCACCGAGGTTGGAGTTTCTAACAACCTCTACCTTTTTCCCTGTCAGTGGATCCTCAGCCAGCTCCAAGAATAAACACCTGTAGATGAATTTTAGCACAATGTATATTAATATTTTTTAATTGACCGTTTAAATTCCCCGTAGACCCTATCAAATGAACTTCAGGAGATCTGCGACACTTTCGAGGATGAGATCTGGTTGCTGTCTGCTCTCCATGAGATCATCCTTGCTTGTGGCGCCAGTAAGTACAAGTATTGTGTAGATATCCGCCCTTTTACCTGCCGCGAGGTCGGTGTAGAGGCAGTCCCCGATTATCGCGGCCTCCTCCCTGCTAACACCCAGCCTTTTGAGTGCGATATCCATTATTTTCTTTGAGGGCTTTCCTACCACGATGGGCTTCACCCCCGTCGCCTCAACTATTGCGCTTATTATTGCACCGGCACCTGGCATAAAGCCACCCTCAACAGGCAGGCTCGGGTCGGTGTTCGTGGCTATGAACTTTGCGCCCCCTTGTATCGCAAAGCAGGCCGCTACAAGTTTATCATAGGTCAGGCCGAAGTCGAGCCCACAGACGAGGTACCTTGCCCTCCTGGCCTCAGCCTCGTCCAGCAGTGTGAAGCCCTCACCGGATAGCGCAGACTCTAGGGCGTCCTCGCCTATCACGTAGCACCCTCCGCGCTCAAGCCTCCTCATGTAGATTGCTGTGGCAAGGGAGGAGGTCATGATCTCCTCTGTGGATGCTTCGATTCCCATCCTCCTTAGCTTGTCAGTATATTCCTGCGGGGTTTTGGTCGAGTTGTTGGTCAAGAAGAGTACCTTCTTCCCCTTTGCCCTCAATGCGTCGATAACGTCAACAGCTCCCTCTACTGGTCTGTCACCTCTGTAGATGCAACCATCAAGATCGAATATGAAGGCCTTAAAATCCAACTTGCGGGTCATATCGCTACTACCGCCATTCCCTACCCCGCAGGGTCTAATGATCTTCAAAGAATAGCCTAACTTAAAAATTATTGTTTATGTTTCTCAGAACCAGAAGAAGGGATCTGCCTTTGATAGGTGTGACGTTGCCTTCACCGCGTTTACTGAATATTGAGACCTATCGGGTCTCGTGACGACGTCCTGATAAAAAAATTTCTGAACTCTGTGCATAACTACAAATGCTTAAAAGTTTTTTAAACGCAGTAACTCATGGGCTCAATATGGAAAAACCAACCGAGACCATAATGGTAGGAGTGGACGGCTCGAAGCATGCCGAAGCTGCCTTCCAAGTTGCCACTGATATGGCTAAGCTGCATGGTGCACGTCTACTAATAGTTGCCATTCATACCTCTCCTGCAATGCCATTAACACCAGGCGTTCCAGGATACCCCCAAATATTGACAAGCTTCCCAGAATACTCCCCGAAGGTACCAAAGGAAGTCACTGATAACATGGAGCCCACCCTGAAGGAGTATGAGGAAAGGGCAAAGAAAGCTGGCGTCAAATCCGTGGAATCTAAGATCGTGGCAGTTTGGAATACCGTGGGTGGAGGTCTTGTAACGGAGGCCGAAAGAGAAGGAGTCTCGCTGATAGTTGTCGGCTCAAGGGGTCTAACAGGTCTCAAGCGCACACTTCTTGGCAGCGTTGCGGATTATGTTGTTAAGAACGCCCATTGTAATGTGCTTGTTGTAAGGCGCTAGCATCTTTATTAAAAATATCAGAAAAATTAATAAATATAGGTGCATCCCTTAATATGATCTGATTGAAATGGCCCACATTCACCTACCAGATGGTGTTCTGCCCATCACGTGGGTGGCATTCTACTGGTTAATCTCGATTGCCCTGCTTGGAATTGTCGCCTTCTACTTCAGGAGGACCGGTAAGTCCATTGAGGTTAAGACGCTCTCGGTCGCAGGCGCAGCCACAGCCCTCGCCTTTGTGATCTTCCAGGTGGAGGTTCCGATATTAGGAGGGATACATCTCAACTTCACGCCAATGCTGGGCATCTTGGTTGGTCCAATCATCGGCTCAGTATCGGCCATCATCATTAACATACTCTCCTCGGCAATAGGTCACGGCGGCTGGGGTCCCATCGGGCTCAACTTCCTGTTAAACCTGGTAGAGATCGTCTTTGCATTCTCGATCTTTCTGTTCCTCTTCCGCAGGCGTAGGGTATCCCCCTTTTTAGCCGCTTTTGTCGCTACGTTGATCGCCCTTACGGTCTCCAACGTGCTGATGGTCAGTGCACTTACCATTTCCGGCATACAGGGCGTGGAAGGAGTAGAGGAGCTGCAGGGCCTCTTCCTACTGGCATTAATAAACGAGGTTGCGGCGGTCGTGGAGTCGATAGTTACCGGTTTTCTGATTGGCTACCTGGTAAAGGTAAAACCCGAACTCTTGGGTGGTGGTAAAATTGAAGAGCCTTGAGAGGGGTCACGTCCCGAGCCTGCCAACGATCCTCTACTATTCGGAGAGAGGGGGGCCGCTCAACAGGGTGAGCCCGTGGACAAAATTGCTGGGGCTCTTCCTCTTCGTAGTTGCGGCAACGATATTACAGAGCACTCTTCTGCTGCTAGCAATCTATACCCTGTCCTTGGTAATCTACGTCTCGGGTAAGTTTCCGCTGAAGAAGCTGCTGAAGTGGTCACTGTTTCCCGTGCTGTTCATCTTAACGATCTCCATCCTGTTCATCTTCTCGCAGCCTGGAAGATCTATTATCGTTGTCCCCGGCGTATTTACCATCACCGACATGGGTGTACTTATCGTTGTGAAGCTCCTCCTCAGGGGTCTCGCGGTGGTGAACTTCTCTCTCACATTCATTATGTCCACTAAATATTCCGAGATTTCGGGTCTCGCGGACAGCATCTTCCCCCGGCCCTTCGATGTCATATTTCTGCTTACCTTCCGATTCGTCTTCGTTGTATTCGGGGTGCTAGAGACCGCTCTATTGGCAGCTTGGGCAAGGGGCGGGAGCCTCCGGAGAGGTATAACCTCTGCGAGTTCACTTTACGCCAAGATATTCGCAGTTGGTGTCGTTTATTCATTCGACAAGGCCGAGAGGATCGGGAAGGCCATGGAGGCGAGGGGCTTCACCGGCGAGCTCAGGACGTATGAGAAACTGAGGGCTCCTTCCGCATCGGAGTGGGCCACATTGGCTATTTCAATAATATTGATTCTTCTAGCCTACCTGTATCAGGGGGTAATCCCATGAGTTATGAACCTTTATTGCATCTAGACTGCCTGTCCCACACGTACTCCGACGGTACGGTGGGTATACACGACCTATGTTTTAAGGTATTCCCAAAGGAGATAGTGGGAATATGCGGTCCCAATGGGGCTGGCAAATCCACGCTACTAGAGCACCTGAATGGCATATTGATCCCAACCAACGGAGAGATAATGCTAGAGGGGGAAAAGATCAACAAGAAGAACCCAGACAAGCTCAGGAGGTCTGTCGGTTTGGTGTTCCAGGACGCAGACAGCCAGCTTTTCGCGCCCACGGTCCTCGACGACGTAATGTTCGGCCCGATAAATACTGGGATGTCGCCATCCGAGGCGAGAAAGGCGGCTGAGTGGGCACTTGATTTGGTGGGTTTGACGGAGAGGTCTAAAATTCCCCACTACCTGAGCGGGGGAGAGAAAAGGCTTGTGGCAATAGCAGGTGTCATAGCTATGAAGCCAAAGATCGTTGTGGTGGACGAGCCAACGTCTGATTTGGACCCCGTTAACGCCGAAAGGATCGAGGAGCTCCTGCTCAAGTTGAGGGACGAGCTGGGGCTAAGTGTTGTAATCTCCACCCATGACATGGATCTTGCCTCCAGGATATCTGATAGGGTCTATATCCTAAAGAAGGGTGTTGTGCTGGCAGAGGGGGTGCCTGGGGATCTTTTCTACGACGAAAGTCTGCTTCAGGAGGCGCGGTTGAGGCCTCCTGAGGTGGTGGGGATATACAGCGCACTGGTGAAGGATGGAGTGCTCGACAACGGAGGCAGGCCGATTAAGCAGGAGGAGCTGCTCTTTCTAATAGAGGACAGGGTTACGAATAAAAAATTACCAAAGGTGATCTAGATGGTTGTGATAAGCCTGTCCATACCAGACGGACTGCTTAGCGAGCTTGACAACATATTGGGCGGAGAGCGGTTTGCAAGCCGGTCTGAGGTGTTTCGGCAAGCAGTGAACAGGTACATCATGGATTACAGGGAGCTTGAGGTGATAGAGGGGGAAGTCATCGCCACAATTACGCTGCTGTACGAGAAGACAGAGAAGAACGAGGGTCTTCACCTGCAGCACGAGTTCGATGACATCGTCACGCAGTACCTTCACTCCCACCTGACGGAAAAGAGCTGTCTGGAGGTCATGGTCGTCAAGGGGAAGTCCAAGCGTCTCAAGGGCTTGATCGATGGATTAAAGGCGAACCGCCACGTCAAGCAGCTTAAGTTCTCCGTGATGGCTGTGGATTTGAGCAAAAAAACCTTATAAGCGTTTTTTTCAGATCATGTTGGAGGTGTATATAATGCCTTATTGCCCAAAGTGTGGAAGTGGCGTTTCCGATGGCGCACTGTACTGCCAATCCTGCGGAGCTAAGATTGGCAAGACGGTGACAGAGGAGTTTTCCGTTGCGGCTGATGATCTCATAAAGAAGGTCGAGGAGCTGATACACGAGGGGAATGTGACTAGGATCATCGTGAAGGATGAAGCCGGTAAGGTCCTGCTCGAGCTACCAGCGACCTTAGCGGTCGTAGGGACACTGCTTCTTCCGTGGCTGGCTGCACTGGGCGTGATTGCAGGCATCGCTACCCGTTGCACGTTGGTAGTTGTGAGAAAGGAGTAAGTAATTGAACTAGGCCGCATTTTAGCTCTGGCTGGGAAGGTATTAGGTACAACGTTGTCCCCCCTTTTTACAATAATGTAGGTTTTCCCTATTCACATTAAGCCATTTTTAGGAAACCAACACTATGGCTGCCCCTATTAGGACGCCTCCCACAGCGCCCAAAGGAGGTATAGCCTCTCCCAGAAATGCGCTCGCGGTAACTATCGCTACCACGATCTCGAAGAGCATCACAATCCCAGCATTGACGACTGTGAGACTCTTGAGCGCCTTGTAGAAGAGGAAGAAGCCAAGGAATGTGCAGATCAGCGTGACGTACAGTAGCGCCGAGACCGAGAAGGGACTGACATGAAAGGTGAGCGGCGAAACCAGCATAAGTGGGGCAAGTGCAATGGCGGTCGTCAACGTCATTGACTCCGTGACGTCCATTGCTGAGAGACCAAGCTCCATGACCGCCCTCTTGTTGTAGATGTTAGAGTATGCCCATATGATCCCACCGGTGAATATTATCAGGTCGCCAATAGCAGACCCAGTTCCCAGAACTGAGAGGTCACCGCCCGTTGTCGTTAAAAATACCCCAGCCACTCCTATCAGAATCCCCACCTTCGCCCTACCGTTTATCTTCTCCTTCAGGAGTATCGCGCTGAAGATCGCCATGAAAACGACGTTTACATTCACCAGGAGCGCGGCCTTCGAAGCCGTGGTCAAGGTTAGCCCAAAGAACTCCATGGCAAAACCGGCAGCGTTCGTGATCCCTAAAATCCATAGTATCCTATTGTCCAGTAGCCTTCGGAGGGGTCTCCTGAACACGGCCAGGTAGCCCAAGACAATGAGTGCTGCAAGGCCGAATCTTAAGAAAATGAAGAAGAACGGATCAATCTCGCCCAGTGCCGCCTTTATAATGGGGAAGGATACTCCCCACAACAATACAGCGAGGAGGAGCCCAGCTATCGCGCTCTTCTTCGACTCCATCTTAAGATCCATCCGAACCACACCATCGAAAAAGCTGGTCCCCATTAATAATAATGTCTTTCTCTCAATCTTACCTAATGTAGGAGCTATGACGGCATGAGTACCAACTTCAACTTGCTGGGGAGTGGGTCAGCTCATACGCTCATCGAGAGAGTCACTACTTATTTGGCTGACTTATCGCTTTCCATTATTCCGAATGTGTTACCTTCCGTGTCCTGGCAGTAGGCAAAGTATCCAACGCCTGGAATAGCCTCTTTCTTGGTCACCATCTTCCCTCCGGACTTTCCAATTTTTTTAATGAACTCATCAACTGAGGGAACACTGATGGTGTTGATGGTCGTGGCACGGGGGTCCATACGCCTCATGAGCGCTCCGTTTATACCTGGCTCCTTGCCTTCGCCAGCCTCGACTAACCAATAGTCTAGGGGACCGCCCCATTTGCCGATTTTCCAGCCAAACACATCTTTGTAGAACTTTATCGCCCTTTCCGGGTCATCCACGCATATCTCAAAATGGATTACTCTTGGCATATTCACTACTCTCCCATTTTGGCTAGATATATCTTTTCGGAGTATCCATATCAGGAAGGTCTGCCCAAGAGTATGTTATCCTTGGTTCTTAGAAGGCGCACCCTGACCTCCTCTCCCGCCGGCAGCTCATGCCCAACGATCGTCACTGCCCACCTTTTGTCCCTCGTCATTGCCAGGCTTTCGTCTCTGAGCCAGCCGGGTCCTACAACCTTGACCCAAAGCTTCTCACCCCGCCTGAATGGTGCCTCCACAGTTCTAGCCGGCCTTATCCCAAAGTCAGATGCCCTGATTACCAACTTCATCCCCGTCTTCTTCTCGAGTTCCCTGAGGTACTTGTAGAAGGTGTACCAGGTTACATGCTTCATCTCCCTAGTCCTCCTGCCGAACCTGTGAAACTCGCACTTTTGGATTCCTAGAGGGGGGCTCCTCCTCCCTGTACCCATGTCCTTTGCCAAGGCAATAAGCCCCTCCAGCTCCGAGTCGTTCATTGGGTGGACCCATACAGGCGCAATCAGAACATCTATCGAAGTATTCTCGAGGGCGTACCTAGCGTTCGCTATCACCCTCTTGACATCGTACCCCTCGGTCCCAGTGAGCTGCTTCGCCAGTCCAGGATCGAGCGCATCGATCGACAAATTTATCCTCGAGAGCCCCGCCTCTGCCAGTTCGCAGAGGATCCGCTCGTTCATCAGGTGCCCATGGGTCTGCAGGGAGATGATCTTGATCTCTTCCAACTCCCTTATCGCCTGCACAAGCTCCACGAGCCGGGGGTAGGCGAAAGGGTCGCCCACAGTATCTATGTGTGCCTCCAAGCCGTCCCCCTTTATCTTTGCGAGCTCCATGAGCCACTCCATCATGTGCTCCAGTTTTACGATATACTCCGCCCTTCTTCTTTTACTGCAGGGTCCGGCATCGGTAGAGCAGAAGATACAGTTGAGCGGGCATGACGTGGACGGTCTGACCTGTATCACGTTGGTCCCCCTATCAATCAGGCCGAAGGTCACGGAACCCAAGAGTGGCATATCGTCAGGGATCTCAAAGAGCTCGGTCATCAGATTGCCCTCTATACCCGCTCGTTAATGGCGCACCACAGTAATATATTATAATGTCTCGGTGAGTGTATCTGTTAAATGTTACAATCACCTCTCAAAAACGGGATGTTTCAACATGAGCGAGCTTGACAAAATGTTCTGCCCTAAGAGCATTGCTGTGATAGGCGCCTCTAAGAACCCAAAGAAGATTGGGTACGAGCTTGTCAGCAACATCCTGGCTGGTGGTTACGAGGGGAGGCTATACCCGGTCAACCCCGAGGGTGCGGACGTCATGGGTCTGAAGTCCTACACCTCCGTGAAACTTACCCCGGGCGAGGTTGACCTTGCAGTCATCGCGGTGCCCGCTGTGTATGTACCTAACATTATCGAGGAGTGCGGTCATAAGGGTATCAAGTCACTAATAGTCATCAGCTCGGGCTTCAAGGAGGTTGGAAATACAGAGCTTGAAGAAAGAGCCCTTTCAGTCGTCCGTAAGTACGGGATGCGGATGCTGGGTCCAAACGTATTCGGGCTCTTCTACGCCCCCTCGAGGATGAACGCCACCTTCGGGCTCTCACGCGTCTTCCCAGGAAGCATAGCTTTCGTCACTCAGAGCGGCGCGCTAGGAGTAGCCATGATGGGCTGGAC
>CAZNTO010000004.1:19214-22690 GCA_964576015.1 uncultured Nitrososphaerota archaeon
ACCGGATCGCTCGCTGGCTCAGATCAAATTTATGAGGCTGCCTTCAGGCAGAGTGGGGCATTGAGAGCCCCCGACCTGGTGCAGGCATTCGACTGGGCCAAGCTCATGACAATGCAACCCCCACCACCCAACGAGAACTGCCTTATAATCACAAATGGTGGAGGCGTTGGCGTGATGGCCACAGATGCATGTGAGGAGTCAGGCATCACAGTATGGTCTCTTCCCGACGATCTCCAGGCAGAGTTCAGGAAGTTCATGCCGGTCTTCGGCAACTTCAGGAATCCCGTCGACCTCACGGGGCAGGCCTACGAGGACAGCTACTACGGGTCGGTCGAGCTCGCCATAAAGGATCAGAGGGTCGGCTCCGTAATCGTCCTTTACTGCCAGACCGCTATCACAGATCCGGTCTCTATAGCCAAATCCATTGCCGATATCTGCGAGTCCCAATGGTGCGGCAAGACATTGGTCACAAGCTTCGTCGGGGGTTCGCAGTGTGAGGAGGCCATGCGAAAGCTGGACGAACGCTCCATACCGACATACCCTATACCTGAGAGGGCTGTATCTGCTCTGGCAGCCTACTACCGATGGCAGAGGTATAAGCAACGAGTTAACAAAACGTAATCCACTGAGGAAGCAGCATGCTGCCCATCAGACGGAAGGTCTTCGAGTATATTGATTCTGAAATGGACCGCTTGGTGAGGTCCACAGTCTGTTTCATAAAGATCACCGTGCCAATGAGTACATACGAGTTAACTACATGGTGAAGGCAGCCAAGGCCTATGCCGAAATTATTATGAGGCTATGATGTTCCGATTAGGAACTACCTATGGTCGCCCTCATATTTCAAGACCTGCGTGGGATACATTTTAAGCAGGCTTCTGGCTATCATTCCAGCCTCGGTCCAGCACGTGTTTATTACAGCAGGTGGAACCATGCACTCGGGACCGACCGTGCCACTCGCTGCAATGTAAGTCGGGTTCACAAGAATTGGCTTTGCCAAGTCCCTTATACTGATCTCCTTGAACTTCACTCCGTATCTCTTGATGTTTGTGCACGTGGAGGTGATGTCGAGCTTTATCATACCCCCCTGCCCAAGCTCCGCTACGATCCGGCTCTTATGTGCACATCTTCCTGAATCCACGGTGAACACGGTGGTCATAATTATCTATTATTTCAATTTAAAGGGAGGTTGAAAAAGCTTTCCCAATTATTTGACTGGTTTTTATCTATTGTCTGTACCTTTTAAGCAGTAGCGAGTTGGATACCACCGACACCGAGCTGAGTGCCATCGCTAGGGCGGCTATCTCCGGTCGCAGGACAAGTGCAGGATACAGGACCCCTGCTGCTATGGGTATGCCCGCTGAGTTGTAAACAAGCGCCCAGAACATGTTCTCCTTGATCTTCCGGACGGTCTTCCTGCTGAGGTTTATTGCGGAGACAACTCCCATAAGGTCCCCCTTCGTGAGGATTATCCCTCCTGCCTCCTTTGCAATCTCCGTACCGCTACCTATGGCTATCCCTACGTCTGCCTGCGTCAGTGCGGGTGCATCGTTTATGCCATCCCCCACCATGGCCACCACCTTGCCCTCTGACTGAAGACTGGCTATCTCATTGGCCTTTTCGCTCGGGGGAACACCCGCTATAAACCTGTTTATGCCAAGAGCATTCGACACAGCCTTGGCCACCCTCTCGTTGTCTCCGGTCAGCATAATCACCTCGAACCCCTCCCTCTTCAGCTCCCTTATGACATCCTCCGCGTGGGGCTTGGGCGTATCCGTTATCCCTATAATCCCCGCGACCTTGCCCCCATAGAAGAGGATTGAGGAGGTCTTACCCTCCTCCTCCATCACACGAAGCCTATCCTCGAACGTGCCGAGGCTAAGATCGAACCTCGTTAACAGCTTTCTGTTTCCGAGGAGGGCGGTCCTGCCTCTGACCTCCCCCCTAACGCCCTCTCCTGGGAACGCCTCGAAATCTTTCAGCTCGTAGAGCGGCAGGCCCTCCGCCTTCTCGATGATCGCCTTCGCTAACGGGTGTTCCGAACCCTTCTCAAGGGATGCTGCAATCTTGATTATCTCTTCCTCCCCTATGCCGCTCAGGTTCGCGACATCCACAACCCTCGGTTTCCCTATGGTCAGTGTGCCGGTCTTGTCGAAGACGACGGTCGTTATTCTCCTCACGTTTTCGAGAACCTCCCCTCCCTTGATCAGGATGCCCAACTCGGCGCCCTTTCCGAGCCCCACCATTATGGCTGTCGGGGTGGCAAGCCCGAGGGCGCAGGGGCAGGCAATTACGAGGACCGATACAGCCATAATCATGGCAAAATCGAAGGTCTTCCCCAGCAGTATCCAGACAAGGAAGGTGGCTACAGCTATCACCACTATGCTGGGCACGAAGCGTGATGCAACTCTGTCCGCAAACCTCTGGATGGGCGCCTTCCTCGCCTGAGCCTCCTCCACGAACCTCACAATCTGGGAAAGGAAGGTGTCCTTCCCTACCTTGGTGGCGGTGATCTTTATCAGACCAACCTGGTTCACGGTACCACCTATTACATCGTCCCCCTCAGCTTTGTCGACTGGCATGCTCTCTCCAGTGACCATCGATTCGTCCACCGAACTCCTTCCTGAGACAACTCTACCATCTATTGGAACACTCTCTCCGGGCCTAACCATTATTGTGTCTCCCACGGCCACCTCGTCAACTAGCATCTGGATCTCCTGGTCGCCCCTTAATACAGTGGCGAACCTCGGCTGAAGCTCCATGAGCTTCCTTATTGCTGCTGATGCCCTTGACTTTGCGATATCCTCTAGGTATCTGCCAAGCAGGACGAAGGTAATCAGCAGGGCAGCGGCCTCGTAGTAGACATCGCCAACGGCAAAGAACGTGTTGAATATACTGTAGAGGTAGGCCGCCGACGTGCCCAGCGCTATGAGAACGTTCATGTCAGGCGATCCGTGCCTGAGCGACTTGTAGGAGCCGATGTAAAAGCTCCTGCCACCCACCACCTGGACCGGGGTGGCCAGGAGAAAGAGTATGAGCTCTATGTTGGGTATACCCATGCCAAACATGCTGAGCAGCAATGTCGGTACTGACAAGACTAGGCTGAATATGAAGTCGAACCTAGACTTGGGCTTCCCCTTTACGACCTCCTCCTTCAGCACTGGGGTGTAGCCCAGATCCTTTATGGTTGCCTTCAGCTCGCCTACGCCGACGGCCTTTGGGTCGTACTCCACAACTACCAGCTTGGTCGCCAGGTTGGCGCTTGCCGAGACCACGCCATCCAGCTTCAGAAGCTCCTCCTCGATCTTGTTTATGCAGGAGGCGCACCTTATGTCATCCACCTGAATGACGGCCCTCTCGGTTACCACCTTGTAACCGGCATCCTCCACCGCCTTTGCTATAGCCTTGAATTCCAGCTTCGAAGGGTCGTACTCGACGACGGCGCTGTTCGAGCCAAAGCTCACCTCAGCCTTATC
>CAZNTO010000004.1:22790-27782 GCA_964576015.1 uncultured Nitrososphaerota archaeon
CTTTTGGCCAAGATGACCAATGTGCCCCTCATTGGCGGCATTATCGACGGCATGCTCTTCGAGGGTGACGACATTATTTACCTGCCGAGCGATAGAGCCATTGAGTTAAACAAATCATTCGATATGCCGACTCAGACCGTGCTGCCGTCGCAGGTCGTTGAGCACTTCATTGAGAAGGCCAGCTTCCACTGGGTGATGAACTGGTGCATCTGCCGCACCTCCGCCAAATGCAAGGACTACCCTGCAAGTCTGGGATGTCTTTTTCTGGGCGAGGCGGTTTTAGAAGGCCTTTCAAGAATTGTTTTTTCGTAATACAGGGAAACTATATTCATACTGTTGTAACAAAAGGGTCGTCATATAAGGATATGATAATCATTCAGTTGTAACAAAAAGTGAGCACCTTATAAACTATTTTATATATTATTTCCATGTTTTTGCCCGAACTAAGATATAAGTTAACAGTGTTATATAGTAACATCGGGGATAGACATGGGAATTTTTAGATATACAAAATTGGCATACAAAGAACCCGATGAGATGCTCTTTGGGCACGCAAAGTTTCCAGTGAGCGCACATTGGGGTCTACAATTCGGCGCAGGATTCGTCGTACCAGAGGTCAAGGTGGCACCTGAGGCAGGTTCAGAACGCAATAAGGAGGCTCTAGTGAGGGAATGCGCCTCGATCGCAGAGCAGGCGGCTGGCAGGGCAGTGGATATTGGTCTACCAGCGTTCTACCTAGAGCAAGAGCACGTTTACCAACAGACCCACTTCCCAGACTGGGGTGGAGCTTGTACAAAGGCTCAGGCCGACATCTTGGAAAGGTTCTACAACGAATATGGAGTAAAATGCGGACTAAGGCAAACAGTCGGAGACATTAGACTCGAGGAAAGGGGCGGTCTCAGGGGATCAGAGTACGACAACAACGTGGCCGACTCCATTGAGGCATGTGCCAAAAACGGTGCTTCGGACATTGCTGCCGAAACTATGGGCGGCAAATCGGTTCTGGACTATGGGTCCATGAGAGGGGATATCAAGGCGATTCTATTCGGTATTGGCGTCTTGGGCAGCATAGACATGGAGTACTTCTGGAAGAGGACGGTGTCCATCTGCAGAAAGTATAACTGCAATCCTGCAGGCGATACAAACTGCTCAGGAGCCAACTCTGTGATGTACATCGCGGGCGGACTTCTGGGGAAGGACTTCTCGCACACAGGTGCAGCCCTGGCAAGGGCTATATCTGCAGCAAGGAGCCTGGTCGCCGTTGAGTGTGGCGCCATAGGACCGCTAAAGGACTGCGGCTATGAGAACACTATCGTAAAGGCCATATGTGGCGTTCCGATTGCCCAAGAGGGCAAGAACGCTGTCTGTGCACACGCCGACGTGATGGGCAACCTGACTTGCCAAGTGTGCGACGTATGGAGCAACGAGTCGGTGTTCCACAGAGAGGAGATGGGTGGACCAACACCTGGTGTCTGGTTACAGGCCACAGGATACGAAGCAGCGCTAATGAATACGGCCATACAGACCGGCAACGCAAAGATTCTGAGAGACCTATACACATTGACCGATAAATACAGGGATCCGCAGGGCACACTTCTGGCATATGACAACGCCTTCAGGGTGGCTGGTGCCATCGTGGAGTACGGGAAGGATCCATACTTAAGAGCCCGAGCGGCGGCATTGGAGTGCTCAAAGGTGATCATGGAGGCATACGAGGCAAAGAAGCTTCAACTAACAAGGTTCGAACTCGACTCCCTAAACAAGTTCACCAGCATACTTGATGGCCTACCAATGGAAGCCGATAGATTCATCGACGACTGCATGAAGGAGTATCCAAAGAGAATTCCAACATTTGATCCGAAGAGCTATGAAATGTGAGGGTGAAAAAAAATGACATTAGAATGGGAAAATAGAGAAAATACTGATTTCGTCTACAAGAGATACAATGTAATCATAGAGGGTCCGGCGATCAAACCAGAGGATGACAAGGATGTCAAGAAGAATCTGCCACCAAAGGAGCCTTTCCGCTCCTTGGCCTTCGCAGTGATCTACGGGGATTCCGATAAGGCTAGGAACGCAACCAAGGAAGCTCTCGCTAGTACACCGCCAATCGAGGTAATCGAGAAGGGACTTTCAAAGGGCATGGATGCGGTCAGCGCACTGTACGCGAAGGGCGCATACTTCCTGCCAGACGTCATGCTTGCGGCAGACGCAATGATGGTGGGCATGAATATGGCCGACGCCAAGTTGGGCAAAGCCAGGGAGAAGAAAGGGACCGTGGTGTCCTTCGTTGCTGAGGGCGACCCACACGACATTGGAAAGAACCTCTGCGTGATGTTCCTAAGGGCTAACGGATATGATGTCGTCGACCTGGGCAGGGACGTTGCCAACGCCGATGTTCTAAGCGCTATAAAGAAAGCAAAACCAGTGATGGTGACAGGAACAGCACTCATGACAACAACCATGACATCATTCCCGCATATAGCGGAGATGATGAAGAAGGAAGGAATATCAGTACCCATATTCGGTTGCGGTGGCGGTGCGGTCAAAAGGGACTTCGTCGAGTCATTCGACATGGGCGTCTATGGCGTAAAGGCTTTCCATGCGAACAAGCTGGCGGATGCTGCCGTGGCTGGAAAGAGCTGGAAGGACATGAGGAAGGACTATATCAAAATAGTCGGCGAGTTCGTTGGAGAGTACGCGGATAGAACGTAAACAAAATCAAAAACTCCTTACTTTTTTTATTTAATGAACGCTGAAAATTAATGCGTTTCTCAGAACCAATCCTTATAAAAATCCCATATTTTTGTATGATTGTGAAATTTTTATAGGGCACAAAAGCTTTTTATTGTTTGAGATCTTTTGAAAAAAGGGGATTTCTTTATGAATCCAAAAGAGAGAGTCCTAAGCGTTTTGAACAACGAAACTCCAGATAAGATTCCTGTGACCTGCTTTACCCAGGTGGGAATAGTTGAGGCTATGGAGAGGCTGGGCTGCCCATGGCCGGAGAGCCACATTGATCCGGCGAAGATGGCTAAGCTCGGAACATCCCTAAATAAGCTGGCAGGGCTTGAAACTGCGAGGATTCCATTCTGCCTGTCGGTGGAGGCGGAGGCAATAGGGTGCAAGGTGGAAATGGGCAGGATAGACCGGCAGCCATCCATAAGGCAACCGGCATTCCAGTCCACGGGGGAGGTGAGCATTCCCTCAGACTTCGTTGAAAAGGGCAGGATACCCGCGGTGCTGAAGGCGACCAAGATCCTCAAGAAGGAAAATCCGGACCTGCCCGTTATTGTTGGAATAACCGGTCCATTCACACTTTCGGGTCATCTTGTTGAGATAGAAAGGCTCGTGAAGCTTATGAGACTAAAGCCGATGGAGGTGGAGGATGTTCTCGACAAGGTGGCAGACGCCTGCTTGATGTACGCCCAGGAAATCGACAGGGTAGGAGCCGACATAATCGTTGTAAATGATCCTTCCGCCGCACCGGAGCTTATAGATCCTTTATCCTTCAAGTCAACCATCAAACCGCGCCTAAAGTTCTTGGCTCAGGGTATCAAGGCAAAGAAGGTGCTTCATATCTGCGGCGCCTCAACACCAATCATTAGCGATATGGCTGATTGTGGCTTTGAGGCTATCAGTGTAGAGGACAAAGTAGACCTTGCAAAGGCAAAGGAGCTCGCTAAAAGCAGTGGCAGATCCATGATGGTTGCTGGAAGGATGATGACGACCCAGGCAAGGGTTGTAAAGATCGCGGGTAACGTCTCAACCGCCAAGACCATCTTCACAGGCAAGCCCGAGGATGTGAAGAGCGAGGCAAGGAAGGCGCTCGCAGCTGGAACGGACCTACTGGCACCCGCGTGCGGCATAGCTCCGCGTAGTCCATTGGTTAACATAAAGGCGCTGGTTGAGGCACGGGACGAGTTTTACAAATGAGCTGCTGCTCAGCTGCAGTCTGTGGGCTGAAATGCAGCAACATTTTTTACAATTCTCCCAAAGCAAAAATCATGATCAATGGCATAATAGTTGCCTTGTAGGGGATTTATAATGGCTCTAATAGTACAGATCTCCGGTTTCTTGGGAAGTGGAAAGACCAGCACCATCATCAAGCTGGCGACCATAGTGCACCAAAGAATGGGAAGCAAGGTAGCCGTCATTGTCAATGAGATTGGCGATGTGGATGTGGATGGAGAGTTCGTTAAGGGGTCTGGTCTTTATTCCAAGAGACTTCTTGGTGGGTGTATATGCTGCTCCCTGGGTAATGACTTGGTTTCTACTATAAAGTCCGTGATTGAGGAGTACGATCCGGAAGTGCTATTCGTGGAGCCAACTGGCGTGGCCCTCCCCTCACAGGTCAGGAACTACTTTGTGCAAGCCTCCTACATCCTCACAGGTCTTGAGTTCTCGCCCGTGGTGACCCTGGTGGACGGCTCGAGGTTCAAGTTCCTGCTAAGGGAGTTCAGGCCCTTCTTCACAAAGCAGATGCGAGACGCCGACATCCTTGTAGTCACCAAAATCGATAAGTTGGATAAAAAATTCGAGCTTCCTCTCATAGTCTCCGCCTTGCGGGAAACCCATCCCAGGGCGAGGATCATAGGTGCATCCACAGTGACTGGCGAGGGTTTGGATGAACTGCTTCAGGAGGTGATGAGGGTGAGAACGGCTAGAGTAGTGTCCCTAGCCACTGCTGTGGCGACTACGGACTCTGTGAAGGGATCCGAGGTTGGCAGTGCCGACTTCTATGGCAGATTTTCCTTGGTCAATGCCATGAGTGGATCCGAAATCAAGGGGATAGTGGAGGAGATCATGATTGGAATCGGCTCAAGATGCAAGGCCTTGGTGGGTAATCTTATTGGGCACATAAAGGCATATGTCAGCGCCGGAGATTCTGGATTTAAAGCAAGCCTTGTAGACCTATCCTCAGGGGTTGAGTTCTCGGGTGAAATTCCCTCAACCCTCAAGGAATTTAAGGCATCTATATTCGTGGCGCTG
>CAZNTO010000005.1:0-7312 GCA_964576015.1 uncultured Nitrososphaerota archaeon
ACCTAAAGGCATCAGGCCCGTTGCAATAGTTCCCGTCGGTATCCCCGGGGAAGTACCCGAGGTGAGATCGAAGAGGGACCTCAAGATGGTTTTGCACTTTGAGGTTTACGGGGAATGAAGGTGCTGATTACCACAACCAACAGGGCGGTAAACGCCAACAGCATAAGGTATAGACCAGTACTGTCGTAAACAGTGGGAGGGGGGTTATAATCACCCTCTACCAGAACCATGACATGATTCTCGACCCACATGGCATCTGAATCAATGATGTTTCTTTTCTGATCGACAGTATCTCTGACATAGTCAGAAGAGTTAACCTGCACATATTCAACAGCGTCCCAGAGAGCAAAGGCAGAACCATTTATGTGATTGATGACGTTGCCGCTCCTCAGGTGGCCACTCTGAAGAGTTGCGCCGTAAAAGAAAGTAAGGTCCACCGGGAACCATTGACCCCCGTTCTTTGTGGGCAAGAATACCATGGCCCAACCGTGCCAGGCCACGTTCGTGAGATTAAACCTCAGGTTGTGATCGCTCTGCAGGTCTGTACCCGGTAGGTACATGGGTCCCAAAGAGGTGTAGGCAGGTATACCCAGAATCCTGCAGTAGAGCACGAAGAGGTTTGCCTGGTCATCACAGTCGCCGCTATGTGTTGTGAAGGTGTGCCATACCTCCTGTGGATCGGTTAGGTTTGAGATGTAGAACATGTTATCCTCGAACCATCGAAGCATCCTCAGGATCACTTGAAGGGCGTTTTCTTCCTCCCCCTTAATCGCCATCGCTGTCGCTACGACTTCAGAGGAGTTCCCCATCCTTGATAGGTTCCATATCCCCGTAAGAGGATACTCGCGCATCAAGTCGCCCGGTATCTCCGAGATGTTGCCGATATCGGAGAGATCGTAGGTAGTATTACTGAGGTATATCTTGAAGGATAACCCCACTGTGGCGTTACTATTGGGCTTTAAGGGCTTGTCCGTGAGTATTTTGATCATTGGGTTTCCATCATTATCTGACGAGGTTTGCCATCCGACAGATGCCCCGTCCAAAGTTACAGAGTCTAGGATCACTGTCTGCAATGTGCTGTTCCTGAAAATGTTTTGATTTAGGACGTAGTAGTATGGGCTGGAGGAGTCGTAGGGCTGCATCGTGTTCTGCCCGTTCACCACCGTGAAGGTCATGTTGTAGTTGAAGATGGAGCCCTGCATTGACTCCCCGCCCACAAGCATCAGAATCAGAAGAGGCAACATAGTCATTGGAAGCACCGTCATTTAATTATCGTGATTATTGTATGAATAAAACAACTCCCTCTAAAAAACGTGTCCAGTCCCCAGACTTTAGCAAGTTGACGTTGACTCTGACGATAATAGTATGAAAAAGATTATTAACAATTTGTAGCATACAGAGATAGAAGATTTTGGGGGTTTTAGAGTGAGTTTATCGGCATATATACTAGGTGTTTGCCAGATAGGCAGGGAAAAGGAAGTTCTTGATAGGTGCCTTACTGTGAAGGACGTTGTTGAAGGAACAGTGGTATTCGGTGAGTATGATGTCATCGTCAAGGTTGTCACCAATGACGTGAAAGAGCTAAGCAGAAGGGTAGAGGAGATCAGAAGGATCGATGGACTGCTTAGGACGGCTACCCTTATCGCAAGGCAGTAAAATATCTGATAATCCTTTTTTTATTTCAGTGGGAAACTTGTAGTATGTCACATACGGTCTTGTAGATCGTCTCCACTGCATTGAACTGCGCCGCATATCTCTGGGCATCGCTCGCTTTTGAATGGAAGCTCGAAGATTCCATAACGTTACTAACCGCCGTAAGAAGAACCTCCTTTGAGAGGGTGTCCTGCTGGAGGGAGAGGGCGAGGTTCATCTTAACCAGAGATTCGGCAATGCCCTGATGCTCTGAGTGCGCTGGCGTCGGTATGACAACCATCGGCTTCCCATAGTAGATGGCCTCTGCCACCGTGTTATGACCACCTCTAGTAACCAGGAGATCGCAGGCCTTCAGGTAAAGGTATCTATCATCTACCCAATTGTAGACCCTCAATCTTTTGTTAGAAGTAAAATTATTGCCCGATCCCTTAAGGGACTTAGCATCCGAGAGACCCCTTGTTACCACTATATTGTAGCGGTCGGGGAACTCGTTGAAAACCTCGGTCAGCCGTCCAGCGATAAGTCTCTTCTCTGCCATGGTTCCACTCACTGCCGCAAATATTAGAGGGCGGTCGTCGAACCCGAGTTCTCTCTTTATCTCATCAGCTGGGGGGAGCTCGGTGGGGTACTTAGGGATGATGGGCCCCACCAGCCTTAGTTTCTTTATATACTGGTAAGACGGTACAACGTTCGCCTTGGCGATGGTGTAAGGAGGAGGGAAGTCAGGGACGATTATGACCTTGCATAACTTCCAGAGGCTCCCAAGAGTCTCGAGACCGAGCCTCTCCACATGACCCTTGATATCCTGCTTGTACTTGCGGGTGATTGGTTTCAAGTGCGGTATCATTATCCTGAGCTGGTGCAGTATGAGAACCGGGATTATGCGCCTCATCCTCGCAGCAAGGACCGTGGAGAGCCGGCTGTCGGATATGATCAGGTCCGGTTTGAAGTGCTCAATCAGGTTGAGTTCGGCGCCGGTCTGGCGGGCGAATATGAGCAGGCTTTTAGGTCCTATAGAAAGCGTCCTGCGAAAGTTAAGAGTGCCGTCCTCCTTCTCGTAGACCCTGATCGGAGGAACTCCCTCAACAGGAAAGCCTGCCTTCTTTATGAAATCCACTGCCTCTCCGTAAGTCGAGAAGAAAACGCTATGCCCCCTTTCCCTGAAGGTCTTGGCTATGGGGAGGCATCTACCCGCATGTCCAAGTGCTATGCCGCACGGGGCAAAATAGATCCTCATCTGAGCGGTCTCCATGAGATCTCATTGCAGCTTCTTGGGCACCACTTCCCCGCCGGGTTGAACCTCGGTGAAGACCTCGGCGCTGAAGGCATAAACCTTTACTTCCCTTGAGAGCCAGCTGTCGGGAGGCAAGCCTGCCTTCATGCAGCACTCCGACAGGAAGGTCTCCTCGTCCCACCCGTACTCGACAGGAACTTGGGGAAGCAAGAGCCCTTTGTAGTATCCACTCTCGATAACGAGCCCGTCCCTTCCGACCTTAATGAGCCTAGGGTAGTCCTTTGGATCCTTGGGCCGAAGAAGGTTAGGCGGTGTGAGTATGCTGACCTCAAAGACGACCTCCGAGAGCTCCTCTGGCTTGAGTGGTTCGAAACGCGGATCGTTCACCGCTGCGCTTATGGCGGAGTCGATCGTGGCCTCAACCAAGGGCATATACGGCAGAGGGTAACCAATACATCCTCGCAATACCCTCTCACCCCTGGATATCGTTTCTATCGTCACGAAGACGCCTGTCTTCTCGTTCATTCGCTTTGAGGGAGTGGCAGGGGATGATATTTTACCAGATTCCGTGACGTACTTAGCCACCGCGCTCCTGGCGAGCTTCACCAGAAAGGCGCCTTCCTCAAGCGAGAACAAAAGCATCACCCATGGTGCAGAACCGAGAGGGTCTTATTTATGCCCTTCCAATGACCACCGTGCCAATAAATCTTTCCACATCCCGGGCATAGACTCAACGGGCTTATCTTTGGAACCTTTTCGTCAGAGACGGCAGATCTCTCAACCTCGACGAGGGGGGTATTGCAGAGCGTACACCTGGAACCAACATATGCTCCTTTGAGGAGGAGGGACATCTCGACCAACTCCTCAGAGAGGGTGAGGGAGTTGATGAGAAATGATGTGGCCCCTTCCTTCATTGCCCTTCTGAAGAGATCAGTATCTCTAGTGACCAGTATCCGCCCATCGCTCTTTGCCACGCTGATCAGTGCCTCATCCTCTAAAGAAGGGTCGTATACCGTGTCATGCCCGATTATCCTCAGCCACCTGGCAAGTTTGCCCAGCATTGCGTCGACGACGAAGGGCAAAGAGCCTACTGCTCCTCAGGAAAACTACCAACAATGTACTCCAGCACTTCCTCCGGGGAGAGTATGCCTATCACCTTTGAGGAGTCGGTGATTATTAGCCCAGGCAGACAATCCTTAATCATTCTCCTCGAAGCCTCGCCGAGCAACAAATCACCCTCCGCCGTCGGCATGGTGACCTTCATTGCGGTGGAGACTGAGAGCTGCCTTATTCTCGCCTTCTGATGCTTTTCTGGAACATACTTTTGGAATTCGACGAGCGAGTTTAGGATCTCCTTCTCTGTCACCACTCCCAGAAGCCGCCCTTCATCATTAACGATAGGGATTATAGTGACCCCACCCTCCAGTAGTAGTTTACGTGCATTGATTACCCGTTCATGTGGTCGCAAAACGGGGAAGTTTCTCCTTATTATCGATGATGTATCCACTTGCGAGTCCTGAACGAGTCTGAGCATGTGACTCCGGTAAATCAGACCCAAGAAGGTGTCGCCGTAAAACATCGGAAGGGCTTGCGAGGAGAGCTCCAGCAGGAGTTTAGCCGCCCTTCGGACAGGGGTGTCGTTGGACAGTAGTGCCGGGAAGTCTTTCACGAAGCCTGAAATGTAGAGGGATTCGGGGGCTACTGCCCTGAGCCTCTGGGCACCTACCCTGAAGAGTACATCTCGATACGAGAGAGTTCCGACGAGTTTCCCGTCATTGCCTATGCATATGCTCTCGAGACCCTGTTTATTCAATACATCGAGTGCGTCCAAGAGGGGACGGTTTTTATTAAGGATGGGGACGTCTTTAACGAGTATATCCGTCAACTTCATTTCAATTTAGGCCTCCTTTGCCAAAACCTTTACAAAATCAAACTTGGTTATCATTCCAACAAGGTCTCCTTTTTTGTTCACAACTGGCATGCCGCCTATACCATCCTTTATAAGACTTCCTGCGGCGATAGCTGCATCTTCAGATTCGTTTACCACCATAGGATCTAGTGTCATAACGTCAGCTGCCGTTGGTAAGAGGTATATTCTTGTGGGGGAGACCGCCTCGGCACCCCTCCTGTTTCCCCTCCGGAAGGAGTTTCCGCTTTTTTGCTGTCGTATGAAGGATAGATCGGTCTCAGTTATTATCCCGATGGGCTTAGTGTCATCAACAACGATAATCCTGTCTACGGAGGTCTCCTCCATAATGTCCATTGCGCGGAATACCGTGTGGCTGCTGTGTAATACAGGCATCCCCTCCCTGCCCTGTGAGATCTCTTTGACCTTGAACCTGCCTCTAAAGTTATCCGAGAAGTACCTCGTGAGATCTGTCTTGGTGACTATGCCTACCAGCTGTCCGCTGCCGTCGATTACAGGGAGACCTTTGATGTTCTGGGAGACCATCCTCCTAGCGGCGTCGGTTATCGAATCCTCCTCATTTAACGTCTTTACAGGAGTGCGCATCACCTCGCTGACTATTATGGATTCGAAGTCCCTCATTCGCATCCTGTAGTTGCGAAGACTCCTGATGATATCTCTCCTCGTAAGGGTACCGACGGGTCGCTCCCCCTCCACGACGATGAGTCTACTTACCTTTTCCTTCAACATAAGGTTTCTCGCGTGGGCTACGGTGTCCACGCTTCTGACAACTATAACTGGACTTTGCATCAGATCTTTCACTATCAAAATCTCTTGCACCTCTTAAGTGGAGGGTTGTGATCGCTAAGGAAACGAAGTATGAGTTGACGTTTATGGCACCACATTATCACATATCCTCCACTGATCGATCTTCCTTTTCCAAGTAAGTTTTAAACGCCTTACTCCATCCTGCACTCTTCGCAGAGGAACTGCCCATTAGTTTCATTCAGGGTGTCGGACCACTCCTCGCAGTTATCACAGTACCCAGCTAGAAGTTCGCCCTTCTTTGATGGTATGAGTCCGTTACGTCTAGCCTCGGTAAGCACCTCGATAAGTTCTGGAGCGGTGGATAGGATGTCTCTTGAGGTGATGATGCCTGTCATCTCACCTCTCTCGACGACCACGAGTCGGCGAATCCGGAGCTTAGCCATCTTCCTTGCGGCTTCCATGACCTCTGCCTTTGGATCTATGACGGAGACTGGTGAGGACATTATGCCCTTTGCAAGAGTGGATTCAGGTTTCAGACCCCTAGCGATCACCCTCTCCACAATGTCTCTCTCCGTAATTATACCCACAGGATGGCCGTCCTTTGTGATTATCACCGAACCTATGTCATTTCCACTCATCGCGACGGCAACCTTTTTCGCATTTGAGTTGTCAGGAAGGGTTATGAGGCTTTTTGTCATGATATCGCCCACAAGGACTCTCGCTCTGATGCCGGCCATTTTAAGCCCCGTCTAATATACGGTTTTGCAAATATATAACATATTTTGAAAGGCTTTATAGGACAGAACTGCCTCCAGTCGGCAGAAGTGAGGCTATCTCGCTGTCGGGAACCGCGTGAATAAGACGAGCAAATTTCTTATCGGCCTTCTGGGCGAGAGATTCCTTTATCTTTTTGATGAGTTCCACTCCAATGGTGGAGCCAGGGGTAAGTTTGACATTGGACGCGGCGGCTCTTCTGACAAAGGCCTCGCGACCCATAATAACCTTGAAGGCGTCGCCAGAGATCTGGACGCCGAGCCAAATTTCGAGTGGGATGTTCCGAACATAGTTCCTCTCGCCATATATCATGAAGGCGCCCTTTCCCAAGTACTCTCCGGTTGGGGGGGTCTTTGTAACTTGATCTGCCTTTACCCAGTATCCGTCAGACGCACCGAGTCCGGCCCTCCAGGCCTTAGAGTAGGCGACTGCTAAGGACGCCGCCTCATACTGCGTCTGCTCCGGGACTGTTCTCCCTTCTGACTTTGTTATGACAACCGAGCCGCCGGGTATATCGGAGTGGGCGAAGATATCTTTGGTGTCCATGTGCTTCTTCACGAGAACCTCATTCTGAGTGGCATCCTTTCCTCCGATGATCAGGAAATCTTCAGTGGAGAAGGTCCACCTGAAGCGCTCATACCACTCCCTCTTCATTGCCTTCAGGACAACCGGTGCGCTTATTGCTGCAATACCCTTTTTCAGCTTCTCTATCTTCTTCTCGATCTCGGTCATGGCACTGTGCAGACCCTCCAGCTTCTTAGAAGCCTCCTTGGACTTTGCAAAGTAGAACCCTGCGTTTTTAGTCGCCGATATTTTAAAGTCTATATGAATCTCCTGATCGTTAATCACGACCGTTAGAAGACCCTTTAAGGAATCGATCCCCGCCATCTTTATCCCGCTTGCAGACCGCGAGATCGACTGCCAATCAACCCCAGCCTTCCGCGACCTTACCACATGATCGATGAGCGACTGCAGGA
>CAZNTO010000005.1:7412-25404 GCA_964576015.1 uncultured Nitrososphaerota archaeon
TCGATCGGTTGAACCGAGATGCCCTTACCCTCCTTCATCACGATGTTTGGTCTAAGCGGGCCTGTATTCACCTCTTCCACGAGTGATCTCGCACTCCACAGGAATGCCTCGATCACCTTCTGGTCGACCTCAGCCGACGGGGAGCTAGGGTCCAGTGAGGATCTCATGAGGGCCTCCTCCACAACCTCGGAGGGGAGGTTGAAGGCCCTTGTGAAGGCCCTCGCGAGGTTGAATTTTTGCGATCGGATCTTATCTACCCCGATAGAGGAGCTGATATCATGACCCCTCTGGGGTGGGGGGATGTACTCTACGCCGTACTTTATAGTCCGGTCCTTCATCACCCTGTAAGAGAGGGCGTACTTTATCCTGCCAAGATGGTCGGTTACTATGGCATTTCCATCACCGAATAGCTCAAAATACACCTTAAGGCGCTCCTCTCCGTGAGAGAGATCGAGGTATATGATCCTGTCGAAATCCACCTGGCCAAAGGACTCGACCTTCGCAGAGGATAAGTAGTGCCTAAGGGCAGCCGCGGGAGGCGATGGCTTTGCCGGAATGGGGTACTTAAAGTTGGTAACATTGAGGCGCTGCCCCAAATCTATGATAATGCTGGCCTGCCCGGACTTCGTATGGAGCCTTATCAGGAAGCTTTCGTCCTCAAGCTGATAGACGTTGTCGATGCGAGCGCTTATAAGGGCGGAGTTAAGTTCTTTTACGATAACAGAGAGGTCTAGGGATGTCAGGCCAAGCTTCACAGCAACCACCCTCGAAGCCGCAACCAATTTACAGGAAAATGTACTATATAAGAGTCGCATTCGCGGTCATCGGCGGCATAATTACTGGAGCTTTGAACCTCTGGGGTTTAGAAGGACTGAGCCTCGGCATCGTCATATTCCTCCTGACGTACCTACTCTTCAGGTATGGAATCAAGAGCATCTCGAGCCAGGTAAAAGAGACGAAAAAGTTCTACATGACCGGCATCTTCTCATATTTTCTACTTTGGCTCGTCATGTGGATTATATCGATCGATCTTCTTTGGATTAGGCCCTAGCCTTCTTCCTAGGAGCAACCTCGTATTCTGCTTCCTCCTCCACCTTTTCTTTGGCGGATTGTTGTTCATCCTTTAACGGATAGTTAGGGTACTTCTCTTTAAGTTCGGCCAGGGTCCTGAGCGCGATCTCCCAGCATATGAGAAATCCGCGTTCATAGTCATCGACCATTGACCTGTAGGCCTCCCTCTTGAATTTGTCGGAAGCCTCGAGTATCTCCTTCGGGTCGCCGTAGCGGTAAAGCTTTATAAAGAATGAGGTGTTGTCCCGCTCTTTTGAGGCGGTGTATATCCCTCTAACAGCGTCGAAGAAGCCACGACCCACCTCTCCCAGCGAGCTCAGTTTTGTCCTTATTGGCCCCAGATCCTGCTCTGCCCTTACCAAGCTACCGAAGTATACATACCGGACTACCTGGGAGGTTTCGGCCGAGAATTTGTGGAGCTGATCGTATGTGGACAAGGCTACTGCACGGCATTCTTATTTCTCCCCTCAGACTTATGAAATCTCCGATGGGATGATCAATGGAGGCGCGCGAGGTAGCCGAGGCTCTGAGAGTCTTAGAGACGGATCTTCCTAGAGATGTCGAGGAGAGGTTGACGGAGTGCCTCCATAGAGAGAGAGGCAACAGCAGGAAGGTAGTAGAGGCAATAATCGAGAACGTCATGTACGCAAGGAAGAGGTCTATCCCCATGTGCCAGGACACCGGCACCCTTGTCTTTTTCGTTAGGTGCGCCGAGGGGAACAAAGAGGTCGTGGATGTCATCCGGAAGGGTGTAGAGCTTGCCACTAAAGAGGTCCCGCTCAGGGCAAATACCGTCAACCCCTTCACGAGGAAGAATGAGGGCAGAAACTTGGGCAGGAACAATCCCATCGTGCACTTTGAGGGAGGGGCATACAAGAAAGGTAAGGACTCCATGGATATCTTGGCAAGGGGAGCAGGGTCTGAGAACGTCAGCGGTGTATTCATGCTCCAGCCTGATGTTGGCATGGAAGGCGTCAAGAGCATCGTAGTGGAGACTGTCAGAAAGGCTGGGGCAAAACCCTGTCCTCCCATCATAGTCGGGGTCGGCGTTGGCGGAACTCTGGAGTGGTCGGCATATCTGGCTAAGAGGGCGCTGCTCAGACCCCTGAACGAGAGAACGGAGGATCCGCTCGCCGCAGAGCTTGAGGAGGAGCTCCTGTCAGAGGTGAACAAGCTTAGAATAGGCCCTATGGGTTTCGGAGGCAGAACCACCGCCCTGGGTGTAAGGGCAGAATGGGCGCACTGCCATACGGCGAGCCTTCCAGTATCGGTCAGTATCCAGTGCTGGGCCCTAAGGAGGGTCTCTGTGGAGTGGGAAGGAAGCGAATTTAGGATTTTAAGGTGAATGGGCATGGGCAAGGTGCACAGATTAGGAACCTCTCTGAAGGATGGGGATGTCAAGAGGCTCAGGGTTGGGGATGTGGCCTACCTCTCAGGCGAGCTATACACGATGCGAGATATGGCCCATATGAGGGCTATTGAGATCCTTCGTGGTAAGGAAAGACTGCCCTTCGACCTACGTGGCAGGGTGGTATACCATTGCGGACCCATCGTTAGGGGAAGAGAGGTCATCTCCGCTGGTCCAACTACGAGCATGAGGATGGAGAGTATGGAGCCGGATCTTATCCGTTTGTCCGGCCTGAAGGGGATAGTCGGCAAGGGGGGTATGGGAACGGGCACTCTCGAGGCGCTCAGAAAGTTCGGTGCGGTCTACCTCGAGTACCCGGGCGGAGTGGGTGCCCTCGCGGCGAGGGACTCAAAGGGTGTCAAGGAAGTTTATTGGAAAGACTTGGGAGACCCCGAGGCAGTATGGGTCATCACCGTAGAGGATTTCGGGCCGTGCTTTGTTACAATGGACGCCCACGGAGAGACTTTAAGGAAGCCAGTTTAATCCTTTTAAACTAATGTCCAAAGGACAAGATGATACAGAGACTGAATTTTACGTTGATAGGAAGATAAGATGCATAATAGGTTAGAAGGAGACTTACTTCTTAACAGACTTCCAGGTCTTTCTGATAAGGTCAACGAACCGCTTTGTTGCCTCTTCAGTGTTTGCAGACTTGGTTATGGCTCCGCCGACTATCAGGTCCATGGCACCAGCCTTTACCATAAGGGGGACGACCTCCAGCTTTATTCCTCCGGCCACGGCCACGGGTATCTTTACAGACTTTACCATCTTCTCCACGAGGGCGACCTTCTGATCGACCTCCCTCTCCCTGGATTGTGCGCTTATTCCCACGTGCATGCAGACGATGTCTACGCCTAGCTTCTCTACCTCGATCGCCCTGGCGAGGGGATCCTTCAGGTTCATAAGGTCCACCATCACCTTTACGTTATACTTCCTGGCTGCTCCCACGGCGTCCTTTATGGTGTAGTCGTCGGTGGCACCCATCACGGTGACTATGTCCGCCCCGTTCTCAACGGCCAGCTCGGTCTCCAGCCAGCCTGTGTCGAAGGTCTTTAGATCAGCAATGATTGTTGCATTGGGGCAGAGCCTGCGGAGCTCCTTAACCGCCCTGAGCCCCTCGGATTTTATTAGGGGTGTGCCTGCTTCGATGATGTCCGCACCGCCGCGGTACGACCCCTCGGCTATGGGGATGGCATCCTTGAGGTACCTCTCATCGATTGCAACCTGGAGTTTTGGTCCTTCGTATAATGGTTTCAGACCCAACTGAGTCACCTTCTTGTTGGTGGGGATACCGTTATAGTCCCAACCTCTCACTGCGTAGTAGTCGTTTAATAACCTATTCATATCTACGGTCTGACCCTTTGCCGGTCCCTCCGGCATGGGAACCTCGAGGAAGCGCTTGGGCAGGTAGTCGTCCTTCCTGCTGAACCCCTCGCGTGCGTTGAAGAGGCGCTCCAGGTTGTATATCCTCTCCCCGATCCTGTAGAACTCCTCCCTATCCACGTAGAAGCCAGTGGCGGTGGTGAGGAGGCGGGCGTAGAAGTCCGGCTCGAAGGCGAGGGTTGAGAAGAGTGCGAGGGTGGTGTACTTGCAGAGCACCAGAGAATCGAGAACAGCGAAGACATCCTGCATGACCTTGGTGAGGGCAGCCTTGTTGTCGTAGGAGTTGGGGTTCAGATATCGCGGTACGCTCATTACCTCGGGCGCGATCATGAATGCTCTGAGGTGGCACCCGCCCCTGTTGGAGGTGGCGTATGAGAGAGCCATCCCCTTTACCCCCCTCGGGTCGTAGGCAGGAAGCTCCAGCCCCTTCACATGAATCGCCAAGTCATCTGCCTTCAGCTTTGAAGAGGCGATCCTCGTCCCCTCGGCGAGGAGGTCGCCTATCCCCTCCCTGTAGGCGGTCATCCTTATCAGCTTGAATAGGGCGTCAGTGCTCCCGAATTTGGCGCTTACGCCTATGTCCTCAGGCTTTACCTTCTTCTTGTCTACACAGGCCATCAGGAAGCCTATCCCCTGGCCCATGGATATGGTGTCAACACCATATCTGTTGCAGAGATCATTTGCGATTGTTATGGCGTTCAGATCGTTTATGCCGCAGTTCGGACCCAGAGACCAGATGCTCTCGTACTCAGGACCCTCGGTATCGAGCACCTCCCCAGAGGGCAGTTTGACTTGGGTGATGCGCCCGCACATGATCGGGCATGCGAAGCATCCCTTCTTGCCCCTGAGGATGGTCTTTGCCATATGCTCCCCGCTGACCATCTCGGCATCGTCAAAGAAGCCCGTGGAGTAGTTCCTTACAGGGAAGACCCCTACCTTGTTTACTATATGAACGAGGACGGCCGTACCATACCTTCCCAAACCGTCCCCAGTGATCGGGTGTCCCTTTAGCACGCTCAGGGTTTGCTTGACCTCCTTCATGAAGGCGTATGGGTTGGCTAGAGGGATCTCTGCTTTCCCTCTAACGATTATGGCTTTGAGCTTCTTTGAGCCCATCACCGCGCCTACCCCTCCTCTAGCGGCTGTTCTGTGCTTCTCGTTCATTATGGCGGCTATCTTAACGAGACGCTCCCCGGCAGGACCTATGCATGCAACCCTTGCCATTGGATCGCCGACTATCTTCTTGAGGTGGTCCTCGGTTTCGAAGACATCGAGGCCCCATAGAGAGCTTGCATCATGGAGCTCGGCCTTGCCGTGCATGATGGAGAGGTAGACGGGAGTCTCGCTTTTGCCCTCAAATATGATACCATCGTAACCCGCCCTCTTCAGCTCTACACCGAAGTAACCGCCGCTATTGGCATCGAATACTGTTCCTGTAGCCGGCGACTTTGTGGAGACGGAGAACCTTCCAGAGGTGGGCGCCGCAGTTCCTGTCAGCGGACCGGTCATGAATATCAGTTTATTTTTAGAACCGAGGGGATCTTCGCCAGGGGCAAGCTCGTCATAGAGGATCTTCGCGCCGTATCCCCGACCCCCTATAAAGGCAAAGGCGGTTTCCCAGTTAAGCTCCTCAATTGATAGTTCATTCGAGGAAAGATTGACGCGCAATATTTTATTCAGGTAACCGCCCAAATACACCCACCCTTGACACTATTCGTAAAACCCGAATTATACTTATATCTTTCCTGCAGGTTGTATTTCTCCCATGAAGGTCAAGGTGGAATTTTTTGCGACATTGAGGGAGAAGGTCGGGACAGCAGGTGTTGAGGTCTCCTTCAATGGTAATACGGTCATTGATCTTATAGCAGCCCTCGACGAGATGTTCGGAGGGATTCTAAAAGAACTGATGGTTGAGGGTGGAGAATTAAGAGAGCTTGTTAAGATCATGGTAAACGGCAAGGATGTCAGAGGGATCAAAGGGCTTTATACAGAACTGAAGGAACGGGACATCGTCTCATTCTTCCCACCGGTTGCGGGCGGATGAATTGTGTGCACCATACAGATAGTTCACTGTGGGGGTAAAGTTTCTGTAACCAATATATTAATTAAATATGTTAAGTCTTTGCTAGAAGAAGGTTGGCCATGAAGAAGAGGGAGATCATAGGTAATTACGACACTACTGCAAGGATCTACGACGAGCAGTACCGGGAAGAACAGTCGCTGAAGATAAGCTTCACGTTGAAGAGGGTTATGCCCAGAGCGGGCGACATAGTAATAGATGTGGGATGCGGCACGGGGATGCTCTTTGAACACCTTCATGATTATAGATTGCTCGTGGGAGTAGATCCTTCGATGAATATGCTTAAAAAGGCAAAAAAGAGGACGAGGAAGGGGAGCAACATGGAGTTGGTCTTGGGGGACGTTGAGGCCTTGCCGTTCCGTGGCGATTCCAGTGACGTGGTATTTTGCATAAGCGTACTTCAGCTCATGGATGATCCTCGCAGGGGGTTGGAGGAGATCCTCAGGGTTCTTAAAAGTAAAGGTTCATTCGCAGTGACCCTTATCAGGAAGGCGAGGTTCGCGCAGGATCTCGATAAGTTTGTGAGAGGAGCAGTTGTGGAGCTTTACGACTCAGAAAGCATGAAGGACGTATTCCTAATAGGCCAAAGGATCGAATAACTTACCGTCAGCAGAAGAAGCATAGGGCGTTTATGCGACAGCTTTTTATAATAAAGCTTCTCGTCATAAGAAATGGTGCAACGATATGCCAAGCGAACCGATTAGATTGCTAAACAAGTCGCTACATAGCCAGATACTCGTGAAACTGAAGGATGGGCACGAATATGTTGGCAACTTGGCAAAATACGACCTCACAATGAATTTGATTCTGACCGATGCTATCGAGGCCGTTGACGACGGTAACCCAGTTGCCAAATACGGAAAGATACTGGTTAGAGGTAACAACATACTTTATATAAAGACCGTATAATGTCTCTTCAGCGTGGTTCAGCACAGTTGGTAGAACATTTCAGGAGAGTGCAGAGGCCATACTGGCGAGGAATGTTACCCTTTACTGAGGATCTCGTTTAGCCTCTCCTTCTTGTACTCCTCTAGGAGGTCCCTCACCTTCCGGGTCTTAATCTCAGAGAAGTTTTTTAGCTCTTTTTTAGCCGCTTCTAGTGCTTGCTCCAAGGTGGCCCTTACAACTGTCTGGACATCTCCATAGTGCTCTGAGCTGACCGAGGACAGCAGGACTACGGGTATGCCTATATCCAGGATCTTGGTTTTCGCCTCTGGCCAGATTTCTTCGACAACAAAGGCAGAAATGCTGTAGGTCCGCATAGCCTTTAATAGCTCATCAGGTAGCTTCCCAATTCGCTCCACTAGGACTATCTCTCTTTCATGAAGGTTCACAAGATCATGGAGAGCTTCCGCGACTGTGCTGTAGCGTTTAAAGAGAAGAGATTCGTCTGACGCGAGCGCCTTCATCCCAGATTGCAGCCGGACATTTTCGGACTTTGCAGATTCCAGCTGGCTTCTTAGCTGACCGATCTCGTTCAGCAGAGATCTGATCCTCCGCTCAAGCTCGTAGACCTCCCCACTCGGGGACATCCTAGGGCGTTCGCTAAGTCTGGCAAGACGGGCGGATACCTCCAGATCCTCGATCCGCTCCTCCCGCGCCTTGATCTGCTGGATCAGCCCCTCCCTCTCAGCCTGCGCGTCCTCCAATTTTGTTTCCAGCACCTTGATCTGTTCGCGTTCTGAGCCCGCCCTCCTTTTAGGAACAACCTCCTCGATGGCAGGGGTTCTCGAAAGGGATATGGCATCCTTTATGCTCATTCCCCTCAGGACGTTCGCCTTTACCTCTTCGATATGGAGTGGGCGTTCCTCTGCCCTCGCGTGGGAGACGGCCTGCTCGAGTTTGTTACGGTAGAAGGAGTAGGCCTTTGCGGCCGCTGCAAGCGAATCCCTCTGGTGCGAGTCATGGACCTTTATCCTCTGGCTGCCAGAAATTTTCTCCACAAGATCTGTCTTTTCAAACGTTTTTAGCGATTTCTCGGGTGAGAAGAGGATGGCGCTGTGGGATGCAGATAGTTTGGTCAGTAATAACGGTGGAGGGGTAACATCCGTCGCAAATATAAGTGTGCGACCGAGCGTGGCCAGAAGTCGGGTTATCTGCCCCCTTGTAATTCCACGCCCGCTAGACACGTGGAGGATCCTCCCATTGAGATCGATCACTGCGAGGCCACATACCATACCGGGGTCAACTCCGACTATCAGGTACCGCTTCGGGGGACCTTTATCGGTAGAGCCCAGAGGCACCAACTCAAAGGACTTGGTAAAGGTGGGGGTAACCCTAACATTCACACTCGAGGTGCGGATTGGCCTCACTATGCCGAAAAGGAGGTTTCTGGGGGCGTAGACAATGAAGGATGATCCTTCTATGCCATGCGACCCCTTCCTCAGGGCAAGGTCGTAATCTATACCTTTTGAGTTAAGGGCGGACTCTATCGTCTTTGTTAGATTCAAAACGGACCCTTGAATGCTCCGGCGGTATCTGCCCTCGCTCATCCCTCCTGAGCCGAATTTCCTTCTGCGGGAGATGGTGACGCGCGTCTCCGGATCGTATATTTTGACTAGGAATCCGCAGCCAGCAAGAACCGCCCTAGCGCAGACCTCTGCAGACTTCGATGGGGATAGCTTCTCGCCTCCAGTTATACCCAACTGCTTACCTATAACTGAGAGCGGCTTGAAGCCCTCCGAAGGGGAACCCGTGACTTGGATAAGGTCCGTACTGTAGAGGAAAGTGGTGAACCTTCGGATCTGGCTCTCAGATCCTATCTCGTATATGTTATCAATCGCCATTGCATCGGCCTTGCAGGAGCGAGCTATATCCGAAACCTCCTCTATCGATAGAACATCCTTTCTTAAGATGACCCCAGATTCGTTGATAACCACGACGGAGAAACCAGAATAGGATGGAAGTTTATCCAACCCCAAGATAGTTTTATAAGTTTTCATGGTTTATCAGCGTCAACTAAGGGTTCATACAATACAAATGCAATTCGTGTATGAATAATAATTAATGCGTTTATAAGATTAGCTTTTTCGATAGTTTAAAAGATAGAACGGTGCAACCAATTTATAGACGAAAGGTTTAATAGTATATTAATTGGTAATTTGGTTGCATTAGTAGTTTAAAGGTGGTATATATGAATAGCGAGTCTGGTACGGTTGTAGAGGGAGTACTTACAATAAAGGGCGAGAATGTAGCAAATGTTGCGATGGCGCTGTCTTCGTCCACAAGAATCCAGATCCTCAACTTCATAAAGGAGAAGGAAGTTGACATGCAGGAGGTGGCCGAGCTCATAAAGCAAAGCAAGGCCAACGCGAGTGCGCAGATGAGGATCCTTGAGGACGCAGGCTTAGTGAAGACCTCTTATAAGCCGGGAGTCAGAGGGGTCAAGAAAGTCTGCAGCTCTAACGTAAAAGAAGTAAGGCTAATATTAGCCTAAATTGTTTATCTCCCAAATTGGGAGACCCCCCTTTTCATCATTTCCTGAAGTGGATTCTATTTTGTTTCCCGATCAATCATAACTTCATGGAAACGCCGTAGTGCTATTGCGCATTTTTAGCACAAGCATCCATGAAACCAAAGTATGGTGGTGATGGGTGCCCCGGTCTTGATTTGAACTCTGGATGGGCTTGAGTCCCTAGGAAGAAGGGATGCCCGGGAAGCTCCATGAACTCAACTCTCTTCTTATCTGGTGACCATCCACTGAGGACAAGACCGCCCTCTTTAAGAGCCTTCCAGTAATCCGGATTGATCTCGTACCTGTGGCGATGCCTCTCGTAGATCTCGCTGGATCCGTAGAGATTGTGGGCCAGTGTGCCCTTCTCAAGAATTATTTTGTACGCACCGAGGCGCATTGTTCCACCCATCATTCCGACGGTCTTCTGTTCTGGAAGGAAGTCGATCACAGGATACTTCGTCCCGGGATTCACCTCCGTGGTGTCCGCTCCGACAAGCCCCAGTACATTGCGGGCGAACTCCACTGTCGCAAGCTGGAAACCATAGCATATTCCCAGGAAGGGCTTTTTGTGCTCACGGGCATAATTTATTGCCATTATCTTTCCCTCGGTACCTCTAGCGCCGAAGCCCGGCAGAACCATAATACCATTAAACTGATCGAGGATGCTTATTGCAGAAGGATCTTCCTCAAACTTCGTAGTCTCTAGCCATTCGATGGAGGCTTGCACGCCGACTTTAGCTGCAGAGTGACGCAGGGCTTCGGTTATGCTAAGGTAGGAGTCTGAAAGCTTCGTGTATTTTCCACACATCCCTATCCTCACCACCTTCGAGGACCTCTGGAAGGACTTGGCAATGGCCACCCATGAATCCCAATCCGGCTTCCCGTCTTTCAGACCAAGCCTCTTCACGATATAGGCACCCATGCCTTGCTTATCCAGCTCCAGCGGTACGAGGTAAATGCTCTCTGCATCGTAGGACGTGAAGACAGCCTCTTGGAGCACGCTGCCAAACAAAGAGATCTTCTTCAGAACTGACTCTTCCAATGGTACTCTGCATCTTGCCACAAGTATGTCTGGCTGTATACCTATTCTACGTAGCTCTTGGACGCTGTGCTGGAAGGGTTTGCTCTTCTGCTCCTTGGTCACATCGAGGATCGGTACGAGAGCCAGGTGCACGAAGAGGGTGTTTTCGAAACTCTCCTCCATACGCAACTGCCTAACGGCCTCGAAGAAGGGCTGGCTTTCGATATCGCCCACCGTGCCCCCTATCTCCACAAGGAGGATGTCGGTACTAGCCATTTTTGCAGCGGCCCTCAGTCTGCTCTTTATTTCATCAGTGATATGTGGTATTATCTGGACACACCTGCCGAGGTACTCGCCCTTTCGCTCCTTCTCAATTACAGATGCGTAGATCTGCCCCGTAGTTATGTTGTTAAACTTCGGGATGTTTATGTCTAGAAACCTTTCATAATGGCCAAGATCCAGGTCGGTCTCCCCCCCATCCTCGGTGACGAAGACCTCGCCATGCATGTAGGGGTTCATCGTCCCTGCGTCCACATTGACATACGGATCTATCTTGACGACAGATAGGGTGTAGCCCCTGACCTGTAACATCTTACCTATGGAGGAGGTCAGGATACCCTTACCGACGCTGCTCAAAACCCCGCCTGTTACGAAGATGTACTTGGCCATATCTGACACCAGTTTAGTTCTGTAAATTATCGGTTCCTTTAGGATAAAAAGGTTCCCGAGGTGTATTTCTAATGACGTTAAGCAGGAGGCAGGTTGCGCAAGGTCACTTATTGACCACTTCAAACTTCTTTATAGACCAAGTGCCTGCGTTGTGGTGCCATGCCGTTTCGGCCTCGAGTATTTTGATCCTTTTTTTGAAGAGTGGGGAGTCGCAGACAAAGGTCTCGTACTCGCCACCCTCGCCCGAGGCATTGATGCCGTATTTATCCTTGAGTCTAAGAAGTAATCCCACGAGGTCCTTGTCGAGCCGTCTCCCCAACCAGTTTCTGTCGAGGCCCTCCGCCGACACTGATGTGAAGTAGACCTCGAGGCCGAGATCCAGAATCTCTTTTAGGAGGGCTTCCTCAGGGGCACCCCATAACGGCGATAGCTCTTCAAGACCTAACTTTTTGCATATCATGGTGACCCTCTCCCTCTGGTACCTGCTGGCGATTGCGCCAGTGCCTATCCCCTCGATATTCCATTTATCCTTCAGGTGGGACAGGATCGAGCATAGTTCCTGCACCTCGACCTCCTTCTCTCCGGACACCGCCACACTTTCCCACGGTATTCCCATGCAATCTGCCTGAATTTTGGTGAGTCCAATGTTCGGTATGTGAAACATCCACGAGTCGGATCTCTTGGCTATAACTGATACCAGAGCCACGACCTCATGTCCGATCCTATGAATTTTATAGGTGGCCAGATTGCTATCTTTTCCTCCTGAATAAAGGATGGCAACCCTCATACCTGTCACCTCAGAAGGCCAGTAGGACAGCGAGCAAGCCCGTCAGGAAGATCATCAATACTGATTCGATGACGGGAAGGAAGAGCAACCTCGAATTCATCAAAATGACCTTAATGGGATATCAGGGAAAAAAGATATAACTTTTTGGATGATTGTATAACGATGTGATTGTTATGGAGAGGGCGCTCATTACTCTCACTCCATCTGAGGCGAAGCGCCTCATAGGCAAGGCAGTAGCCATGATGGAACCGGTCAGAGAGAGTCTGAAGAAGGGAACCATTGTCATCTGTCTTGGAACGACAAACGCCTACGTGGTGGAGGAGATCCTAGGAAGACGGATAGAGAAGGGGATGTTCTCCATAGGCGTGATAACTCCGGAAGGGACATGCGTATCCAATTCGGATTACAGGCTGAAGGAGATGGTCATCTCGAAAGGGAAGCTCACGAGGCTCGGGCTTAAGGATGTAGTCAAGGAACTCGGCCCCTCTGACGTGTTCATAAAAGGGGCCAATGCTTTGGACCCGTGGGGCAACACTGGCGTATACTTGGGATCTGCAACCGGAGGGACTATGGGCATGAGCATAGGGGTCCTCCTTGCGAGGGGTGTGAAGGTCATCGTGCCGGTGAGTCTGGAGAAGTTCGTCCCCTATGCCATACCGGATCTCATTCCGAGGTTGGGCAACCAGAGATTCCTATTTTCCATGAACCTACCAGTGGGGATGATGCCAATACCTGGGGAGGTTGTTACTGAGATCGAGGCTGTGAATACCTTGTTCGGCTGTGAATGCCTGCCCATTGGCGGCGGTGGTATAGACGGTGGCGAGGGATCGAGGTGCTATCTAATAGAGGGGGATAAGGGGAGCGTAAAGGAGGCTTGGAATGGGGTTATGACAATCAAGGGGGAGAAGCCGGTTACCGTAGAGGTGGAGGACTGCAAGAAGTGCAAGATGGGATGTAATAGGGGATTGAAAAGTGTTGCTTGATATTGAGGACTTACACGTTAGCGTTGAGAGGAAGGAGCTACTGAAGGGAGTCGACATGAAGGTCGATAAGGGAGAGGTTGTTGCGGTAATGGGCCACAACGCCTCGGGCAAGACCACCCTTGCGCTTACCTTGGCTGGTTTCCCACAGTACAACGTTACGAGAGGTAAGATCGTATTCAACGGCGAGGATATTACATACAAGACGATAGACGAGAGGGCGAGGGCTGGCATAGCGCTGGCATTCCAATCCCCGCCAGCGATAAGGGGCATAAGGCTCGGAAATATCATCTCCCTGGCTGGAGGGTTGAACCCGTGGACACCTAAGCCTGGAGATGACCCAGACTTCCCCCAGAAGATGTTGGAGAAGGTCAACCTAGAGCCCTCGCTTTATATTAACAGGGAGCTCAATGTGGGCTTCTCCGGGGGAGAGAGGAAGAGATCTGAGCTCGCCCAGATTTTTGCTATGAAGCCAAAGTTGATGATACTGGACGAGCCCGACAGTGGTGTGGACATAGACTCTTTGAGGGTGGTAGGGAACAGCCTAAATGACTATATTACCGGTTATGGTTGCACCGTGATAATAATAACTCACCATAGGCACATCCTGCAGTACCTTAAACCTACGAGGGTGCATGTAATGTCCAACGGAAGGATCGTGATTACGGGGAGTTATGACGAGTTGATACCGAAGATCGAGGAGATGGGGTACGAGCAGCTCATAAAGGAGGCGACGGCACATGGATGATGCCTGGAGAGAGAGGTTCAAGATGCGAGCCCTGCAGGCGGTAACGAAGAGGGCCCCATATGGGAATGACATCGACTTAAGCGAGTTCATACAGACAGGTAGCACTCCAACGACCATTTCAGAGGAGGCAAAGAAGAAGAGTCTTGAGGTGGGCGTGGATGTAGGAGAGGTCAAGGGTGGGGTCAAGAGCGGAACATACTTCCAGATGGACCACGCTGTTCTGCTAAGCCAGCTGGCCTCAAGGATAAAGGGGCTGGAACTCATGCCCACGGACCTTGCTCTCAGCAAATACGACTGGCTTAGAGCCTACTACTGGAAGGCTCTCTCCGTGGAGCAGGACAAGTACACGGCTATGGCAGAGCTTAAGCAGACAAAGGGCTACTTCATAAGGTCGGCACCGAATGAGAAGATAGAGCACCCGGTGCAGGCCTGCCTCTACATCGACACGGAGGGGGTCCTGCAGGCACCCCACAATATAATCATTGCAGAGGAGGGTTCAGAGCTGAATATCATAACGGGGTGCACCGTCGGGAACAGGTCAAAGAGGGCAGCCCATCTGGGGATAAGCGAGTTCTATGTCAAGAGGAATGCGACGATCATATTCACCATGATCCACAGCTGGGGTGACCAGACGTACATAAGACCAAGGACGGCTGCCATAGTGGAGGAGGGCGGGACTTTCATATCGAACTACGTTCTGATAAAGCCGGTCAGGGATATCCAGAGCTATCCGACTGCCTACCTGACGGGCAGGAACGCAAAGGCAAAGTTCAACTCGATCGTATATGCGAGCAAGGACTCCATAATAGACCTGGGCAACAGGCTAATACTAATGGAGGAGGGCACCTCTGGTGAGTCGGTATTCAAGGTCGTTGCCACTGGGACTGCGAAGGTCTATAACAGGGGTCAAATTATTGGCCAGAGCAAGAATACCAAGGGGCATCTCGAGTGTAGGGGGCTCATGCTCTGCCCAACTGCCTCCATTACCGCCATACCTGAGCTCATAGCAGAGCATTCTGACACAGAGCTCTCCCACGAGGCGGCGATAGGCAAGCTACAGGAGGAGCAGCTCCACTATCTAATGTCGAGGGGGATACAGCCCGACCAGGCGATAGGTATACTGGTCAAGGGGTTCTTGGATCCAGGGCTACCCGGTCTGCCAGAGAATTTGCAGGCAGAGATCAGGGGCAGGCTCTCCCTATTGGACAGGAGCAGCGGCGGAAATAGGGAGCCATGCTAGCACCCGAAGCGAAAGCCAGCAAGGCACATGCAAAACAGCGCCCTATGAGTGGAATACATCGCCCGAGTATACCTTCTTCAGACCTTCCTTTGTCTTCACTATGAGTGAGCCGTCGTCATCAATATCTACTGCCCGACCGCTGATGGAGGTTCCAAACGACTGGACGGTTACAGTCCGCCCTATGGTACAGGACATCGACCTCCAAGCATTTATAACTTTTTGGAACCCTTCTTTTATGGCAGAGAGGTACAGGTGCTCAGAGTCCTCAAGGATTCGGCAAAGAAGGTCTGCCCTGTCCACTCGGCGGTTCAGTGCATCGTATATGGAGGTCGAAGAGGAATGGATATCATCTGGGAGATCTCGGGAGGAGAAGTTGACGTTCAACCCGATGCCAACCAACACATAGTCAACCCTGTCAGGCTCTCCAGAGATCTCTAGCAGGATGCCGCAGATCTTCTTGCCGTCCACCAAGACATCGTTGGGCCACTTCAGGTAGGGCTTTAGGCCGTAGGAATCCAGCGCCCTCGCAACGGAGACGCCAAAGAGTAGCGTGAGTTTGTATAGTTCACTCATCGGAACTGACGGTCTCAAAAGGAGGGTGAACCACAGTCCGCCCCTGGGTGAGGACCACGTCCGGCGCATCCTTCCCTTCCCAGCCTTCTGCTCCAGCGCAACAACGACCGTCCCTTCAGGGGCACCCGCATTTGCCACCTTACGCCCGTAGTCTTGTGTGGAATCCACGCACCTTAAGGTGATTAAATCTTTCCCAAATGTGGTGGATCTAGCCTTCACCCTGACCTCGAGAGGAAGTAAACCGTCGAAACGCGGCAACAGCCGGTAGCCCTTTCCTCGTACGGACTCTATCGAGTAGCCATCTCTCCTGAGGAGTCTGATGTGCTTAAAGACGGCCGTTCTCGATACTCCTACCTTACGAGCGATCTCTTCCCCTGAGACGAAGGTTCCTTCTATCAGGAGATCATCTATGATTTTGGATAACAAGACCATCACAAAAATGGGAGGCAGGTTGCGGGATAAGGTTTGTGCTTCCGCGACCTTGATTGCTTCAGATGATGCCCTCCTTCTTCAACTTATCATATTGAATCTTTGTGAAGCCAAGAATAGAGGTCAGGATCTCCTCGTTGTGCTGCCCGAGTAGGGGTGCAGGATTGAAGACTTTTATCGGAGTTTCCGAGAACTTTATGGGACACCCGGCTACTCTCACCTTGCCATACTGCGGCTGGTCGAATTCTATGATCATCTCTCTGGCTTTGGTTTGTTTGTCATCGATGGCCTCTCCCACGTTGAACACGGGGGCAGATGGAACGTCGTTTCCTAGAAGAAGCATCGCAATCTCCCACCTTGTCCTCTCCTTCGTATATTCCTCTATCAGGGTTTTCAGAATAGCCTCGTTCTTTAGCCTAAGCTCGTTGGTGGCGAATCTTGGATCTTCTAACCACTCAGATTTCCCGATGGCAGGGCAGAAGCGCTTCCATATACCTTCATTGCCAACAGCGATTACAACGTATCCGTCCTTTACCTTGAATATATCGAATGGTGCTATTGAGGGATGCCTTGCGCCTATTCTAGTCGGAACCTTGTGCTCCAAGGTGTAACGTATGACTGCGTTCTCGAGGACGGCAAGCATGGAGTCCATCTGGGCTACGTCTACCTTCTGACCCTTTCCAGTTATATCGCGATACCTCAACGCCGCGATTATACCGATGGTTAGGAACATACCTGATATTATATCTCCTATGGAAGATCCGGCCCTCACTGGCGGTTTATCCGGCCATCCGTTCAGATCCATAAAGCCCGACATGGCCTGACCTATGATGTCGTAGCTCGGCCATTCACTGTAGGGACCGTAATGGCCAAAACCCGAACCGCATGCATATATCAACTTCGGGTTGACCTTTTTGAGCTCCTCATAGCCTATGTCCCAACCATCCATTGTGCCTGGCTTGAAATTTTCTATCAGGACATCACTCTTCTTTGCCAGTTCTTTTAATATCTCTCTGGCTTTGGGGTTCTTCAGGTTGAGCGTGAGGGACTTGTGGTTTCTGTGAAGGCTAACAAAATATCCGCTTTTATCTGGTCCTTGTACGTTTGGGAAGAACGGCCCCCATTCTCTGCTCATGTCACCAAAACCAGGCCTCTCGACCTTGATAACCTCTGCACCTAGGTCTGCTAGGACCATGCTGCAGTAGGGTCCGAAGAGGGCGCCAGTTAGGCTTAATACGCGAATACCTTCAAGTGGTCTTTTCAAAGTGATTCTCTCCTATGTTAAAGCCGAATGATTTGCCAAATAAATAAGAATTACGGAAAAAAATGTTCGGTTGCTGAAAGAAAACAATAGGGGGGCGGGATTGAGGAAATTGTGGAGGTTTGATTTAGAGAGAACTGGCAGAATGGAGAAAAAAGATTAAAAAAAGGATAGTTACGCGGGGATGTTCCCGTGCCTCTTGGGAGCTCTGGGCTGGAGGTCTCTCTTCGATGCAAAACTTTCGAGAGCCTTGATGAGCATTGGCCTTGTCTCTTTTGGCAGGACCACGGAATCTATATAGCCCATTTGCGAGGCGATGTATGGATTCGCAAACTTGTTCCTGTACTCTGCTACGAGTTTGTTTGTGATCTCCTTTGCCTCCTCGGGGGTCTTTGCCTTCATGAGCTCATTCCTGTAGATGATCTCAACCGCACCCTCAGGGCCCATTACCGCTATCTCGGCCGTTGGCCATGCAAATACAACGTCCGCGCCTAGGTGCCTGCTGCACATGGCGATGTAGCCACCCCCGTACGCCTTTCTCATGATCACAGTTAGCTTTGGCACCGAGGCCTCAGAGTAGGCGTATATTACCTTGGCGCCATGTCTGATCACCCCGCCGTGCTCCTGTTTGGTGCCTGGCAGGTAACCCGGAACATCTACGAATGTTACTAGCGGAATGTTGAAGGTGTCGCATGTCCTCACGAACCTGGCGATCTTATCCGACGAATCGATATCGAGGCATCCGGCGTAGATCATGGGTTGGTTTGCGATAACGCTCACAGACCTTCCCCCTAGTCTTGCAAATCCTACAACTGCATTAGGAGCAAACTGTGCTTGAACCTCAAAGAAGGAGCCCCTGTCGAATACATGGTTTATGACGTCGTGGAC
>CAZNTO010000006.1:0-2975 GCA_964576015.1 uncultured Nitrososphaerota archaeon
GACTTCCATAGGTCCCTATTCAGAGAACGTGGCGTATTTGAGACCCGAGGCGGCGCAGGGGATGTTCGTTAACTTCAAGAACATATACACCACCATGAGGGAGAGACTGCCCATGGGACTCGCCCAGATAGGTAAGGTGCTCAGGAACGAGATCTCCCCAAGGCAGGGTCCAATAAGGTTGAGAGAGTTCACAATTATGGAGATAGAATTCTTCTTCGATCCCGAGTCCCCGAATTGCGAACTCCTTGGCGAGGTCGGCAATAAGAAACTGCGTCTCCTGACAGAGGATCTGGTCACCGCCGGCAAGACAGACCCCAAGGAGGTCACAGTCGAGGAAGCCCTCAGGAGGAAGATGATACTCTCCGACTGGCAGGCCTACTTCATGGCCCTTTCTATGGACTTTGTTTCAGAGCTGGGCGCTCCTTACGACTCGCAGATGTTTGTAGCAAAACTAGCGAATGAGAGGGCCCACTACTCTGCACAGACCTTCGATCAGGTAGTAAAGCTCGAAAGGTGGGGTTGGGTGGAGGTGTCTGGTCACGCCTACCGAACCGACTACGATGTCTCGAGGCACCAGCAGTTCAGCGGACAGGACCTCAGTGTGTTCAAGAAGTCCGATACGACCCAGAAGACAAAGGTTCTGGTAGCTCGCCCCAAAGTCAATGCGATAAGTGACGAGTTCAAGAAAGATACTGGTAGGATCCTCGCTGCAATTAAGGCGGCGGACCCTAGGAGCCTTAAAGAGGCTTTATCCAAGGGACCTGCATTTCTAAACGGCTTCTCCGTGAAGCCAGAATATGTGGAATTCCTTGAGGAGGAGCAGTTGATAACGGGAAAGCGCTATATCCCCCACGTAGCAGAGCCATCCTTCGGTGCGGACAGGCTCACCTACTTGGCAATGGAATGCGCCTACACAGAGAAGGAGGATAGGGTGGTGCTCTGCCTTCCTAGGTCGGTGGCTCCCATTCAGGTGTCCGTCTTCCCGTTGGTCAACAAGGACGGTATCAGGGAGAAGGCGCTTGAGGTCCAAAACTCTATCAGAACCGAGGGATTCATATCCGACTTTGACGACGCTGGCTCAATAGGCAGGAGGTACGCACGCTCAGACGAGATAGGCGCGCCCTTGGCGATAACTGTAGATTACCAAACCCTAAAGGATGGCACCGTTACCGTAAGGGACCGAGACACATGGGATCAGTCCCGGGTTTCCATAAAGGATCTCATCAGGCATCTGAGGGACTACTACCGCATCCGTTAATTTAAAAAAGGTGATAGGTAATCATACCATAAGTGGTGGTTTTATGTCACAGAGACCCCCGGAAAAGAGACTTCGCCTAAGAAGAAGGGACGAGATCGAAAAGGGTTCAAGTAAGCTCAACGCCACGACCTATAAATTCCTGCAGATCTCAGGCAGGATCGAGGTGGTCGTGGCCGGAAAGAAGAAACTGGAGCTGAACGCCATACCCCTCTCCGACATACCGGAGAATGAGGTTTGGATAAACACAGAGGAGATGAGGGTTCAGGGTCTCTCTGATAACTCTATAGCCACCGTCAGGAAGACTTAGTAGCCTTTTTGAACTCCCATTAACTTCCTACCCTTCACAAAGTTGAAGGCATTTATTCCAGTGTAGATCCCTACCCATCCGCGACCATAATTTAACGGCTCTTTTCCAGTCCCCCCTAACACAACGGTACTGACACCGGTCCTCGATGCTAGGATCGCTACAGCTAATCAAGCGGAGCCTGCGCCTACTTATATTACATCATAATTGTCCATCATTAGAATCCACCTTGCCCGTAGCTAAATTATTCTCCTGTTTGAAAAATCTTCATAGCTTGAATTTTTGAAGGTTTTGGAAGAGATCAACCTGTGTAATGTTATGCCGCATCAACTTGAGGAACTAACAAACAAAAAATGCTGATGCTAACCTAGATAATTATTAACTACAATTTATTTACGCCAAATCTTTATAAAAGGCATCTGTTTTTTAGAACGCGAACCAAGGTGTGTAAAAATGAGCCTACCCCTAGAAGAAATAGACGAAATCGAAAACGGCGTATACCGGAAATCCATTGATCTACTCACAGATCATGCTAGGAAGGTCCAGGACTCGGTCAGGATGCTGGTTAGCGCATTCGACAATTTTCTTTCCTTAAAGATCGCTGACCTAAAGAGTGATTACCAAAAGATATCCGTCCTGGAAGAGGAAGCGGATGATATAAAGAGGGAGCTCATAGAGCAGCTTACGAAGTCCGCACCGACCTTCCTCTATAGGGAGGATTTCCTCAGGCTCGTGGCCAAGGTGGACGAGGTCGCGGAGCTTGCCCAGTCGATCTCAAGGCAGGTTGTCCGGCTTGCAGAGAATAAGTGGGTGCTTCAGCCTTCCATTGGCGACGGCCTCAAATCAATGTCTGCCGAAGTTTTAACAACCTACGAAAGGCTCCGCGACGCTATAATGGCGCTATCCATGAACCCCAGACGGGCCATTCAGCAGGTAGGCAAGGTTCACGAGGAGGAGTCAAAGGTCGATAACATTTACCACGATTTGGACTTCAAGGCGCTAATGGAAGTAAAAAAGATCGAGAGACTGTTGGTATACAGGGATCTTCTGGGTCTCCTCGAGCATATGACTGACATAATTGAGGACGCCTCAGACGACCTGAGGGTGCTGGCGCTGCACAGGGTGGCTTAAGCCTACACTACCTTTTCCTTTGTTATTTAGGACATTAAGCCCTCTGATTCCTTGGAAGGACGCCGCCACGCTGCTTAGTAGAAGCTCGAACCAGAAGATTACCAGCCTGGTAAGTATCGTTCCCGATGCTGCTATGTCTGCGGGTATTCCAAACCCCATGAAAAAGGCGGTCATGGAAATTTCCATCACGCCTACGAGCCCAGGGATGCCGACGGGTATCATCTGAACCATGCTCGCGAATATCGAGACGCTCAGAGCCACCCAGTATGATATAGGGTGTCC
>CAZNTO010000006.1:3075-9204 GCA_964576015.1 uncultured Nitrososphaerota archaeon
CTTAGGATCTCCCCAGATATTGAACCGGTGGGAATCATAAGATCTCCGAATATGCTCACGAGGACTATCTCAAAGCAGTGCCTGAATCTCATCCCGGAATTCCCTAAAAGAAGCTTCCATCCTAACGCAAAGAGGCCTATGCATACAAGGTCTATGAATATCGTGCTGAGCGCAATTCTCAGGTCAAGCGCGCTGATGACTTGAACAACATTCCAGAAGCCAACGAGGTAAAGGTAACTGATAAAAATTATGGCTCCGATTATTAGCATTATACTGGTCAGGCTGACAGGAAGCTTCTTCAAAGTTCGTCACTTTTTCGAATAAGCTTTATGAATGAGGTAATCTTCTACTTTAAAAAAGGAATTCCCCTTTTATAATTTGGGGTATGGCAATGGTCGAAACTGACGTTATTGAAGCATCCCTTCACGGATTCAGAGTGCTTGTCTGGTCGAAGGAGGACGGCGCTAAGCTTTACAAGTCGGGGTTCTACGGTAAGCCGCTTAGCGTAAGCAAGCCGAAGGAGGCATCCGATATAAACGCTTACCTTGAGCTCTCGCTACTGGAGGCCAACTACCTCTTAGAGAAGGGCATTATTGGTGTGAGGTCGGGCAAATCCCAATTAACAAAGGAGAGGCTCCTTAAGCTCTCAAGGGAGCATTACAAGCTCTTTGATGAGCTATACGCCGTCTACAAGGATTTAAGAGGGAAAGGGTATGTCGTAAGGCCGGCCATGAAGTTCGGCGCGGACTTTGCTATATATCAGTACGGGCCAGGCATCGACCATGCCCCGTTCATAATACATGTCCTGCCTAACTCTGCGAACATCGATCCGATCGAGATAGTCCGGGCGGGAAGGCTCTCCCACACCGTGAGGAAGAAGTTTGTCCTCGCTACGATAGATAAGGTACAAAAAAAAGTTCTATACTACATGTTCAATTGGTGGAAGGCATAACATGACCTATCCCTTTAAAGGATAGGTCCTCTCGATTCATTGACTATGCTATGGCATTCTCTACAAAAGAGTTACTTCCTGCATGCCCCGAGGTGGCTCTTTAAGGAATGTTGAGATAAGCGTTAAAACCACTATCAATTGACGGGCCATAATGAGCGTAGTTATGCTTCCTTTCCTTCAGATCCTTCATATCCATGATGCTACTATTATTACTCGACCCTCGCTTCAATCGATGGACACACCATTTGCCGGGTCAGATGCGAACTTCTGAAACTCCTTTCTTATCCTGGCGGTTATTGCACCTGGCTTGCCCGTGCCTATCGCCCTCCCATTGACCTCGGTCACAGGTACGATCTCGGCCCCTGTTCCACTGAAGAAGACCTCATCCGCGTTGAATAGCTCGTGGGCTGTGATCAACCTCTCCATTATCCTAAGCCCGATCCTCTTGACTATCTCGAAGACTGCAGACTGCGTGATCCCGGGCAGGGCACCCGTGTAAGCCGGTGGGGTCCAGATCTCTCCGCCCTTCACTATAAAGACGTTCTCTGTTGTGCCCTCGCAAAGATAACCCTGTGTAGAGAGGATTATAGCTTCGTCTGCTCCAACGTTGTTCGCCTCGATCTTTGCGAGTATACTGTTAAGGTAGTTTAGTGACTTCATCTCGTGGGACGTGCCGTCCACGGGGTCCCTCCTGATCCACGTCATAATCGTCCTTATCCCTCTCTCTGCGACCTCTTTGGGTATGACCGATATACTCCCCGCTATGATGAAGACAGTAGGCTTTGAGCACTTCCGTGGGTCAACACCCAGATCCCCTGCCCCCCTAGTGACCACGAGTCTAATGTAGGCGTCCTTCATCTTATTCTTCTTAAGCGTATCGATAACTGCTCTTCTAATCTCCTCCTTTGACAGTGGAATCTTGATCATAAGACTGTGGGCGGAGGCGTAAAGCCTTTCAAGGTGTTCGTTGAGCTTGAAGACGTATCCGTTGTAGGCCCTTATCCCCTCAAAGACCCCGTCCCCGTAGAGTAGCCCATGATCAAATACCGAGATTGCAGCCTTGGATTTCGGAACGAACTCACCGTTTAAGTAAATCAACGGCTCTTCCAAAAGTGTTCACCGTCCGCATATCTCTATGTAACTTGATGATATCGCATAAAAGCCTTGTGTCCGAAGTGCATAAAAAATAAAAAGTGGTTACTCGGTTCCCTCTGACCATCCCTTTACATATCTCTCCTGCTCCTTCGTCATGGTGTCTATCTTAATTCCCATAACGTCGAGCTTCAGCTTTGCGATGGAGAAATCTATCTCCTTAGGCACGTTGTAGACCTTTGCCTTCAGCCTCTTGCTGTTCTTGAGGAGGTATTCCACCGCCAGTGCCTGGTTTGCAAAACTCATATCCATAACCTCGCTGGGGTGTCCCTCAGCGGCTGCAAGGTTGACGAGCCTCCCGTCAGCGAGTAAGTACAATTTCCTCCCGTCCTTCAGAATATACTCGTCTACGAAGTCCCTAATCTTGAGTTTTTGCTTCGCCATCTCCTCTAGTGCTTTGATGTCTATCTCTACATTAAAGTGGCCGGTGTTCGCTAAGATCGCACCAGTCCCCATCCTCTTGTAATGTTCTCCCCCTATTACACTCTTATTGCCGGTGGCGGTGACGAAGATATCCCCAATCTCCGCGGCCTTCCCCATAGGCATGACCTCAAAGCCGTCCATGACCGCCTTCAGCGCCTTCATGGGGTCCACTTCTGTGATTATGACGTGCGCGCCCATGCCCCTTGCACGATTTGCCAGACCCCTGCCGCAGTGCCCGTAACCTGCTATGACGAACCTCTTGCCTGCCAAGAGTACATTTGTTGCCCTTAGGATGCCGTCTATTGTGCTCTGTCCTGTTCCATAAACGTTATCAAAGTCCCACTTTGTCTCGGCATTATTTACCGCAATTATTGGGTACTTGAGTACGCCCTTCTCCGCCATGGATGTAAGCCTGACGACACCCGTCGTAGTTTCCTCCGTGCCCCCAATAACCCTCGATATGTCCCCTTTGCCTGAATGGAGCTCTGTGACCACATCCGCACCGTCGTCCATCGTTATCGTCGGCTTGTAACTCAGCGCCCTCTGTATACAGTCATAATACTCCTCCTTCGTCTGCCCCTTCCAGGCGAATACGTTGGCGCCATCCTTTACAAGCGCGGCCGCAACCTCGTCCTGCGTAGAGAGCGGGTTTGACGCTGTTAGAGCGACCTTTGCCCCTCCTGCCAGCAGAGTTCTCACCAGAACTCCAGTCTCCTTGGTGACGTGCAGGCAGGCCACGATCTGCGCGCCCTTCAATGGCTTTCCCTTAGTAAAAAGCTTCCTTATACCCATAAGGACGGGCATATGATCCTCTGCCCATCTCATAAGATAGATCCCTTTATCGACCAATTCAAGATCTTTAACCTTATAATCCATATTTTAAACCTCGTGATGCTGATGACTATTTAAAATCGTCATTAAAAAGCTATACTGTCGGACCCTTCCAGTATCTAGTTAAATCGCTGGCTAGACCGACTTCACCAAGATATCCTCACGCCTGAATATGCTCATCCCTAGCCTGAAGACGATCAGATCCATAGTCACGAAACCCGCGATCAGCAGAGCCAGCATGGTAGGTCCGAACATTATAAGACCCCCCAACTCTGAGAATATAAGAAGCATTATGGGAAGAACAAGAAGCGCACTGAGCTGTTGCGCCTCCCTGAATCCCTTTACCCTGACAGAAACGATGACAGTAATGCCTATCCCCGCAAGGGAAACAGCAGGAGTTACGCAGAATATGAGGATAAACCATAGGAGATTTGGGAGTAGTATCCTCCCACCGAAGAGCGTAAGCGCGGCGACATCCACGGTTACGCTGTAGACAGTAAAGGCCAGAATGGTTACGAGCATCGAAGGTATAAATGATACCAATATCTTCCCTAGTAAAAGCTCGCCATCCGTGAGCGGAGTGGCCAAGAGTGCCTCTATTGTCTTCCGGTCCTTCTCACCCGCGAAACTGTCCGAGGCCAGAACGCTCGAGGCCATAATGGGTATTATTAGGAAGAAGGGGGCGAAGAAGTACAGCGCAAATACGTAGACCATTTGCTGCGAAATATTCATCCCAGCGATCTCGAGCTTAACCTCAAGAGGCAGATTTTCAAACATGGTTACAGGTATATTCAAGGACGTCCCTGGTATCGTCGTCATAGTGGGGATGAGTATGATTACCAGCGGTAGCATCACCGTGATGAGCATCGGAACAATTACTAGAGGCCCGACTACCTGCCAGTTCCTCCTTATCTCGCGCCAGTCCTTACTGAAGACAAGCATGGCATTTTCCAGCGTCATTTTCAGCCCTCCCTCACCAATTTCAGGTACGCCTCCTCAAGCGAGGGAAGGAATACGTTGACCCTCATCACCATCGCACCTGCGCCAACCAAGGTTTTAACAACATACGGTGCGACAGCCTGAATGTCGTCGGCTGTTACCAATAGACGTGTAGATCTTTCGTCAACTTCCACACCCTCGACCAACACGAGGTTCCTGACCTTATCTACCATCTCCCGATTGATTTCTTTAAGTGTGACCTCCAACTTGGGGTGCCCCCCCATACGGTTGCGGAGATCCTCCATGGTTCCAACGACCTTACTGGAACCTATACTAATGATCATCACCCTATTGCAGAGCTTCTCCGCGTCCTCAAGCCGGTGTGTGCATAGTAGGACGGTATGCCTCTCCAAGCTTCCAATCCTCTCGATCATGTCCCGGATCAGCTTTGATGCCTCAGGGTCCAGACCTGCCGTAGGTTCGTCCAATAGAAGAATGAGCGGGTCATGCACGATGGCACGCGCGATTGAAAGCTTCTGCTTCATGCCCTTAGAGAAGGTGGCTACCTTCTCATTTCTCCTGTCCCAGAGCTGAAAAAAGTCTAGGAGTTCCTTGATCCGTTCCGAGACTCTCCTCCTGTCCGTTATTCCATAAGCCCTAGCGAAGAACTCTAGATTCTCGGCCGCGGACAACCTCTCATAGAGGTTCGGATTTTCCGTTAGGATTCCCACGGATTTTCGCACATTTACTGGCTCCTTCATGATGTCATATCCAGCTACCCTGGCTGAACCCCCTGACGGGGAGACTATGCAGGCTAGCATGCGGATCGTTGTCGTTTTGCCAGCACCATTGGGACCAAGAAGTCCGAATATCTCCCCCTCCTCTACCTCGAAGCTCAGACGATCCACCGCTGTGGACATCCCAAATTGCTTTGTCAGGGACTTAGTCTCAACAGCCAGCATAATGATACCAATTGCTATTTTTTTATCTTGCTCCTCTGTATTATGTTTCCATCCAGAGGTATCTTCGGCACCTCAAGGATAGGGATACTTGTCTTGCTCTCCCCGCTCGATATCTGCCTAACGGGCATGGACTTGTCTACCCAATTACTTTTGATCTTCATCTCGAGCTCCTTATCTGCTATGACAGGTTTGAAGGTAGCCTTGATTAGGTCGACGAGTTCTTTGTTGTCTAGCCACTCCTCGGGTGCCACGATATGCGTATCATCAAAAGCCACGTGGACCTCCGGAGTATCCAACCTCTCCCCTGATAACACCGTGAATGCTTTGTTGCTCAGGGTGATAGTTGTGAAGACATAGTGCAGGAACTCATGTGCTACACATGCCTTTAGTGCGCTCTCCTTTACGTAGAGTAGGAAGGGGAGCGAGATCTCGACGCAGAGTTGGTACGTGTCATTCAGTTTGCGGATCTGAGTAGAGGCGTAGATGACCGTGCCTGAGAAGGTTGAGGAGGGGTACTCGATTAAGATCAGCGAGGGATCAAACACTATTAAGGGGTAGCTCAGACCAGAGGCGTCCTCGACAGCCGTGATCGCTTTCTCAAGGCTGGGAAGCTTCTCGTAGAAACTCTTCAGTACCTCGTCGCTGATCCTTCCCCTCTCGTGGGCCTCGTTGATATTTTCGAGGTACATTTTGTGCTGTCGGGGCATTTGTGACACTCTAAAATGGTAGTTTGCTCTCCATCATTATGACAAGGAACTTGATCCCGTTTTCTAGGTCCTTCTTGGAGACGACCTCGCTACAGCTATGGACATACCTTGAAGGAATGGATATGCAGCCGGAGGGAACCCCTTCTTTGGCCATCTGCATCGC
>CAZNTO010000006.1:9304-11899 GCA_964576015.1 uncultured Nitrososphaerota archaeon
CCCTGTTGGTTGGCTTTGCCCTCTTGAACGCCTCGATCAGCAGGTAGCAGCCTGCCCTATCATCCATAGCCCTGCCCACGATGATATCATTCTCCAGCTCGGTGAGGTTCCTGTCTATAGTTATGGGCGTTCCTACCTTGACCCCGAGCTTCGCCAGCTGATCCTTCGTCGCCCCAGCGTCGATGAACATCTTGTCATACGTGACCAGCTGCTTCCGCTCCTCGTCCTTCATGATATGTATCGCTTTGCACCCTATCACACCATGTATCCTCTTCTTCATGCCATGGATCCAAACTCTCTGGCCTAAGAGTATATGGTCGGGTACGCCACCTAGCTTCGCAAATCTGATGAAGCCCTTATCATCAATGTGCTTCGCAAGTAGACCTATCTCGTCGGTGTGCGCGGCAATCATTATTGTCTTGGTGCCCTTTCCCTTCTGGACGTACAGGTTCCCAAACTTGTCCTCCCTCATCTCGTCGACGAAGCCCTTTAGCTTCTTCTTTATGATCTCCGGTATCCCGTATTCGAAGCCCGAGACTCCCGGTGCTTCGCTTATCTCTCTCAACAGATTAATATCCATCTAGTACGCCTCCCTTAGCATTAAGTAATTTCTGAAGTCCCTATTCACTTCAAGCGTATTTATCTTGCTGCTATTTAAACGCACATTTCCAGCCTAAAGATCCCCACGCCAGCTATCGAATCAGTCCTCTCCGACGACCTTGACATCGATCTCCTCGTTCCCCACCTTTATATGGAACCACCTTACCTCCTTCCGCTTCTCAGCCTCACTGCTTTCGGCTACTGCCTTCATCTCTCCCTTCAGAAAAGAAGTCGCAAGCTGGGGAAATAGAAGGTACGTAAGGGCATCCTCATCCTTTTTGAAAAGCCTCTTCGCCTCCTCTGGTATATTATTGAAGGAAAGCTCCTTGGGCACCTCGCCTGGCTTGACCTTCTCAATCAGATCCCTACTTATCTCACCAGGGGGCTTCCCGTAAAACCCCCTGATATAGTTCTCCAGTTCCTTGATCAACATGCCGTACCTGTTGCCGGTTATAACGTTCATTACAGCTTGGGTTCCCACTATCTGGCTCATGGGGGTCACGAGCGGTGGGTATCCCAGATCTCTCCTCACGATAGGAACCTCCTTTAGTACTTCGTTCATCTTCGATAGGGCGTTGTACTCCTTCAATTGCACGACGAGGTTCGAGAGCATCCCACCTGGGATCTGGTGGCGTAGCGCCCGTGGATCGATCCTTTCTGTAGCCTCGGAGGTATATCCCTTGTACTTCTCCCTAACTTTCTCAAAGAAGTCTGCTGCATCACTAATCAGCTCAATGTTGATGTGTGCCAAGAGCCCTGTTCCCCTCAGCGCCTCGTAAATCGTCTCGATGGCTGGCTGAGAGGCGCCAAACGCGAATGGAAATAGCGCGGTATCGATGAACTCCGCGCCGGCATCTATGCCCTTTATATACGATAGTGAGGCGAGACCGCAGGTGTAGTGGCAGTGTAGCCCAACCGGGAGCCCCGTCTCCTTCCTTATCCCCCTGACGATATCATAGGCTACTCGGGGTGCCAAGAGCCCAGCCATATCCTTTATCCTTACGGCATCAACCCCTAGCTCTGCGATCTTCTTCCCCATGTCGATGAAGTAGTCTACCGTGTGAATTGGGCTGAGGGTGTACACCACGTCCCCATGAACCTCTGCCCCAACCTCCTTAGCAACGTGTATCGCTCTCTTCAGGTTTCTTATATCGTTCAGGGCGTCGAATATCCTGAAGACATCCACCCCGTTCTCATAGGACCTCCTGACGAAGGTCTCCACCACCTCTTCGGGGTAGTGCTTATACCCTACGAGGTTCTTGCCTCTCAGAAGCATAACCACTTTGGTTTTCTTCAGGCTCCTCTTTATCTTTTTAAGCCTCTCCCAGGGGTCCTCGTTCAGGTACCTGATGCAGGAGTCAAAGGTCGCCCCGCCCCATACCTCCATACCATAGAAGCCTATCTCATCCATCCTCTCCAGTATTGGTAGTATATCGTCGGTCCTAACCCTGGTGGCGAATAGCGATTGTTGCCCATCTCGAACCGTAGTATCTACGACCTTGAGCAATGTCTGCACCCAATAGACTTAGTAAAGACTAGATATGCATTTAAAAATATATTGCTTTACATTTGTACAATCCTTTTCAAGACTAATCAATGATACTATCGTTCCCAGGATAATCGTTAATAGTCGATTTTCCTCACGATAAAAGCCGATAATTAACATTATATACTTCGACAGCTATCTATTATATGGCGATAAAAATGTCCCTGCTGCAGGTGAGAAGGATTGTACATAAGGTAAGGAGGGCAAAACCTGTAAAGTCTAGAGCAGATGCCCTATGGGACAGTCCGCTTGTGCTTTGGGAGCCGCAAGAGTAAAACGAATATAACCCTCCTGTCTTGAATTATAAGAGGAGGTATGTCTTTGAGCATTATTTTAGAAGTCGGACAATTGTTGCCATCCTCGCTTCTAGACCTTACCAACATCATAGTGTATCTTATAGTTGCGATAATAATCCTCTGGTTCCTTGGGTCCGCAATTAAGGTAGTAAA
>CAZNTO010000006.1:11999-25061 GCA_964576015.1 uncultured Nitrososphaerota archaeon
GAGAACTACGTCCTGTCGACAAACCTGCTAGCACAGACGACCCTGAGGGACATACTCGGGCAGGTTCAACTTGACGAACTCCTGACAAAGAGGGAAGAACTCAATCGTAAATTGCAGGAGGTTCTTGACGTCCCCACCGATCCATGGGGTGTTAAGGTGACGGCCGTGGTGATAAAGGATGTCACGTTGCCGGAATCTATGCAGAGGGCTATGGCAAAGCAGGCAGAGGCCGAGAGGGAGAGGCGTTCCAGGATAATAATCGCAGAGGGCGAACAACAGGCAGCTCAAAAGATGAGCGATGCCGCGGAGCTGTACCAGAAGAACCCGCTCGCGCTAAAGCTGAGGGAGTTCCAGATGCTCACGGAGGTCGCGAGGGAGAAGAACTTGATAGTGGTGACATCATCCGAAACCCAGAGTCGTGTCGGGGAGTTTACCGCCATAGCAAAGGGCCTTGACAGGCAAGTCAAAAAGACGGAGTAACAGGGAACAATGATTAGGCGAACAATCCCTGCCACGCTCCTTATCCCCGTCTTTTTTGTGGTCTTACTCTTTCTCGCGGGTGCCCCCACGGTTCAGTCAGCCGGGGAGAAAGTCCTTACGTTCGGGCTGACCGGCACGATATCCAACGCCCACGCGGATGCCTTCTCAGATGCTCTTATCACCGCATCCTCAGAGCACTGCTCCGCAGTTGTCCTAGTGCTCTCGACGCCGGGCGGGAGCCTCGACGCCATGTTAAAGATGATCACCGCAATGGAGAATTCGCCTATACCAGTCATTGCGTATGTATACCCAGCTGGCACCACCGCTTGGTCGGCCGGAACCTATTTGCTTATGGCCTCCCACCTGGCAGCAATGGCCCCGAACACAATCATCGGCTCGTGCCAGCCAGTCCAATACTCTCCCTTTGGGAGCGTCCCTGTGAACGACACCAAGTTAATCAACGCCGTGGTCTCAGTGATGGCAACACAGGCTAAGGCCCACAACAGAAACCAGACTCTCGCCGTCCAGTTTATAACAGAAAATATCAACGTGGACGACGAGGAGGCCTATAGGTATGGGGTCATAGAGGTCAGGGCGAGTGACCTGGAGTCCCTACTCAGGCAGGTGGACGGCAGGGTCGTCAACACCACATCCGGTACGGTAGTGCTGAAGACCGAAGGGGCAACGGTGATCGAATACAGCTTCAGGCTCAGGGACAGTGTCATAAATGCGGTATCCGATCCCCTGATCTCAAACATCCTGTTCATAGTAGGCATCTTTGCACTAATATTCGGGTTTCATGCTCCTGCACATGGAGGGGAGATATTGGGTGGTGTGGCATTACTACTAGCCCTCGTGGGTTTAGGCTTTGACATCAACATCATCTCCATCGTGATGATCGCCCTCGGCGCGATCCTGCTTATCTACGAGCTCGCGACGCCTGGCTTCGGGGTCTTTGGCATCTCGGGTATAATAATCCTCACCATAGGCTCGCTCTTCTTGGTGCCTTTCAGCCCGGAGAAGTGGTTCGTCTCCAGCGACTGGTACGCAACCTTCACCTACTCCATCCTCGCCGCGTCCGTCTGCATAGCCGCCATCTTCCTCTTCATCATCATAAAGATCCTCCAGATAAGGCGAAAGCGCCCAACCGTAGGGATGCTGATCGGAGACGAGGTCGTAGCCTCTGAGGATGCCCCCCCTGGGGCATTAGTATTCGTACTCTACAAGGGAGAGTACTGGAAGGCTAGGTGTGAAAAGGGCATAATGAAGGACAGGAGGTACAAGATTGTCGGCAAGGATGGACCGGCACTCATCCTTGAAGAGGTGCCCTGAAAAACTTTTTACGTACCAATCTTAAATATAATCGAGGGAGTTAAAGTTGACTTATTCTGTTGAAGGGGTCTCAATAATCGAGACTGAAGACATCAGAGCCAAAAAGCCTACAATTCTGTGCGGTCTTCCAGACGTCGGGCTGGTCGGTATAATTGCTGTATCACACATAATAAAGGAACTAGGCATGAAAGAGGTCGGGTACTTCGACTCAGACATATTCCCACCGATAGTTGTATTCCACCACGGGGAGCCCACCTATCCTGTGAGGCTGTACCAGAAGGATACCATTCTGGCTATCTTCGCCGAGACGTCACTTTCCCCGGAATCCATCTACCCGCTTTCTAAGGTTATAGTCGGCTGGGCAAAGGAGAAAGACTCACCCCTCCTCGTTTCTCTGGGGGGCATAGGCGTCCCGAACAGGATAGATATAGATATACCAAAGGTCTACGGGGCGTCAAATAGCGCATCACTAAGAGAGTCCATCAAGAAGTATGAGATCCCGGTGATGGAGGAGGGATTCCTTGTGGGACCGTACGCGCTTATTGCTAAGCTCTCCATTCAAAACGACCTGCCAAACCTTCTGCTGATGGCAGAGTCGTATCCGCAGTACCCTGACCCTGGCGCCGCTGCCGTGGCGATATCTACCCTCAACAAATTCGTGCCGATCAACGTGGACACAAAGTCCCTGATCGAGAAGTCCGAGGAGATCCGCCTCAACGCCAGGGAGCTGATGCGCAAGACCTCCGAGAACATGCAGAAGATGGGGAAGTCCCAGGAGTATGAGCTGCCACTCATGTACGTCTGAGGTGATCCAGATGTCCATACGCAAGAAAATGCCACTGGAACCTGCAGATACATGGTCCTACGGCCTCATGTGGGATCACGTCAGTGGGTGCCTCGAGCCCCTGACAGAGTTCCATGATAAGGAAGCGGAGTTGATGATCCGAATAGACATGCCGTGCGTGAGGCAGAAGGCAGACGTTGAGGTGAACCTAACAGAGGATACCGTGATCATAGAGGGCAAGATGAGCAGGGTGGTGCAGTACGAAAAATGGGGAACGTTCCAGAGGGAGGTAAAGTTCTTCCGGTACTCGAAGGCTTTCACCCTGCCTGCGAAGATCGATCCGGAGCACTCAAAGGCTCGATTCAAGAACGGCATACTCGAGCTCCACCTGCCAAAGAAGGAAAAGCGCTACAGCATCAAGGTTGAGTGATCCCGACAACCTATCCTTTATTTGGATCCACGAGGTATGGTGGGTTGCATTATATTTGCTATGCGACAAATAAAACACAGAATTCACTACATAGTTATCTTCTTTAGAACCGCCGCAACTACATCTATGCTGTTTAAGTACTCCTCGACCGAGACGTTCTCCTTAGGCGTGTGGTCAAGCTTCGAGTTACCTGGACCATAAACTACAGCGGGTGTTCTGAACCTCATCACGAAATCGTTAACGTCCGCCGTCCCGCTCTTACGCGAGAGCCTGCACTCCCTCCCCTTGATCTCCTTAATGCTGTTTACAAATGCCCTGACGAGCCTCGAGTTAGGATCTTCCTGATAGGGTGGATTCTCGTCAATAAATTTAACTTCGATCTCTGCCCTCCCCTCCCTTGCCTTGAAGGCGTTCAATACCGAGAGGACCTTCTTCTTCATATCTGATATTGTCATGGAAGGTGGGATCCTCACGTCCACCGTTACCTCGCAGTTTGAAGGGACGGTATTATCCTCGGCACCGCCTCTCATGCCGGTCACGCACAGGGTCGGGACCTCGAACAAATCCGCCTTTCCTTCACCCCTCCACTCCTCCTCCAGGGAAAGCAGCCTCTGTATTAGCCTCATGGCCACGTAGATTGCGTTCTCGAAGAGTTGGGGGGAGCCTGCGTGGCCTGGTGATGTCCTGCAGGTCGCCTTGAAGAGAAGCCGCCCCTTGTAGCCCACGGTCACGGCGTAGGCCCCGCTGGGCTCCCCGAATATGGCATAATTGTATCTCTCCTTTGACCGAGATAGAAAGTACTTCATCCCCTTGCTCTTCCCCTCCTCGTCCACCACTGCGAGGATTGTAATCGAGCCCTTGCCCTCCTCCTCGGTGTACCTCTTAGCGCCGCATATCAGAGCCGCCAAAGGGGACTTCGCATCCACCGCTCCTCTTCCAAATATGACCTTGCCTCTCTTCCTTACCTCGATAGGACCCTCAATAGTGTCCATGTGGCCGCAGAGAAGTATCTTCGATCTCCCCTTACCGTAATGACCCTCTACATTCCCGATCTCGTCTACTTTAACGCCGAACCCCAGGCGAGCCATCTCATCGGCGAGGAATTTGGATATGGCTCCCTCCCTGCCGCTAGGACTGTAGATCTCTAACAACTTGAGCAGGAGGCTTTCCGGATATCCTTTGTCCATAATATCAAGCACCGAGCCCTCTCTTTTTCTCCTCCTCTTTTATTGCCATTCCTACAATAGAGAGGACCCTCTCTGCCTCTTCCTTTGTTATGACGAGCGGAGGGAGCAACCTGAGTACGGTCTTCCCTGCCTCCAGGACTATCACTCCCATCTCCAAGGAACTAAGTATGATGTTCATGATCTCGAATCGCATGTCGATTCCTATCATTAGACCGAGTCCCCTAACCTCGCGGATTATCTCACTGTTCAGGTCTGTGAACCCTTTCTTCAGATAATCGCCGATGATACGGGCGTTCTCGACGAGGTTATCCTCAAGCAGTGCGTCGATAGCCCCGGTGCACGCCGCGCAAGCTAGCGGGTTACCCCCGAAGGTGTTGGAGTGCTCCCCCCTCTTCAGAGAATCCATTATGTCGGCGCGGGCGAACGTTGCTCCTATCGGCATCCCCCCTCCTAATGCCTTGCTCGAGCACAAAATATCTGGCTTCACTCCGAAATGTTGGTGCGCCCAGATCCTGCCCGTTCTGCCGAAGCCGCTCTGCACCTCGTCCAGCACTAGAAGTACCCCCTTCCTGTCGCAGATCTCCCTGACCTGCTTTAGGTAGTCTGACGGTGGAATGTTGATTCCGCTCTCTCCCTGCACTGGCTCAATAAAGACCGCACCGATGCTGTCGTCAATGAATCCCTCCAGCCTATCAGTCTTGCCGTAGGGAGCGAATTTTACGCCATCCAGCAGCGGCATAAAAGGCTCTCTATACTTCGAAGCCCATGTAAGAGAGAGCGCGCCCATCGTCTTCCCGTGGAAGGAGTTGATCATCGCTATGAGGCCCTTCCTTTTTGTGAACTTGCGTACAAGCTTTATTGCCGTTTCGACCGACTCCGCCCCGCTGTTGCTCAGAAAGACCTTGTCCGTCCCTTCGGGCTTTATCTTTACCAACCTAGAGAGGCACTCCTCCCTGGCGTCATTATAGAATGAGCCGTGGCAAGTTAGCATCCTCTCGGACTGCCTCCTTATAGCCTCGATGACCTTAGGATGGCAGTGCCCCAGCAGCGCAACGCCGTAGCCGCAGCTACAATCGATGTACTCCTTACCGGCGGAATCCCAAACTCTGGCACCCCTTCCCTTTACGAGAGTGATAGGACGCTTCCAGAACGTGTCTGCCAGGAAAGTGTCCTCGTATCTGCTCATAGCGAGATCACCGTTCCGCATTTACCCTCAAGTGTGTTTCTCAGTGGGCTCTCAGTAAATCCTGAAGTGATAATTGCCTTGCCCACACCGCCCTTTATCGCCTCAATGGCAGCGTGGATCTTCGTGGACATGCCCGGGCCTATCTTCTCAAGAAGCCCCTCTACCTCGAGGGTTCCTATCTTAGGAACCACCCTCCCATCAAGAATAACGCCCTCCACGTCTGTTAGGTAGATTGCTACATCCGACTTAATCGCCTTCGCCACCGCGGCAGTGGTCCTATCTCCATCAACGTTCAGCGGCTCGTATTCAAGCCCCATTGCTAGCGGGGATATTACTGGCATGATCCCCTCCCTTAGAAGGACCTCAAGCAGTCCGCTGTTGACCGAAGTAATCCTACCCGTGTATCTACCTTCTATAGCTACCTTGCGCCTCTGCTCGTTCACTATTACTAGCCTCCTTTTCCTTTCTGCCCTGATGAGCCCGCCGTCAAAACCAGAGAGGCCCATCGAGTTTATTCCGAAGGACTGCAACGTTCCAACGATCTTGGTATTGATCTCTCCTGCCATAACCATGGCGTATATATCGGCGGTCTCCCTGTCGGTGTACCTGCTCCTGAACCCCTCAGGAGACATCACGAAGACCTGCTCCTTTCCTAACTTCTTTGCCACCTCAGTAACCAGGTCGCCGCCACCGTGGACTAGTACCACGCTATGCTCCTCGGTTAATGCTTTCAGGTCCTCTATTAGGGCGGTGTTGATGTCCCTCCCCTTGAGGAGGTCCCCGCCAATCTTTATTGTTATTTTCATACGGGCCTTACTCCCGTGAACCCAATTCCTGTTCTCTCATCCACGCCGATCATAAGGTTAAAGTTCTGAACCGCCTGTCCAGCGGCACCCTTCAGCATGTTATCAATCGCACCGAAGGTTATCAGCCTCTTCGCGTGTGGGTCTATCTCAAACCCCACGTCACAGAAGTTTGAACCGATCACGTTCTTAGGATCCGGGAGCATGTGCAGACCCTTGTGGTCCTTCACGATCCTTACGAAGGGCTCATTCTGGTACATCTCCCTGCAGATCTTCCACATCTCTTGGTTCGTAACCTCCCTCGTTAGGAAGGAGTGGCCGGTTGCCATTATACCCCTGACCATGTCCACTGCGTGAGGAGTCAAAGCTATGATTACCTTTTCGCCGTTTGTCTTCAGCGATAGCTCCTGCTCTATCTCTGCGGTGTGCCTGTGCATTGAAGGTTTGTATGCCCTCACCAAATTCGAGTGTTCTGGGTGGTGGCTTGCCTCACTCACCCCTATTCCGGCCCCTGATGAACCGATCTTCGCGTCCACCACAACCCTGTTCCTCTCAACCGCCCCAGTTCTGATTGCAGGGGCGACACTAAGGATGCTTGCGGTGGCGATACAGCCCGGATTTGCCACCAGCTTCGCCTTCTTAATCTCCTCCCTGTGGAACTCCGGCAGACCAAAGACCGATTCCGTTAGCAGCTCGGGGCACGGATGTTCCCAGCCGTACCACTTCGGGTAGTCGTCCCTGTTTTTCAGCCTGAAGTCAGCACTTAGGTCTATTACCCTTACTTCCTTCTCCAGCAGCTTCTTTGCCACAGGCGCGGATGCGCCGTGCGGCAGCGCAAGGAATACGAACTCACAGCTCTCCGCAATCTTATCCAGGTCTGGCTCGACGAACTTTAGCTCCGTCAGCTTCCTGAGTTGCGGATGAATCCTAAACACCGGCTCACCTGCGTTCTCCCTAGAGGTCGCTACCTTGATGTCGGCCTCGGGGTGATTTATCAGGATCCTAAGGAGCTCTCCGCCGGTGTAGCCAGAGGCGCCTATAATGCCTACGCTCTTCACCTTTTTACCCCCTTCAGGGCGTACTCAATTATCATACCGGGTATGTCAACACCTGTAGCCGGCACGGTGTTCTTAAACTCAATGGTACTGTTGATCTCATGAACCACAAGCCTGCCGTCATCCTCCATCATGTCCACACCAAAAACTCCCCCTCCAACGGCGTGGGCAGCCTTCAAAGCCAGTTCCATGATCTCGGCGGTGACAGGGCATCTCTCAACCCTTCCGCCCCTGGCAGTGTTGCTCCTCCAATCATCCGTGGTAATCACCCTGTAGATCGCGACGGGAACATCATCTCCTATGACGAAGACCCTCAGGTCTCTCGGCGGTCTCTTGACCATCTCCTGGGCATAGTATATCTGGTAGAGCGGGAACATCATCTCCCTGTGCTCCAGCGCGACTGTGGCGGAGGTCTTGTCATTTAGCAGGGAGACGAGCCTCCCCCAACTCCCAACCACCGGTTTCAATATCGCGGGATAGCCAAGTTCCTGTAGGGCATCCAGTGTGGAGTCCACCGTGAACGCCATATATGTCTTGGGGGTCGGTATGTTGTACCTCTTGAATATAAGGGTGTTCAGAACCTTGTTCCCACAGAGTTCGGATGTATTGTAACTGTTTATGACCCTCACTCCGTAGCTTTCCAGCGCTGCCGTGGCGTGTAGCCCCCTGAAGTGGCCAACGCATCTCTGCACTACGACATCACCTATCTCCTTTGGCTTATTTGGCGAGGTAAGATCGAAGAAGACCTTCTCAGCGTTCACCAGCGAGAAGTCCACTCCCTTCTTCTCACATGCCTTGTAGAGCGCCTTCTCCTCCCACCTCATATGATCGAATAGTATGTTGAGCTTGGGCATGATATATTCAACCCTGTTAGATTCGAATAACGAAATTATTTAAATGTTTCGTCTAATAAATATCTAACAATACTACGCTTTAAGAACCTTAAAGTGCGAAATTCAAATCCAAGACCTTAGGACTATCATGGAGCTGGTCTTTGATACGCCGTCTATTCGTCTGACCTCGTCGATATATCTGTTTATCTCCTGGATGCTCCCGCCGGAGGCTATGGCGATGATGTCAACCTCGCCCGCAACCTCGAAGACTTGATCGATGCCTTGGATCTTTTTTACAGTCTGCGCGACAGCAGGGTTTGGGTGCGTTGGCTGTACAGACACGAGGATTGCTGCACGGACCTTCTCACCCGTATCAACCTCCACCGTGAACCTCTTTATTATCCCATCCTTCTGAAGCCTCTCCACCCTCTTGCGGACGGCTGCCTCCGAGAGTCCGACCTTCTCTGCGATCTTTGTGAATGGCACCCTAGCATTATCCTTCAGAAAAAAAAGGACCTTCTGGTCGACTTCGTCTATCTCCCTCATCAATACGACCTCTCCTAATTATCTACATTTTACTGCTTAAAAAGATGAGCAAAAACTTCGCTACTGCTGTGTGATATACTTTTTACCCAGTCAATATATAATCTGGTATTGGAGGGTTTTCTGGTGGGCGTCCTCTTGGAAAGCAACGTGGAAAGCGGCACAATCAGCCATACTTGGCGGAGAACCGCTACCATAGACATAAGGGTACCGCCAGAGCAGTTGCCTTCCCTACTTGACTTCATGACTGGTGTTTTGGAACGTAGCTCATACCTTTCGCAGCTCTCCCGGGCCTCCATAGAGGGCGGCGCCATGTTGCAGTACCGCTTAAATGCCAAGGACGGCAGCGTATTGGATGTCGCCGTAAGGTTCCTCCCAGACAGGGTGGAGATCTTCTACGCCCCATACCCGATCGATTCAATTAAGGATAAGGACTTTGTAGGTCTAAACGTAGAGCTAGAGACGATCATAAGGTCATATTTCTCGGACCAGAGCAAAGCATCGCTTTTCTTGGTCTTCTCGCCGAAGATGAAACTCTTACCGGGCAAGGAAAGGGGGATAAAGAAGCTAATCGCTTCAGTGATTTTCGGGAACTTCCTCTACCTGTTCATGCTTATCCTGTTCGTGGGGATCTTCCTCTACCAGTTCTTCCTGGAGTGGACACCCATCATGCTGGTGCTAATGCAGTTCATCATAGTGATTTTCGCGAACAAGCTTGTGGCTTACAGGGGGGAGCTGGACATAACGTCGGACAACGCCTCGATATATATCGCAGAGCTACGGATGAAGCGGAACGATTTCGAGCAGGTTGTAAAGAGCTGCATGCCCAAAATAACCGAGGTGAAGAAGCAGATCTATGATCAAACGCTGGCGGTGGGGAAGGAGCTGGACCCGAGCATAATAGTGAAGGCATTAAACCAGTACGGATCTGTCTGCACCCCAGAGTTCGTCAGGATCAAGAGCGTCAACGTCTATGATATCGTGAAGGGTCTAGCGAGTAAGTTCGGGTTTGGCGAGCCACGAATTACACTCCTGAACGTGCTGCCGCCCAACGCCGCTGCGACCGGGATCTCTCCGAACAGAGCTACCGTTCTAGTGACGAGCGGGCTACTCGCCTCCATGAACGAGGAGGAGATAAAGACGGTGCTAGCACACGAGTTTAGCCATGTGAGGGCTAGGGATCCAGTTGTGCTGATGACCTTAGCAACGATTGAGTTCTTGACCCGGGTCTACCTCTTCTGGCCCCTTCTAGCCACTTACGGTTTGATCATCGACTTTGCCTATCTGTTCTTCTCTTTCACGGCACTTTTCTTCGTGGCAAAGTTCCTCGAGGCACGAGCGGATTTGGACGCGGCGGTCATGACCGGACAACCAAAGATCCTCGCTGAGTCGCTGAGAAAGCTCGGTTTCTATAAGTACCATTCACGAGTGTTTGAACTGGTGAACTCGGGGGAGTGGCTGAAGTGGGACCCACACCCGCCCCTGTACTACCGTATAAAGACGCTAGACAACCTAGACGTGACGAAGATGAAGCACACTTTCCTTTCAGCAATAAAGGGGTGTGTCCGGGGATTTGCCGACTCGCTTAGCGGTAAGTAGGTATATCGCTTATAACTTTTTACAACCGGTTCGTAGGTTTATTCCCACCAGTTCACCCTTCACCAAAGCCCAATTGCTACCGCCCATATCCGACCTCCCATCAGGGAGTATCTAAAACCAACCCTGCTTCTCCATTTCCAATAGACTATCGTGGGGATTCCACCAACGATTATTCCAATCGGTCCGAGTATTAGCGCAGGATTCAATGCAAATCTAGCATTTAGACTGATTTATCGGGTTTAGGTATCTATGGTCAGTGTATAAATATTCTTACCACCGAAGTGCGCTGTTAAAATTATGCTATCCCCAACGAAAGTCATAATAACAATATCCAACAACATCACTTAGGGCAAGCGGAGATATTTCTTATGCGAATATTGGTCATAACCAGTACTCCAGTCTTTATGTTTCCCTCGCCCAAGAATCCAGACTATATTAATGCCTTAAAGAAGGTAGGTCTACAGATCCCATCCTCCGATATAGAGAATGAGACTCTCTACATAAACGCAGCGAAGGGTTTTACAAAGAGGGCAAAGGACCTCTTTCGGGGCTCCTTCATGAGGATCGTGAAGGGCGTGGAGGACGCTAGGAGCGTTGGCATAAAGGTAGATCTCTTCCTGATCTCGCCGAGGTATGGGGTCGTTGCTGAGAACGACCTGTTGCTACCATATAATATTAGACTCACTAGAAAATCTAAGGGCTTTTTGAGAGCGCTCTCTGGGAAGCTTAGGACAAAGGAACTTGTCTCCGAACTGCTCAAGGCTCCCTACGACCTCTGTATAATCATAGCGAATAAAAGCGACCTCCTCCTCCTTCATGACCCCAGAAAAGGGTTCAACCTATCAAAGATGTGCAAGAAGCTCGTGGTCTTATCTGCTCCCTCCGTCGCCAAGGACTTTGCCGATGATGTGGAGTTCATCGGTATCAAGCGGGTGCGCGGAAGGGCTGATTACTTCGTAAAATTCATCGACAGAATGTCCAGTAGGACCCTAAAGGACTACTCACAGTGAATTGCATACCCAATAATTAGGTAGTCATTTTAAAATTGAACGAGGCTCCTTCTGATGATTATATAAAATGCGGCAGCCACGAGCACCCCAAGAATAACTGCCATCGACGGCCCTAAAAGCACACCATACGGAGAAGATGGCCCAATCTTCAGGACGTTACTCTCAAAGGATGCGATCCTATCCTCTACCCCTGACTTCCCTGTGTCGTTAGTGTTAATCCACGAAAACGTCGTCATGTTGTCGCCTGCAGTCGGCGCCGTTGCAAACTGCTTCACAAAACTGGGTGCAGTGTTCGTTGTTAGCAGTGGAGCATATACTAGGGCAACCCCTGCCACCACCGCCAGAAGCATCATAGGGAGCAACCTCATTTTCCACTACTCCTGTAATACCTGACCTGAATCGATGGTATAAATCTACACATTAGAACAGCTATTAGAATGGCCTTCTCCTCCAAGCCCTGACTGTCTCCACCCAGGTGATGATGCAGCTGGTAAGCCCGAATATAAGCACCATGATAGTCTGGGGTGTGAACTGCAGCGGATAGAGCACCACATATGCCACGAGCATCGTGGTGAATAGCACTGAGTAGAAGAGGTACCTGGGCAGCATCATACCCACCACACGGACGAAGTCGGAGAAGACCTCGACCTTCACCTCCTCCTGAACCACATAGTTGCCACCCACATCCTTCTCCACCAGCCCGAGGTTCCTCAGCTTCTCCAAATGGTAGGAAGCTACGCTTGGGCTGCTGAGTCCGAGCTCCCTCATCACCTCCCTTGGTCCTGTACCTCCTGACCCCTTCTTCAGGAGGACCCAGTAGACCCTGAGAGTCGTTCCCTTCAGCTCGGACTTGACCTTGTCAGCAGGCCCGCTCATACCCAAAACTCCTCTCAACTTTGTAATAAACCTTAGACAATTAAAAGAGGCATATCCCGGACTCCAAGGGCTCAAAGGGGGAAAGTGAAAGGTAGGCACCCTTCTCCAGTCCGTAGACGTACTTTGAGGAGAATACCGTCAGGACTCTCCCACCATGATTGAACCTATAGCCTTTTTGCACGGGAGAGTGACTCCTGATGAGGTGCTTGACGCTCAGCCTTTCCAGCACCTCCCTCGAGACCGTCTGACCGAATCTTATTCCTGCACCCCTGTTCGAAGGTGCGGTCCCATCCGTTTCCTCTGCGGGATCACTCCACAGTATGACTTCTAGCTCCTCTTTGGTGGGAGAAGACAGCGAACTCCGGGTAATCTTCGGCGAGAGCCCCCCGTGCAGGAGCAGCAGCCACGAATTGATTATGGTCGCCACTGGCATTAACCCGTGGATCTCCAGAAGCATTCGATAGATCTCCTCCCACCGATCTGGATAGAGTGTGCGAAGGTGCCAAGGAAGGTCATGGGGGTAGAAGGGCACGACATCCACGCCCTCATGGTTTCCCCTCAGTAGGAAGACGCTTTCAGGGAATGACAACTTAAGGTTAAATAAGGAATTATAGACCTCTAAGGGATTAGGTCCCCTATCCGCGTAATCCCCCAAGAAGATCACCTTCCACCCTGAGCGAACCTTCTCTATCACATCTGCATTTTTAAATAGACTCTCAAGGGAGAGCAGATCTCCGTGGATGTCGCCTATCACTAGAATTGGCGAGGGCTCTAGCGCCAGCAGAGCACCGTCGCGCAGGAAACCCTTGCCGGCCTTCTCATTTCTGAAGCCCTCTTTGACATCCTCGAGCAATGATGAAAACTGGGACATGGGTTGCTCGATAAGGTGTGGGCGTGGAGAGAGATAAATTCTACCTTTATGATTATGGAAGTGAAGTTTATGT
>CAZNTO010000007.1:0-1226 GCA_964576015.1 uncultured Nitrososphaerota archaeon
AGCAGGTCGCCTATCTTCCCTATCTGGTCCTTGCTGAAGCCGTCGGTTGGCTCGTCGAGTATAAGCAGTCCTGACTCCACGCCGGACCTCCGCTGAACGGTCTTGTTCAGCGCGAGCCTATAGGCAAGGGCAAGCGCAGTCCTCTCCCCCCCGCTCAGGTTTGATACCTCCTGCTCGTAGGCGTCCTGCGTTATCAATGGCGTAAAGTCCTCGTCAACCCTAACACTTTTAGTCGGGTCCTCAACCATAAACGAGAACCACCTTCCGAACTCCTCGTCGAACTCCCTGTTGGCAGCCGTCAATATGGACAGCTCGATCCTCTCAAGTGAAACTTTGAAATATTCATCTAGCCAGGTTGCATACTCATTCAGGCTCTCCGCCTTCGCCATGTTAGCCTCGATCTCCGCCCTCTCCTCTTTAAGGCCCTCTATCTGAGTCTGGACATTCCTTAGGTCTGCCTCTCTCCCTGTCTTCTTGGAGTCCAACCCCTTCCTTTTCCTCTCCAGCACCTCTATATCCCCCTCATTCTCATCGAACTTCATCTTGGCGGCCTTGTAATCCACAGCCGCCTCTGCCGCCTCCTTCACCTTCTTATCTAGTTCCTTCTGCTGCGCCTCTGTCCTTTTCAGCTCCTCCTCGTCCTTGGAGACCTGATCCTCGGTGTCGTAGAGCCTATCCTCAAGTCCTGTGAGACTATTCGTGTCATTGCTAAAGCCTAAAGCGGCATGCCTCTTGCTCTCCAGATCCCTCACCGCTTCCTCAAGCTCGATCTTCTCGGCGCTTGTCTTGTCCAGCTCGCTCTTTGAGCCCTCAAGCCTTGACCTAAACTCCTCCGTGTCAACTCTCTGGTTGCATGTGGGGCAGACCTTCTTCTCCACGAGCGTCGAGTAGCTACTGAAGATATGGCTGATGGTACCTAGCGACTTTGTGCAACTGTTGAGTTCCTCCCTTGCCTCCGCGAGCCTCCTTTCAGCCTCCTCAATCGCCATGTCTGGTTTCTTCAGGTTTTTGGTAATCTCTCCTATCCTTAGCCTCAGCCCTGCCGCTCTTTCCTTGTTGGATGAAACGCCCGTCGTGAGCAAGGAGATCCTCCTAATGGTATCCTTCAGCGAGGACGACAGCTCTGCCTCCTTTCTGGCTTCGCCGGCAAGTGCCTCGAGCCTGCCCCGCAGCTCCTCCCTCTCCATCTTGTGCCCCTTTATCTCGACCTCAACGTCGGTGATCGA
>CAZNTO010000007.1:1326-2860 GCA_964576015.1 uncultured Nitrososphaerota archaeon
GGCTCGTTATACCCCAAGATCTTGAGCACCGCCTCCTTCATCTCCTTCGGCGAGTAGCTGACCCTCCTGTTACCGTCATCGATCCAGCAGTCATCCTGCTTGACCCCTCCAACCACAAGCGCCCCTTGGTTCACCCCTGCCCCCCTCTTGGTCCTGACGAGGGACCGGTGCACCTTTACCTCCCGTCCCCTGACCTCAAAGACGAGCTCGACCTCCCCCACATTCTTTCCAAGGCTTAGGAGCGTGGTACCCCTCTCGTTGCCGAGCCCGAAGAGCGCGAACTCCAGTGCAAGAAGGAGCGTCGACTTTCCAGAGCCTATCCCCCCCTCGAAGAGGATCATCCCCCTGGGGAAGGTGACCTCCCCATCCTCATAGGTCCTGATGTTTTTGAGCTTGAGCCTCTTCAGCAGCACCGCCCATCAGCCCTCCATCAGCTTTTTAATGCCCAGGACATCTACTGCTGCGCCGCCTACTCTTGCCTCGTAGTCGCCCTCGGTTTCTCCCTCCCTCTTGGCTACCCTTAGCTGGGCGAGCAGATCCTTCGCCAACCCGACTGAGCCCTCCCTCAGCCTTGCGTTCCTCAGCTTTACAGTGCCGGCCAGCTCCTTCAGGACCTTCTCCTCGATCTCCGAGCTCTCCTCCCCGCCGACCGTAACCGCCATTGCCTCCTTTGCCCTGAGCTGGTTCCTGCTCAAATGCAGGTAGATGGCACCCTTCTTCGTTAACGCATCCCTGAAGGCCGCAAAGTCCACCTCGCTTGTCCTGCCGCTCGAGAGCTCGCCGAAGACCTTCACCACCACGACCTTGTCCTTCACATCAACCCTCTGAACCAAAACCTTCAGTTTTTCATTAACGGATGACGATGAAAGAGCCGTTGCATCAAGCTCCTCGTATAGCCCCTCGAAGGCGGTCATGTCAACAAACCTTGCCTTCACCTCTCCACCGTCCTCGACGATGTAGAACCCTCTCCTCTCACCCTTGACCGTGGCCTCCATGTCCGCCCCCCATCCAGTGAAGAGCGGCCCAGGGTAGACTATTCTAGCCCCCTTGTTGATATCTATCCGCCTGTGGATGTGCCCCCCTGCATAGTAGTCGAACCCCCTCGGCAGGTCGGAGGAGGCGATGCCCTCGAACCTCTCGTTCTCCCTCCTCACCTCGTCCAGCCCGGTGTGAAACACGAAGATCTTGAACCCCTCCAGCGAGGAGAGGTACTCCCTGTCCAGATCTACGAAAGCCTCCTTCTCAAGCGATGCCCTCCTTCCTGAGATCCCTGTTAGGAGCACCCCGCTCCGCTCGTCCTTGACAACGCCCGGCCTCAGCCTGCCCCCGACCGAGGAAGGCTTGCCGACCCGCACGATCACCCCCGCCTCATCCAGGATATCGATGATGGATGCCGCGTTGGGTGAGAAGTCATGGCTGCCGTAAACAACGTAGATCCTCCTACCGGTGGCAACGAACTTCATAAAGATCCGGACGGAGTCCCTGACCACACCCAGATCGGGTATGTTAACGTGGAAGAGGTCACCTGCTATTA
>CAZNTO010000007.1:2960-24648 GCA_964576015.1 uncultured Nitrososphaerota archaeon
CTATCTTTCCCTCCTCTATGAAGTTCGCGATATCCTTTATCGTTGTCTCACCCATGGTCTCCATGTTGAAGACCTCGTCCCTGCAGTAGGGCAAACCGCCCTCCTTTTGCAGTGTTATCTTGAACAGGTTGCCAAGTTTCCGCTTGAGTGAGTGTATAGTGACTGCCTGTATCCCCTTCTTTTCATACTCCTTCTCTGCTTTAGCATCCACGCTCATAAGTTCCCTTATCCATCCCTTCTCGTGTTCCCTGTAGAAGAACTCGAGTGCGCCCTCCTGCGCCTCGGTGAGTGGGATTATGCCAGCGAGATCTTGTGGATACAACGTCTTAAGGTTAATGATCAGCCTCTTCTGCCCAGCAGGTGGGTTCTTGGAGTACAGAACTAGTGATCTGCCGGCGTTCGGGTGGCTCCTGAGCCCCTTGCTGCTCCCAACCCCAAAGTACTCGTTGTGTACATCCATGACAAGTATGCCGAACTTATTGTGCCTCATCGCCTCCCAGAGCATCACCTTGACCAGGTTCGACTTTCCCCTTCCGGTCTGGGCGGAGATCAAGGCGTGGTGCGAGAGCACATCCTCCCCCTTGAGGTAGTAATCGAAGTCGAGCACCTTTGTTCCGCTCCTTATTTTTCCAAGAAAAATTTCGGTTTCAGGCTTTTGCAGAAATGAAAAGTCCTCCCTCATGATATCCCTCGCCTTGGAAAGAAAGAGTGGAATGGAACGAGGCGACCTTGGTATCAACCGTCCTCCCTCCTCCCTCACCTCCAGCAGAGGGCTGACGTGGACCTTCCTGAAGAGGCGGAGGTCCTTCTCAGGGATCTCCACATTTGGCTTTGTCCCCTCCAGCATGCTCCCAGAGCTAGTGAACAGCCTGTCCTCCTCCACAAGGGAGCCGTACTCGAGCGCAGAGACCATATAGAGGTACTTTCTAGAGCCATCCTCCACAGCGACTAGATCTCCAAGCTCGAGGCCCACTCCCTTCTTCTCCCTTATTATGAGTTCCGTGTTGCCTCCGCTCACGATCTGTCCGACTATCATATTATCACCAACTGCGATCCATTAACCAAGCTCATCAAGAACGTCATGCCCCATCAAGGCTCTCTCCGCCTGTTCTAGTCTGCTCGCATCCTCAAGATCTAATTTATCCAGGATCAGGTCTCTTATGTGCATCGCCTCCTCACCTCCTACCCTCGCATAGGTGTGTGCGTCAATGAGCGCGTACGGGTATCCTGGAAATGCGAAGTACTTTGAGTTCGCCTGAAGAGATTTCACGAGCCTCGCAACATTCGCCTCTCCCGCCCTCTCAAAGATGTCAAGCCTGAACGCCCTGTCTGCCCCTTCATGTAGCTTCACAAAGTAGACCTCGGCTCTTGGTGCCCACTCCTCGGACCTGCCTACCTTTGCGATCCACTTCGAGAGCCCCCTCCTCTTGGCTAGCACATTCAAGAAGCCCACCAGCGGGTACCCCTCGCTGGTGTAGATCATCGAGCTCTTTGAGAGCCCAGCCACAATCGCCCCCTTTGAAGCAGCCTCCTCATAGACCCTGTTGGCCAGCTCGGACTCCCCGGCAAAGGCCGTCTGCAGAGAGCCGTCCATGACAATGAACTCTGCACTTGACCCCAGAGCCCTGCTGACGAAGGTCCACTCGCAAAACCTCCTCGCCATAGAAATCGCCCTCTCAAGGTCTCCCCTCATCCTGCCGATCCTCATGTCTGGGTCATCAGCGTTTATCTTGGTCCTCTCTAGGGGACATGCGCCCTGCTGCGGGTAGGTCTCAGTTTCAAATAAGACCTTATCCTCCTCCGTGACGACCCTTGTGCTGGATATAAATGTCGAGAGCTCAAAGAAGTCGAGCTTTCTCATTCGGTCAAACTTGTTGCAGTATACCCTATTCAGGACAAGGGCGAAGGTGGGCGTCTTGATAATCGTATTTGAACCGCCGTCTATTGCGGAAATAATCAAATCCTCGGATGAGTCCTCGTCATACCCAATCTCAGCGATGCAGCCTTCGTCCAGCGCCCCGTCAAACCCGTGGGCGATAGTCTTTTCTGGAAACTTTACACTCTTCCTTACGGACTCTGTGATGTGCTCGAGGTAGTCCTCCAACAAACCCGCCTCTGATAACTCCTTAGTATTTAAAAAGAATATAAGTGATGAGGCGCCTAACGGGAGAAGACGATTTTGGTCCCGGCTCTAGCACTGTAGGTAGATTGAAATGGTTGATATGGATGCCACCAATCGCGAGATCAGGACCTGTAAAAAATGTAGGCTCTGGACCACCAGAAGGAACGCCGTACCAGGAGAGGGTCCCCTCAAACCCTTGATATTCCTTTTAGGACAGGCACCGGGAAGGATGGAGGACTCTACAGGAAAGCCCTTTGTTGGTATGGCGGGGAGGTTCTTGGACAGAGTCCTGAGAGAAACTGGAATAGACAGAAAAGACGCCTTCGTAACCGGGGTCCTCAAGTGCTTCCCACCAAAAAACAGACCACCAAAATGGGATGAAATAAACGAGTGCAGGCCCTATCTGGAGGCGCAACTGGAGATTATAAAACCAAAAATAATCGTCTGTCTGGGATCGGTTGCCTTCTCAGCCCTCCTCATGAAAAGATCTAAGGTTGAGGACTTCAGGGGTAAGGCCCTGAATTACAAGGGGATGCCTGTATATGTTACATACCATCCTGCCGCGGCGATGCGCTTTCCAAGGCTAAGAATAGGTATGCTTGAGGATCTAAGGATGGTTAAAAGAGATCTTAATAACTAACTTTTTGGGGACCGGATCCCATTTTTACAACGAACCCTAAGATATTGGTAAATGATTTTTATACTCCCGGAGAGAGTATGAGCGAGTGATCAATTTGCCCAACGAGATCGTCTTTGTGGGCCACGCCTCCGTCGATCGCATACGCAACATTCGCGGCGAGAAGGTTCAGCCGGGCGGCGCAGCCCTCTACTCTGCTATGGGAGCAAGGACGATCTGCAAAGATGTTGGGATACTCACGGCCGTGGGCGAGGATTATCCTTTCAGGGATATATTCGCCGACTTCCCCTACGCAATGGTTAAGACGATTAAGGGTAAGAGCACCAGATTTTTCATAAGCTACGGGAAAGGCTGGAATGCAAGTTACAGGAAGGTATCCATTGGTCCTGGGTCTCAAATAACTACGAGGGATGTGGTCGATACCGTCAGAAATGGTGCAAAGATGATTCACCTAGCGCCCATGAATCCCCCAAAGGTTGAAAATATGGTAAAATCAATCAAGAAACTGAACCGGGACGTAACGGTCTCAATCAACTCCGTGATCCATTATATGGATGAGAGGGCAAATCGTCGCTCCATACTTAACGCCGCGGCGCTCTCGGATATATTTATACTGAACGAGAGGGAGCTCCACGCTGTAACGGGCAGCGAGGTGGTCTCGGAGGCCATCAAGACAATAAAAACAAAGATGCTCGTCCTCACCCTTGGGGAGATCGGGACGGTGGTCTCCTATCAGGGCAGCACCGAGTTCATACCGGCGATGGCAGCTATAACCAAGAATCCGTTGGACGTCACTGGAGCCGGCGATGTCTGGGCCGGGAGCTTCCTCGGATCCTACTTCAAGACCGGCAGCTGGATAAAAGCCGTCTCCTTCGCCTCAGTAGTTTCTGCGATAAAGTGTACTGGGTGGAACTTCGAGAAGGTCCGGTCTCTAAAGTTCGAGAATGTGGGCGAGGTGTACAATCTGGCAATAGCCATTAAGGAGAAGGGAAGGCAGCTAACCCTCACGGATGCTTTAAGATCTCTGAAATAGATTTGGTCTATTCTGGCGACCATTTGTCAACTATCATTAAGCGAGTTCTGGATATTGGGGCTATATGGTCTTAATCAGCCTAATAGCGACACGATGATGAACTGTATCCCAAACACTAGGATAAGAGCTCCGAGACCTCCGACCAAGTATGGATAAAACCTTCCCAATTTCTTCCCCTTTGATCCTAAACCGGCCAAAACAGAGAGCCAAGCAAAGTCCATCCAGACATGCGAAATGTACATTATACCTACCCCCGCCAGGCCCATCGCCCCGATGGCTATCATTATCAATGGTGTCCCCACGGTCAACCACCACATGATAAAGTACGGGTTCATAGCCGAGAGACCAATGCCGACTAGCAGGGAAGATCCAAACCTGCTCTCTCGTCTGTCGACAACAGCCCCCCTCGCCCCCTTCAGCGTCATAACACCGAAGGCGATCATGAAGATCCCTCCCAACAGCGTGATCCACTTATTCATCCCCTCGGGAATGAAAGACAGAATACCGAGTGCTATCAGCAGGACTAAGGGCAGCTCCACGGCCATGTGCCCTGCGCTTACAAGTAAGCCTGATTTCCACGACCTTCCGACACCTGTGGCTATGGTAGCGACTGTAAGGGGACCCGGTCCCATGACTCCGGATGCGCTTACGGCTATCACGCTCAGAATGTACAGGGCGGTAAGCATAAACCAATCCTAGTCAAACAAATATTAAAGGATAAATGATTAATGTAAAAGGCAATTTTCTTTAAAAATAAAATGCGAGTCAAAAAGATATAAGTTCCGCCATTATTTACCGGAATTGAGGTATTTTCGGTGAAGCAAGTCGTAAAAACCTATACTGAGTCTGAACTTCTCAAACTGTCTATTGCCTTCCACGGCCATCTAGGGCCGTATCTTGTGTTGGGTCTCAAGGCCGGAAAACTTGCAAATAAGATCATGGGCAAGGATCCCTTCAACATGAGAGCTAAGGTATTCTGCCCTCCGAAACCACCCCACTCATGCATCGTTGATGGGATCCAGTACTCGACCGGCTGCACCATGGGCAAGTGCAATATAACCATGCACTCCAGCGAAGTGGTTAAGGTCATCTTCACAAAGAATGGCAGGTCCTTGGAGATCTCCCCCAAGAATGTCATATTGCAACAGATTTCCTCTTTAAAGGAAGATGCGATCGAGGATATGAGCAGGAAGATATACGGCGACCTAGATGAGGAGATCTTCGATTATGATCTCCACGAAGAATAATATGGTAACAAGCGCGACAGCAATCTAGAAGATAATCGCTAGTACAAGATCGAGAATGGGCATCTACTTTCTCCTTTTCCAGAGTTCCCTGTAGACCCCCTCCATATTAACACCCTTCATCTGGAGCAGCAGCACAAGGTGGTATAATAGGTCAGCTGCCTCGTAAACTGTCCTCTCCTTGTCCTCAGCCAGAGCCGCGACGGAGACCTCTGCGGCCTCCTCGCTCAGCTTCTTGGCAGCCTCCTTCATTCCAGCCTTCAGCACCTTCGAGGTGTAAGACCCCTCCTTCGGGTTCCTCATCCTCTCCTGTATGACCGCCTCTAGCTCGCCTACTATCTCGTTTCCCCCCTTGTACTCCTTCAGCCCTCTGTAGAAGCAGGTGTACTCTCCGGTATGGCAAGCAGGACCGACCTGGTGGACTTTGAATAGGATGGAGTCACTGTCGCAGTTTGTATAGGCTCCGAGGACATACTGGTAGTGCTTGGACTCCTCGCCTTTCATCCACAGCCTACTCTTGGATCTTGACCAATAATGCATCATCCCAGTCCGCAGGGTCCGCTCAAGGGCTTCCCTGTTCATGAAGGCGAGCATCAACACCCTTCCGTCTTCGTCAACTGCAATCGCCGGGATTATCCCTTGGAGCTTCTCAAAATTCAGCTCGTCTATTATCTTTCCTATCTCTTCCTCTTTGAACTTTATACCCTCCATATCTCGTATAGCCTCCTCATTGATTAATTGCCTCTGCCATTTCCCATAAAGCAAAATACATCCTCATAGGTGTCTATAATCCCTAACCCTTTCTGCTTTTCCAGTATCCTTGTCATTGCCTTCCCATGTATTCTATCGTGCCAGACGAGCCTCCTCATTACCTTCTTGAGGGTCCAAAGCTCATTATCTATCTCAAAAACCAAGGAATTATCAAACTTCCTCCACAGCTCGGCGATCTTTTTGAGGCATAGTTGCCTAATCTTAAGGAACTCTCCGTCCCTCTCCGAGAAGGCCACCTTTGTTCTTGAGAGGTAGTAATATTGGGTCAATCTGACATGCTCGAAGATCTCCCGGATTGTCTTCGGGTTATCACCCCAGAAGGTCTTCCTGATCCTTGCCTCGTCAACCCAGTCCTTGAACCTGGCGTTGCTGTAAAGTTTCAGAAAGGTCTCGCCCGAATAAACGACTAGGTCGCAAAGTTGTTTGAACTCCTCATCCTTCGTTGCACATCTATCAGCCTCAAGTATTAGCTCATTATCCGCGTCCTCGACCATCAGTGCACTCCGGTGTCTTTGGACCACTCTGCACCCATAACTCGTCTTTGCCTCAACCCCTAACCACTTCATGTAAGCCCTTATCTCCATGCCCACCTTTGAGAGGACCTCATCCTCAGTCTTGCCACGTACGAAGGCGCCTGGCAATTCCACGATGAAACCTATGAACCCTTTCCCATTGGTCTCCAATGCTACGGAAACGATATCATTCGGGATTACCAACAGCCTTCTCATAATGCCACCGCCCTGATCCCTCTCAATCAATGGGTTGCCTCTCAGATCCTCACCGGTATCCCTCTGCCCTTCAGGTAATTTTTAATCTCCATAACGGTGTACTCACCGTAGTGGAATATCGAGGCTGCCAGCGCGGCGTCCGCCTTCCCGTCAAGAAGAGCTCTGTAGATGTGCTCTGGAGTCCCAGCGCCACCCGAGGCTATAACTGGAATATTTACAGCCTCAGAGACCTTCCTCGTGAGTTCAAGGTCGTAGCCATCCTTCGATCCGTCATAGTCCATGCTGGTAAGGAGTATCTCGCCTGCCCCCATCTCCTCAGCCTTCATCGCCCACTCCAACGCATCCAGCCCGGTGGGTTTGCGGCCGCCATAGATGTAAACCTCCCAATGACCTCCGCCAATTCTCTTCGCGTCGATTGCGGTGACTATGCACTGGCTACCGAATTTCTCAGCCCCCTCCTTTATCACGTTGGGGTTGTGTACAGCAGCAGTATTGAGGGAGACCTTATCCGCCCCGGCCAGCAGTACCTTCCTCACGTCGCCGTAATTTCTTATCCCTCCCCCTACCGTGAACGGTATGGAGAGCTCATAAGCTGTCTTCCCCACCATCTCCAGAACGGTCTCCCTATACTCCGAGGAGGCCGTTATGTCGAGGAAGACTATCTCGTCCGCGCCTTGGCGCTCGTAGTCCAGCGCCTGCTCAACCGGGTCACCGGCGTCCCTCAGGTTCTTGAACTGTATGCCCTTCACCACACGCCCCTTGTCAACGTCGAGGCATGGTATTATCCTCTTCGTCAGCATTATTTCAGGACCTCCCTCGCCTCCTTTAATTCTATGGACCCCTCGTAGAGTGCCTTCCCGACTATAACTCCGGCTATCCTAGAACCCCTCAGTAAGTAAAGATCCTTCAGCGTCGTGAACCCACCAGCTAGGTACACATCGCTCTTCAGACTTTCGGCTGCCTTGAGCGAGTATTCCAGGTTCGGTCCCTTCATGGTGCCGTCCCGGTCTATAGATGTCATCATTATGTTCCTGACGCCTTCCTCCTCCAGCCTCGTGCAGAGCGCCATGGCATCTATCTCCGTCAGCTCCTTCCATCCCTTCACGGCGACCCTGCCCATGAGGTGATCCACCGCTGCCATTACCTTCATCGGCCTGAGCACCGCGAGGGCATCCCTTATATTTCTCATCTCCAGCGCAGCAGTTCCGAGGATTACCCGCTCCGCCCCCGCCTCAACGTAACCCCTTGCCCTCTCAAGGCTACGTATTCCTCCGCCGACCTCGACCGGGATACCTACCCCCTTTATTACCCTCTTTACCTCCTCTATGTTCTCCCCAACACCCACAGCCGCGTCGAGGTCTATCAGGTGGAGCATCTCTGCGCCCTCCTCCACCCACCTCTTTGCTGCATCTAGGGGGTCGTCAAAGTAGACGGTGGCATCCTCTATCCTCCCTCTAGTGAGCCTGACGCACCTCCCTCTCGAGATGTCCACGGCGGGTATTATCTTGATCACCGCCTCGAAGCCTCCAGAAAATTCTTCAAAATCATAAGACCGGCCCTGCCGCTCTTCTCCGGGTGGAACTGGGTACCGTAGATATTCCCTTTCACGACTATGGCTGGCACCTCAATCCCATACTCGGTAGAGGCTACTACCACGTCCTCCTCGGGCTTGCAGTAGTAAGAGTGGACGAAGTAGAAGAACTCCCCATCCCTGATCCCCTTCAAAATGTGTGAGCCTTTCCTGGATTCTAACGCGTTCCACCCCATCTGCGGCACCTTGACCGAGTTTGGCAGCCTCACCACCTCCCCCTTCAAAAGGTCTAGTCCAGGGTACTCCCCGCCCTCGTAGCTCTTGGTGAAGAAGAGCTGCATTCCTAGGCATAGGCCTAGTAATGGCTTCTTACCTTCTCGCACATCTTTTATTGTTTTTTTGAACCTGCAGAGGGCGCTAATACCATCTCTGAAGGCGCCCACCCCCGGCAGCACTATGGCGTCTGCCTCGGTGTTTTCTCCTGCACTGTCACCGCCCTTTATGTAAACCTCTGCGCCTGCCCTTTCCAGTCCCCTCTTTATGCTAAGGAGGTTGCCCAGACCGAGGTCCAGCACGTCAACTCTCATCAAATCTCACCCTTGGCACTCGGCACCCCCTCTTCCCCGGTCCTCGATACGGCAGTCTTGAGGGCAATTGCAAGGGCCTTGACCGCTGCCTCTACCCTGTGGTGGTCGTTTGAGCCGTAGAGAACCTTCACATGCAAATTGCACTGCAACGACTGCGCCAGCGCCTCAAGGAAGTGAAGTACATCCTCGACCTTCGTGTCCTCGATGCTCTCGCACTTGACGCCTAGGTGTATTCTAGTATAAGCCCTCCCCCCTAGGTCTATTACTACCCGGGCGAGCGAGTCGTCCATCGGGACGTAGGCAAAGCCAAACCTGGTTATCCCTGCCTTATCCCCTAGTGCAGTGTCCAGCGCCTTACCCAACGTTATTGCAAGGTCCTCGATTATGTGGTGCTTCAGGTCTCCTGTTGCTTGTACATTGATGTCTATCTGGCTGTGCTTCGATAGTGTCTTGAGCATGTGGTCCACGAAGGCGGATCCAGATCCCCCCTCGAACATCCCTTTGCCGTCAAGATCCACCCAGACGTGGATCTCGACCTCCTTGGTCTCCCTCCTTGCCTCTCCAGTTCTCCTCCTACCTCTCCTAACAATCATGGCGATCCCTTCATGGCATTCACTAGCTCCTTAACGAACTTCAAGTTGCTCTCCCTGTCAGCGACGGTGACCCTTAGGCAGTTATCAAGCATCGGCAGGTGGCCTCTGTCCCTAACCTCGATACCTGCGCTTCCAAGCCTCTTGCAGAGATCCTCCGAGGTCACGTCCCCGCCTATCACCTTTATCAGAATGAAGTTGGCGTCGGACTCGAAGGGCTTTATCCCATTTACCATCTCCAGCTCTGCCATGAGGTATTTCCTCTCCTCAATCGTCCTCTTGACGAAGGACTCGTAGACCCTTATATTTTCCAAGACGAGCCTACATGCCTCCTGAGCTATCGAGTTCACGCTGAAGGGGCTCTGCGCCGCCCTCAGCCACTCTATTATCTCACTATTGCCAATGCCGTACCCTATCCGCAGCCCTGCCAGTCCGAAAGCCTTCGAGAACGTCCTAAGAACAAGGAGGTTGTGGTACTTCGTAGCCTCCTTCATCAGAGTGTAGGGCGCAAAGTCTACATAGGCCTCGTCTAGAACTACCAGCCTGTCGCTCTCCTCCACCACCCTTAGAACCTCGTCCCTTGAGAACTGCCTCCCGGTCGGGTTATTAGGCGAACATATGAAGATGACCTTAGTCCTCTCACTCAGCGCCGAGAGGATCTCCTCCGCCTTCAGTGCAAAGTCCTTTGTGATCAGTACCTGTTTTGTCTTGCCACCCACCAGTTCCACAAAGAACCTGTACATCTCGAAGGTGGGGGCAACGATAAGCCCCTCTCCCCTCCCGACGAATACCTTTGCCGTAAGATCAAGAATCTCGTCGGAACCGTTCCCTACTATCACCTCGTCCTCCCAAAACCCCATATTCTTGGTTATTGACTTGAGAGCCAGACCGCCCTTGACTATAGGATATCTCCTGGCGTCGGTATCCTCCGAAGCCTCCATAAGGATAGTGTTGGAGAAGGACTTGTCCACAAGCATGTTCTCGTTAAGACTCATTCTCACTGCACTCTCTGGCTCTGCAAGTTTCTCGTAGAACTGCTTCCCCTTCCTGGCTCCAAGTGTTTCCTTAATATTGTTCTCTATCAGGTCACTGACGTTCATTCCTTCTTACCTCCTGTTTCATCCTGATCTCTATCGACCTCGCGTGATTGAGCAGCCCCTCTGACACGGCGAGGGTCCTACCGTCCTCGCCTACCGCCCTGAGCCCCTCCTTGGTGCACCTCACGTACTCTCTGGCTCTTAGGAAGTCCCTCACAGAGAGAGGGGACGCCCGCTTTGACCAGCCCATCGTAGGCAGGACGTGATTGGTGCCAGCCGTATAGTCGCCAATCGCAACCGGAGTATAATCCCCCATGAAAACAGCCCCCGCGTTTCTGACCCTGCTTAACACCTCCTCTGATCCGCTTCCGATGATCTGAAGGTGTTCCGGTGCCACCTCGTTTATGATGACTATTCCCTCCCTCCTATCCTCCGCAACGATGATTGCCGCTTGGGATAGGCTCCTATCGAGGATATCCCTTCGGGGCGCACTTAGGGCTTCCCTCTCCACCCTCTCCTTGACCTTTTTGGCCAGCGTCCTATTAGGGGTAACTAAAAAAGCTCTTGCCATTGGATCGTGCTCTGCCTGTGCCATTATATCAGCCGCGATCCAGTCCGCTCTATCACTGTCCTCAGAGTATATCAGCACCTCGCTCGGCCCTGCAGGCATATCAACGCCCACGTCCATGCTGACGATCATCTTCGCTGCGGTCACGTAGATGTTCCCAGGTCCAACTATCTTCTCTACTTTGCCTATTGTTGAGGTACCGTATGCCATTGCTGCGATGGCCTGAGCCCCTCCCACCCTGTAAACCTCGTCAACCCCTGCCAGGTAGGCCGCAGCAAGGATTGCCAGAGGAACCTCTCCATCCCTTCTGGGGGGCGTGAAAAGTACACGCCTGTCCACCCCAGCCACCTTTGCGGGCAGGGCGGTCATGAGAACCGTCGAGGGATATGCAGCGCTGCCGCCGGGTATGTAAAAGCCGGCTGACTGCACAGGATCAAAGGTGACACCGACCTCGACCCCGGGAGCGGTCTCGATGTAGAAGCCCTCTGGCATCTGCCGCTCCTGGAACATCCTTATCCTCTCGGCCGAGTTCCTAAGCGCCCTTCTCAGCCTTTCTGGGATCGCACGATAAGCCCTCTCGAGCTCGCTTTGGTCCAGCCTCAGCATGTCCTCTGAAAGCCTTACACCATCAAATTTCTCGGTGAAACTTAAAATGGCAACGTTGCCCCTTGTCCTCACGTCCCTGACTATTTCACCTACCGCCTTCAAAATGCTGCTGGGTATCCCTTCTCTGCGCGAGAGTCTGAACTTGTTGTATTTGAGTATCCTCATAGACAACTCCTCATACCCTCCACAATCCTCTCTATCATGTCATACTTGGTCTTGTACGAGACCTTATTGCATATCAATCTGGCTGTGGAACTAAGAACCTTACCTATTGGTTTGAGGCCATTCTTCTCCAGCGTGTTGCCGGTACTGGACAGGTCAACTATACCCTCCACCAAACCAAGTATGGGGGCGATCTCGACGGCGCCCCTAAGCGTGATGATCTCCACCTGCACACCCTTGTCGTTGAAGTACTGCCTCGTCAGATTGGGGAACTCCGTGGCGATCTTAGACCCCTGAGGCAGATCTGTTGGCTTAATATATGAGCTATCCTTCTTTACCGCAACAACCAGGTCGCAGGCGCCGAAACCTAAATCTGCCAACTCGTAAACCTCCAGCCCGGTCTCCGCAATCACATCCCTTCCGGTTATCCCCAGATCTGCGATCCCGTTGTAGACGTATACTGGTATGTCCGTTGCCCTGACCGAGAGGACCTGTATCCCCTCCATGGTGGTGTTTGCAAGGTAGACCCTGTCGTCGTCTATCCTCTTTATTCCAGTACGATCCAGAAGCCCCAGAGCAGGATCTCTGAGTCTTCCCTTGTTTGAAACGGCGATGATCAACCCCCTCATACAAATCTCCTCAAAATGTATATCTCCTGCCTGTCTTCAGGTCGATGATCTCCTGTCCCACCGCTATTCCATCATTCTGGTTGTTGTACTTCTCTACAGTGCAGATCATACCCTTCTTTCGCATCTTGCTCACAAGACAGATTGCCTTATCGCGGAACCTGTCGCGGTATAATATCTTGGTTGGGATTCTAGATCCCTTGAGGTTGAGGTTGAACCCGCTTGCCTCCAGCGCCTTGACGCAAAGGTCCACGCTTACAGCAAAGCCTGTTGCCCTCGTCTCTCCGAGACCGAACTCCTTCATCATGGCATCATACCTGCCTCCCCCCCCAATGGGTACCCCTAGGCTGCCGAGAAAGACCTCAAATACCGTACCGTTGTAGTACTTCATCTCCTCCCTAAGAGTGCTCAGATCCACTCTTACCCTGTTCGCGCATCCATAGTTCTTAAGCAGCCCGAAGAGCTCCTCAAAATACTCTCTATAACCATCAATCCCTCCTCCAACCATCTTGGAGAGGTCTCTAATGACCTCCGGTCCTCCCCGCTTGGTCATCATGTACGAAAAAGTTTCCAGCGCTTTTTCATCAGGCATCACCTTCTTGAGGTCGCCAAAAGACTTCGAAGCCACCGCCCTTCTTAAAGCATCGAATTCGCTTATACCGAAGCTCTTTGCAACTCTCTTGAACAGCTCGACATTGCCAATGTCAATACTCGCCTCCCTAATGCCTAGAGATTCGAGGGAACTGAGGAGCAGCGCAATGACCTCAGCATCTGCCTCCACCTCATTTCCTCCAACTAGTTCGGCTCCGGCCTGCCAGAACTCCCTCTGCGAGAGGGTCTTCGTCTCCAAGAATCTGATGCAATTGGTAATGTAAAAGAGCCTTCCCTCGCTTTTGGCCTTCGAGACCAGCATTCTAGCTATCTGGGTAGTTACCTCGCCCCTCATGGACAGAAGTCTCCCGTCGCCGTCCTGCACCTTGAATATCGAGTCCGCGAAGCCCTCGCCAGCACCTCCGCGGATGATATCGAAGTAGTCCATAATGGAGGTTCTTACTTCTCTATAACCCCACAGCTCAAAAGTCTCTCTGAACCTATTTTCCACAAAGAGATACTTCTTGACGTCATCCGGAGAGAGATCCCTGAATCCCTTTGGCGTCTGGAACCGTGTGAACTAAATTCCTCCTTTCCAAAGATCTTCCCTCTACGAAGGGATACTGCCACTAATATTTAAATATTTCCCACTTTCTTCCCACTTCAAAAAATATCGAGTATTCATTCAATTTATACAGAAAGAATGTTTTTAAGCTGAGAAACAGGCTTCTACTAAGCGGTGAGAGAATGAGGCGGGCTTCCCAGGTCATAACTAACTCATGCCAGGATAGCATTAGTGCCTGCGATGAGCTGATCCGCAACCTCAGATTAGTACACGGCCTAATGGGTAAGCCTGGGAGGAACAGGAGGTCATACAATCACCTCAAGAACATCGGTACCGCTATCATAATGGCGCCTTCACCAGAACCGTTCACGGATTTAATCGGTCTAGCCTTGATTGGCTTGGCAAAAGGTGCAGAGAAACACAAACCTCCTTTGACAATCTGCGAGATGGGCGAGGAGGGCCGCTCGATGCTAAAAGGGATCGGATCCTCTAGCAACTTCCCCGGCAGATTGTGCCTCTAAAAGTCTATAACGCAAAAAATCGGGATCGCATTTTTTAAACACCACGATAAACTATCCGCAACAGCATTCACCCCCTATATCTATTTTTTTAAATAATTCACTCAAAAAAAATTTTATAAAGCCGTTATGCATAAAACAATATCACTTAGAGGGGCACCATTATGACAGAAGCAATCCTCAACGGTAAGTTAACTCCTCCGGTTCGAAGAAGCGACGGAGTGATCATACCCTTTGACAAGGAATTGATAGTGAAGAGCCTACTGAAAGAGACGCAGCTGGTAAAGACACTCTACGGCGGCTCTCCCATGAACGAGGAGGACGCCAAAAAAATAGCGGACGAAGTGGAGGAGGACATTAGGAGCATGAAGCTCCATTTTCTGAGCGGCCCCCTGATAAGGGAGCTTGTGAGCGTTAAGCTACTCGAGCACGGCTTCGACAAGCAGAGAAACGTCTACACTAGGGTTGGAATGCCCCTCTATGATGTCTACGCCATCGACAACTCCGAGGGCTATGAGGCAAAGGAGAACGCTAACCTACAGCCAAACCCTGAGACTTTCCACAAGAAGAAGGCCGACTTCCTGAGCAAGGAGTCCTACCTGCTGATGCTCCCGTCCAACGTGGCGGATGCGCACCTTCGGGGCGACATACACCTCCACGATCTGGAGTACTGGGGCACCCGTCCGTTCTGTCAGGATTGGGACCTCCGTTACTTCTTCTACTACGGACTTATGCCGGACGGGACTGGCACTCATACCTCAGTTGCTGGCCCGGCGAAGCATGCAGAGGTCGCAATGCTCCATGCCGCCAAGGTTCTTGGCGCTGCGCAGACGAACTTTGCGGGCGGGCAGGGATTCTTCAACTTCACCGTCTTCATGGCTCCATACCTGATGGATATGGACGACAGGAAGATCCACCAGCTGGCGCAGATGTTCCTTTACGAGATGACCCAGCTCTACGTTGCAAGGGGCGGTCAGCCTGTCTTCTCATCCATACAGATCGAGTCTGGGGTTCCAAAGGTCTGGCAAGAAGCACCTGTAGTATCGCACGGCAAGGTCTGGAAGGATATGAGGTACGGCGACCTGGAGGGCAAGGTCCATGCCTTTGCCAATGCACTACTGGACGAGTATATGAAGGGTGACGCAGTTGGAAAGATGTTCAACTTCCCGAAGCCTGAGGTCGTCCAGCGGACGAGGTACTGGAACGACAAGAACTTCGAGGACATAATGATCAAGTCGGCTCAGCTCTCAGCAAAGTTCGGCTCTACCTATTACGACAATATGATACCGGTGTACAGGGGCGGGGAGGAGGGAGTCTCCTGCTTCCAGTGCTGCGCGTATGCATTCGCCGAGGATGGCAGATCCGAGTCCTTCAAGAGGAAGATCTTTTTTGAGGACGGGGCGCACTTCAGCATGGGTGGGATGCAGGTCGTCACGCTGAATATGCCACGCCTAGCATACAAGTCTGGAGGCGACGAGGCAAAGTTGCTGGAGACCCTCCGCGATACCATGGGGGTTGCTAAGGAGGCGCTACTCCTGAAGCACCGACTAATGAAGCACCAGTTCGACAGGGGTCTCGTACCTTTCGCCTCTCAGAGACCGAAGGGAGCCCCGCCCGCGGTGGACATTGACAACCTATCGCATACCATCGGCTTCGCTGGCATGAACGAGATGGTGGAGCACATGACAGGCTACCAGCTCCACGAGGATCAGTCCGCCCAGAGGCTGGCTCTGAAGGCATTAATAGAGATGGACAAAGTCAGGAAGGATTACTCCGCGGAGACGGGCATGAAGTTCTCAATAGCAAGGACGCCCGCAGAGTCCTCAGCACAGAGGTTTGCGGTTGCCGACATGATACACTACACGAAGTTCGCAAAGGAGCTGGTCAAGGGTGATTTGGAGGCCGCCCTGCCGAGGTACAGGGAGAGCCGTGATGTCCCCATCTACTATACAAACGGCGCCCACGTCAATGTGGCGGCGCAGGTACCCATCTATGAGCGGCTCGCAATCGAGCAGAGGTTCTTTCCAATACTGAAGGGAGGGGACATATTCCACATATGGCTGGGCGAGGTGAATCCGGATCCAGATGCCCTGCTGAAGCTGAACAGGAAGCTAGCCACGGAGTCATGGGTGGGCTACTGGTCGCACACCAAGGACATCACCATGTGCATGGGCTGCGGTTATGTTGGAGGAGGACTGAACTCGAGGTGCCCCGTCTGCGGTAGCGAATCTCTAAAGCACTATTCCAGGATAACCGGTTACTACCAGGACGTCTCTTCGTGGAACGCAGCAAAGAGGCAGGAGCTCAAGGAAAGGTACCGGGTCAGGATCTCTGAATGAAACCGAGCAAGGTTAGGGTATTTGCCCCAGAGATCCTTCCGCTATCCCTCTGCGACTATTTGGGTGAGCCCGCCTGCGTGATCTTCTTCTCCGGGTGCAACTACGACTGCGGCTACTGTCAGAACTGGCGACTCAAGGTCATGTCAAAGGAGCACCTGGTGGATATCGAAAAGATAAAAGATAGCATAATGAAGAACCGGCTTATCACGGCTTGCAAGGTAACGGGAGGCGAGCCACTCCTCCAACCAGAGGCCCTCTCAGAGCTGGGCAGCTATGTAAAGTCCCGGGGTCTAAAGTTTGGAATAGATACGAATGGCTCGTTGCCAGATTCCCTTAAGGTACTGCTTCCCACCTTGGACCTCGTTTCCATAGACATCAAGACCACCCTCAACGAGGATGAGTATAGGAAGATAACTGGAGCGGGTCAGCCATGCGTCGACGCGATCAGAAGGTCTCTGGAGATGGCCATATCATCCAACGCATATACGGACGCCCGTATGGTAATCATCCCTGGCTACAACGACTCTGTAGAGGATGTGCGCTCCGTCAGCGGAAGCCTTAGGTCCCTTGGCTTTGAGGCGAAGGCTAGGCGGGGTATGGCAAGCCTCACCCTTGTGGAGTTTGTGCCAGAGAACGCTCACTCAGAAGAGTTCCGGGGGCTAAAGAACCCCTCAGCTGAGAACCTACGTTCTCTAGCGCTTGCGTCCGGTCTCCCAAACGTTAGGATCACACATAGGACAGCTGGTTTCTATGTAAAGATTGAAAGATGAGTCCGTTAAAAACTGGGTACCCTAAGTTTGATAACTGCGAGTTCTGTGATGATACCCGCCTGCAGATCAATCCTGGCTATGAAAATTTTAAGCAACTAAAGATCTCCTGCACCTCTTTAAGACTAAAGGTCGTACTCCTCCAAACGTTTGTCCTTTACCTTTTGCAGCAGCTCTGAGTACCACTTCGGAATATTTAGATCCCCCTCCACTCTTGCCTTGGTGTAGGGTTTTATATCCACTATGGGCGTGGAGTCGAAGAGATCGAGTCCATCCACGTGTAGACTTCGCCCCTCAACTTTCAGTAGCCTAACAATGGTTATGGCGATAGGGTTCGGTCTATGTGGAGAGTCTGTGCAGAAAACTCCAACGGTGGGTATTATTGCCGGATCCACCCCAAAGCGTATGAACCTACGGGGCTTAACCATGAGGGTGGCTCGTTCCTCATCCTTAACCTTGTTCAAGTATGCTGCCAGAATCAGATGCGAGAATCCCTCAATTCCCTCAAGCCCTCGTTTGTACCCCTCGAATACCTCCACAACTCCCCTTACGCCGTCTAGGCTCGTTTTTACGACCTCGTCCTCCTCCTCTACCCTCACGACACCTATGGGCCTTATCATGTATCTCTCTTGGGTACCGGGCATCTTAATTCCACCACTGCGTTCATTCAGCTTTATCTCCTTCTCGTTCAATTCAAGCTTTAGGTCTATCGCCTTGAATAAACCATATCCAACGGTATCGCCCCCATGACCTCTACCATCAATGAAGAATATGAGAGCCGAGGGCAGTCCTGTCAAAAATAAAAATAATAACTACCACCCTGTTTTGTAGGATTGTGATCCTAAGATGGATGAGGAAAGGAAAGAACTCTCCTACACGGTCACCTGTGCGAGCTGTGGGAGGGAGACCTTAAACGTCAGGGAGGTCTACTCTCAGATCCCAAAGTTCGGCAAGATGGTGATGATGTCGATGCTTTGCTCCAAATGCGGATACAGGCTCTTCGACACGGTCTCGCTGGAATACAAAGGGCCTACCAAAGTGGAGTTCCAGGTAAAGAACGCCAAGGACCTTACGGCAAGGATCATCCGGTCTACCACATCCACCCTCACCGTACCAGAACTGGGGCTAGAACTGAAACCGGGCCCGAGGTCCGAGGCCTTCATCACCAACGTAGAAGGGGTACTGGATCGCTTCTCAGGCGTGGCAAATCAGCTAATAAGAGGCTATAGGGGGAAATCGAAGGAGAAAGCGAAGGAGGCGCTCAAGAGGATAAGGTCTGCCATAGATGGGAAGATCCCCTTCAAGATTATCATAGAGGATGACTTTGGCAACAGCGCCATAATCCCTCCTGAGGAAGTGGAGGAATGATAGGACTCTCAAGTTGCAGCCTATGTTTACATTATGCTCGATTAGATCTTGCGCAGACCTCTCTCTAGGTCATCAATGATGTCCTCGATCTCCTCGAGACCAACGGAAAGGCGCAATAGACCATCCTCAATGCCGAGCTCCTTCCGCTCCACAGGGCTGATATTCTTGTGAGACGATGACACCGGATGAGTCATTAGCGTCTCAGCACCTCCCAAGCTCGGTGCGGTCTTGATGAGGTTCAGCGAAGATAGCAAATGGAGTGCCTTCTTACCGTTCTCCACCTCGAAGGAGACTACCCCTCCAAAACCCTGCATCGACTTGGTGGCTATCTTGAAATAGTAGCTGGACTTCAGACCAGGATAATGCACACTCTTTACCTTACCTACCCCTTCCAGGTACTCCGCAATGATCTGAGCCTTCCTGTTCTGGTCTTCAACCCTTAACCTGAGTGTCTTTAATCCCCTAATTACGAGATACGCGGCAAACGGATCCAGCGATCCTCCAAGATTTCTCCTCCACTCCCAGGCTGTGTCAATGCCCTTCTTTGGGCCGATAAGCACGCCCGCTATGACATCATTATGCCCTGCTAGGTATTTTGTGGCGCTTTCAATGACGTAATCGGCACCCAACTCCAGCGGTCGGAAGTTGATAGGCGTGGCGAAGGTATTATCCACCACGAGTGTCGTCCCGCATTCCTTACATGTCTTTATTAGTTGTGGTAAGTCTGGAACCCTTAAGGTCGGGTTTGTGATCGACTCCACAAAAACGAGCTTCGTATCCTTGCTCACGGATCTGATCATTTCACCGTTGAGCACGCACCTAACCTTTATCCCGAACTTCTCTAGTGACCTGAATAGGATCAGAGTCGCGCCGTATATCTCCTTGGACGTGAGAACTACATCACCCTTGGAGACGGCGCTCAGAAAGAGTGTGGAGATCGCTGCCATCCCTGAGGAAAATGCCAAGCAGTCCTCCCCCTTCTCAAGGGCCACCATCTTCTCCTCCAGTAGGTGTACGGTGGGGTTGTCCTCACGGCTATACTTCAACTCCCTCCCCCTGATTAGCCTCCCTTCAGGGTGCTTGAAGATAGCGGTCTGGTATATTGGCTGTATTATGTCTGTACCGTCCTCCTCTCCCTCATGGATCGCAGTGGTGCTTATGCCCCTCCTCCTTGACGCCCCGACCATCCAAGACACCTTACAAAAATTAAACATTGTATATATTTTAACCTATCTGCCCATTACCCAGAGTAATAATACAAGGGAGGGTGTCATTACCTGCCCTTTATGAACAGCCCGCGCATACTCATGGACGGCCCTCCAGTCCAGACGGGCGCCCCCTGCTCCGGCTGCCCCTTCCCGCAGGTCGCCGCCTTGAATAATAGGTCCTTCCCAACCGCATCCACACTTGAGAAGATAACCTCGGTTGTTGCCTCTATCACCGCTGACCTGATCGGCGCCCTGAGCTCCCCGCCCTCAATGAAGTAGGCCTCGAGCCCTACGTACCTATTGTTCCACCTCGTATCGTCTATGTTCCACTCCTGGAAGCTCTTGATGTAAAGCCCATCCCTTACCCCTTCAAGGAGCTCTTCGAGGGAATGTCCGCCCGGCTCGAAATAGGTGTTAGACATCCTGATTATAGGCTCCCTGCTGTAGGCTGTGGCTCTTGCTGCAGCGTTACTCCTCGTGCCCAGCTCATAGCCAGTCTCCCTGTTTTGTAGGAACTCGTTTATTACCCCCTTCACTATGAGCCTCTTCTTCACTGCCTTCACACCCTCGTCGTCATAGAGGTAGAAGCCGTTGGAGTTTGGTATCGATGGAAGGTCTGAGACACTCACCACGGTGCTGCCTATCCTCCTGCCCAGCATATTCTTATTCAAGTAAGACTCGCCAGCCTGAGCTGCCTCCCTGCCAAGTATCCTGTCCGCCTCTTGGGGATGTCCGCAGGCCTCATGCGCGATTATGCCCGAGACCTCCCCTCCCACTACTACATCGTACCTACCCGGCACCACGGATCTGCCCTCGAGGAGCACCTTGGACATGGCCTCAGCCTCCCCCTTGGCAATGCCTACAGGGTCTATTGCCTTGACCCTCTCCCAGCCACCGGACTCGCCCATCTGGGCTACCCTCTGCAGTGAGCCCTTCCCTCCCTCAAATGCTGTTAGTGTGAAGTACCCGCCCACGCTGGGAACCTTGGAGGTCATGGATGTACCCTCGCTGTTCACGAACTCCTTCTCCACGATCGACCCACCAAATACCAGGAGCCTGTTGGGGAACTTTGCGCCCTTGGTGCCAAGGACCGTTGTGTCGACCTCCTTTAGGAGTTCCAAAATTGTGTTGGTGTCTACCTCTGTTGGAAGGGTCTTGCACTCAGCACCCCAAGATTTCTTGATCTGTTTTTCCTTCGAGAAACCTGTCTTGCTAGCTGTCCCACTTGTAGCCCTCGCCGTCTTGAGCGCCCTCAAACCCGTCTCCTTTAGAGAGTCCCCGCTCAGAATATTTGTTGAAGCGAAGGCTAAAGCCCCTTCTGATACGACGCGGATCCCAACACCATAAGCCTCGCCATATGCTGGAGGCTCAAGTATCCCGTTTTTCATGACCAAGTTGAACTCGACATCTCTCTGAAACCTTACCTCAGCATACTCTGCCCCCTCCTTCATCAAAAGATTTACAAGACGTTCGCCATCGATCATAATTACCCCTTCAAAGTCTGGTTGTTTTTGACCCACAGTAGCAGGTTCGCTGAAGTACTCTCTTTGCCCCTTCATGCCTAATATATGTTTATCCTCGCGTTCTATTCTAAATGACAGTCTGGCTACCATCAACGAACGTTATCTGCCCATCACTATTATAACGAACTTTGCATATTATGAAACCATAACGCTCGGGGTGTCGTATCTTGTACCGCGAAGAACCTTACTCAGACATGCAAGAGATGGTTAAGAATGATGAGGTCGCGAAGGCATTTGGAATAAAACTGGTGGAATGTGGCAAAGGGTGGTGTAAGTTTTCCATGGTAGTCAGAAAGGGCATGCTGAACGCCTACGGCGCAGCGCACGGTTCTGTCATATACGCGCTGGCCGACGTCGCATTTGCTGTTGCGTGCAACTCGCATGGCGTGAAGGGCGTCGCCCTGTCCATGACCATGCACTACCGCAGGCCTGCCTGCGAGAACGAGCAGCTGACCGCGGAGGCCCGGGAGGAGAGCCGCGGGAAGACGACCGGTCTGTACAGGATAAAAATAATGAATGGGGAAGGCAAACTCGTTGCGGTTGCCTACGGTCTGGCCTTTCTATCGC
>CAZNTO010000008.1:0-16300 GCA_964576015.1 uncultured Nitrososphaerota archaeon
GCTTCACGTCCCTTCTCATCACAAAGAAATCGCTCAGAACCATGTAGTTGTTGTCGCACTTGAATTTCCTAATCGCATCAGGGTCCATGGAGTCCCATCCAACTATCTCACCCTTGCTCATCAGCACCATCATATTCGCATCTTTTGGAATTTCGAAGCTCATATCCACGAAGAAGACCATTACGACCTCGCGGGAGAGGCATTCCTTGACGCCATCATTCCTGCCTTTTCCCGTGCCGCCCAACACCTTCCCCATGGCCTCGTCTTCCAGGCGGGCGATTGCTTCACGCTGTTCCATGTTCAGCTCGGCAACTCCCAAGGTGCCCTTGACTTTAAGTATCTGGCTCTTTATCCTCTCCAAGGTCTCACTTCTGCTTTCGGGATCCATTTATCATCACTCCCTAGGAACTTTGGCTCCTATTTTTGCATACTTCTCACTTGTCATCGAGTTCCTGTACTCCGCTGTTATGGACTCAAAGTCCCTTTTTGGCTTAGCCCCATTCTGTATATGAGGATATAGCGCTTATGTTTATAATTGACTACCTTGGCGCATGAATCTAATTTAGGGTGCACCTAGCGTATGCGTTTTTATATATGAAATATTAAATATGATGCATAAAATGGGGGAATAAATATTACTGTTGAATATGACGCCTGGGCTAAAGTTTACGATATAATCTACGGCAAATACACTGAGGACATCGATTTTTACAAGAAGGAGGCAAAAAAGGCCAAGGGGAAGGTCTTGGAGGTCGGCTGCGGCACGGGGAGGATATATCTAGAGCTGCTGAAGAACGGGATAGGCGCATACGGCATAGACATATCCGGTGAGATGCTGGTTGAGCTTAAGAACAAGGCAAAGGCAATGCACCTGAAGCCAAAGGTGAGCGCGGGCGACATGCGGAACTTCAAGCTAGGCGAGAGGTTTGCCCTCATTATCGTCCCCTTCAGGTCGTTCCTATACAACCTCACCACCGATGACCAGCTGAGGACGCTGAAGAACTTCAAGAGGCACCTCGCCCCGAAAGGCCGGCTCATCCTCAACTTCTTCTACCCGGACATAGAGCGGATGATGAGCTATGGCAAGGAGTCCGAGGAGCTGATAGTCACCGATAAGGGGGACTTCGGGCTAAGGGAAAAGTCTTACTTCGTTGACGAGGTGAACCAGATCATCGAGACCGCCGCCATTGTGTACAAGGGCGGAGAGGTCTACTGGAGGGGGAATTACCGGTTCGCTCTCATCTACAAGAGGGAGTTCGAGGTGCTCCTGCGCCTTGCCGGCTTCAGGAAGTGGTCCATGTACGGCGGCTTTGACTACCGCCCCCTCACCTCCTACAAGCAGGAGATGGTATGGGTCATAGAGAACCCCTAGCCCCTTTAACCTGTTGCGTGTTGCCGCATCACTCTGCAGAGTTCGTCGATACCCTTCAGCACTACATGGTTTGACGCTGCTTCCGCAATCAGCGGGTCTCCCATGGTGAGCCCTTGAAGGAACCACGCTTTGTCCACTGTCCTGACCAATATCTCCCTGCTGATCCTCCTACCCAACTCAGGGATGGCATCCCCCTCCGGTCCCTTTCCGGCTATCACCAGGAGGGCTATTGGATCGCCCTCGCTACCCCTTCCCATGGCATGGGCCCCGTAGAGCAGGATCACCCCCTCGACCCCCTCCATAGCGTCAGCGACTTTCCTGATCACGAAGTTCCTTGCCAGGAGCTCCGCAGCTGCGAAGGCCTCGGCCAACACCATGTAGTATACCGCGAGTAGATCCTCTACATTTAGGGAATACTCCTTAGTCCTTGCCTTGTCAACTCTCCTCAGGATCCCTGCCTCCTCCAGTTTTAGAAGCTGTAGCTGGACAGCCTTGACGTCGACTCCTACCCGCCTGGCTATCTCCCTGAGGTGCAACGACAACCTGTAGTCGCCTCTATAGAGTCCCAGGATCCTCAGGGTAGTCTGATTAATGTTGTATTTTTTCATCAATTGTAGTATTATTACAACATAAATTTAAATTTTTCCTGTACTCCTGCAAACATAAATCTTTTTATCTTTCATATGCAACTTTAAGTTGGTGAAAAATTTTGGCAAAGATACCACCAGAAGTTATGGAATTATTTAATACCCCCGATGCCACCAAGGTCATGGGTACGGTGGACAAGAACGGGATACCTAACGTCGTCCCGCTGGGAAGCATAAGGGCGGTGAGCGACGACACTATAACCTTCATGGAGATGTTCCATATAAAGACCAAGGAGAACCTGCTGTCCAACAAGAAGGCAACCGTGCTTGCGGTCAAGGGCATGAAGGCCTACCAGATCAAGGGAACATTTACCGGCTACACATCATCGGGACCCCTTTTCGATAACATGTACAAGGTAAGCATGGAGAAGTTTAAGCTCCCGATTAAGTCCGTGGGAACGATAAAGGTCGATGCGGTCTACTCGTGCATTCCGGGAGAGAACAGCAGGAAGTTGGCTTAAACCTCTAACATTGGGAACCCATGATGGGAGATTCGCCCGAGATCCCGTATGAGTCGGCCCTCAAAATTTGTACCGAGATCCTTGGCGGTAGACCCCCCAAGCTCTTCTCGCAGTGCTGGGGGTGCGTGAGGTTCTCCAAGGGCGACCCTGCAAGGAGATGCTTCAACAGCAGTCCTGATCACAGGGGCTGCGGTCTGGTGAACAAACGTTTCGATGAGGGCTACCAGAGGCCGCCGTAAGCCGTTCTCCTTTTAAAGGCGTAAAAATCATATACTGTTGTGCGCTATTTCAGAAGAGCAGCCTCCTGATTGGAGAAACTATGGTGTTTCTGATATGGGAAAAATCTATAAAATAGCCGTTATAACTGGGGACGGGATAGGCCCCGAGATCACAGAGGCCGCCATGCTTGTGCTTGGGAGCGTAGGGCCTAAGCTGGAGTTCACAAAGGTTGCCGCCGGGCTCAATGCCTGGGAGAAGTACAAGAACCAGCTCCCACAGGAGACCGTGGATATCATAAAGTCATCGGACGCGTGCCTGAAGGGGCCGACACAGACCCCTCCTGGTCCCGGCTCCTTCAGTAGCGCCACCGTCACTCTAAGGCAGATGCTGGACCTGTACGCTAACGTGAGGCCCTTCAGGAACCATCCGGGCGTCCCGTCGATCCATAAGGGAGTTGACCTGATAATAGTCAGGGAGAACACCGAGGGGATGTATAGGGGGCTGGAGTACAACCTTGGTGAGTCCGCGCTGGGCATAAGGGTCATAACGAGGAAGGGCTCGGAGAGGATAGCGAAGTTTGCCTTCGACCTCGCCAGAAGGGAGAAGCGGAAAAAAGTAACTGCTGTGCACAAGGCCAACGTCCTAAAGGAGACCTGTGGTCTCTTCAGGAACGCCTGCGTCGAGGTCGCGAAGGATTACCCTGACATTATTTTTGACGAGATGTACGTAGATGCAGCTGCCATGAGAATCGCCATGAAGCCGCAGGACATAGATGTCATCGTCACCACGAACCTCTTTGGTGATGTCCTCTCAGATGAGTGCGCCGGCATCCTTGGCGGACTTGGCATCGCACCCAGCGCCAACGTGGGGGAGAGGTATGCCTTCTTCGAGGCGATACACGGGGCTGCGCCCAAGCACGCTGGCAAGTGGGATGCGAACCCTACTGCAATAATGCTCTCCGCCGCGATGATGCTCAAGCACCTTGGAGAGGTCGACGCTGGTACCCGCCTCGAGGTCGCCATCGACGCGGTCATTGCTGAGGGCAGGGCCGTCACACGTGACTTGGGGGGCAACGCAGGAACGATGGACTTCGCAAGGGCGGTTGCAGACAAGCTCTCCCAGAGATAACCCTTCTTTTTTCCATTGCTGAACATCAATTTTTCCTAAACCTAAATATAGCCCCTCTAAATTATTCTGAAGAAGGGTTTATTTGAAAAACTATCCTAACGTTAAAATTGTGGATCATCCTCTGGCGCAAGAAGTTATAACAACCCTTCGAGACAAGAATACAGGTCAGATAACGTTCAGAAAGGGGCTGGTCAAGCTCGGGCGCCTCATCGGAATAGAGATCGCAAAGACCATGGCGTACGAAACTGTAGAAGTAGAAACGCCCACAGGCATGAAGGCCAAGGGCATCAAATCTCTAGACGCCAATCATGTCATGATCGTAAACGTGCTCCGTGCCGCAGTTCCCTTCGTGGAGGGAATGCTAAAGGTCCTGCCTACAGCCAGACAGAGCGTGGTCAGCGCCAAGAGGATCGAGGAGGGCATAGCTTCTCCGAACTATAACTTCAGGATAGAGAGGAACTATAGCAAGATATCCAAGATCTATCCCAACGACACTCTTATAATAGCCGACCCTATGCTCGCCTCGGGCTGCACGCTCCTTGCAGTCATAGACGAGATCTGCAAGGCCAACAATCCAAAGAGGTTTATTCTAGCCACGGTCATCTGCGCACCACTGGGAATCCAGAGGATAGTCGAAAAATACCCGAAGATCGAGATCTTCACGGCTGCTGTCGATAAAGGGCTTAATGAGCATGGCTATATACTCCCTGGTCTCGGAGACGCGGGAGACAGAGCCTTTGGCTAGGGAAGCCTAACATCCGCCCCTTTCCTTTTTGTTTACCGTCCTAAGAAAAATCCACCTGAGATCCTTCAGGCCTTATCAAGACCAAATGCTTTGTGGATGGCCTCCACCGTCTTCTTCATTTCCTCCTCGAGTATGGCAAACGATATGTTCAGTTCAGAGGAACCCTGGGCGATTGTGAGGATGTTTGCCCCCGCCTCTGCCACCGCCGAGAACATCCTTGCGGCGATCCCTTTCGTGCCACGCATCCCCTCGCCCACTATCGCGACGATCGCGACCTTGGGAATCGTGTTTATGTCCCGTACGAGGTCACCGTTCCTGAATTCCACCTTAAGAGCCTTAAGCGCCCTCTCCAGATCCGCCTTCTTTACGAGCATCGAGATGTTTGCCTGCGAGGAGCTCTGGGAGATCATCTGCACGTTGATGTTGTGGGCGGCAAGGGTGGAGAAAACCCTCGCCACTACGCTGGGGACCCCGACCATCCCGGCGCCGCCCGTGGTTATTATACAGAGATCCTTTATTGACGTGACAGCCTTTACGCTCCTGCCCTCGTTGCCCTTCTCCTTGATTATCGTTCCAAGGTTGGACGGATTGTAGGCGCTACGGATCCTTATGGGTATTCTGCGCTCCTGAACCGGGGTCACCGTGAGCGGATGGAGTACCTTGGCACCGAAATAAGCCATCTCCATCACCTCTGCATAGGAGAGTACCGAGATTGTCCTGGCGCCGGCGACCATCTTGGGGTCCGCCGTCATTATACCGTCTACATCCTTCCAGATCCAAACCTCATCCGCCTCTAGCGCCGATGCCAGAATAGTCGCGGTGTAGTCCGAGCCTCCCCTGCCCAAAGTCGTTATCACGCCGTTCTCGTCCTGCCCGATGAACCCTGTCACCACCGGAACGACACCCCCTTTTAAAATGGGCAGCAGCCTGTCCTTTACCATCACCTCGGTGATGTTGAGGAGTGGCTTGGCGTTGCCATAGGTGCTGTCCGTGATTATCCCGACCTCACCGCCAGTGAGATCCACCGCCTTGACACCCTTTCGCAAGAGAGCTCCGCGCATGAGCGGTGCGGATAGCCTCTCCCCCAAGGAGAGGAGGAGGTCCTTTGACCTCGGCGTCAGCTCCCTCAGTAGAAAGATCCCAGTGAGGCACTGATCGAGGGTCTCCATTATCCTCTTTATCTTTACCTTGGTCTCGCCCAGCGTCCTCTCATCACAGAGCTTCTCCGCAACCTCAAGGTGCTTCTTCTCCATCTTCGACAAGTTCACCCTGACGCGTTCCATGTCGCCCAGCTTGGCGCTCTCCCCCATCGCCACGAGCTCATCCGTGATATCGGACATGGCGGATACCACGACCACTACCTCATCATCCTTCTTTGCCCTCTCTGCCACCAGGGTAGCCGAATTATCTACCTGCTCCGGACCATCCATCAATGGCCCGCCATATTTCATTACAATCCTCATGGGATCACCTTTGCTATGCTCCATCCTTAATGAACACTATCAGATCATGCCTTTTGCCTTTAATAGTTCGGCTATTAATATAGCATTCCCCGCGGCGCCCCTTATGGTATTGTGGCTAAGCAGGACGTACTTTATCCCGTTATCTAGGGCGGGCTCGGTACGCACCCTCCCCACCACCGTCGCCATCCCCTTGGCCCGCTCTGGACTCCCGGCGAGCCTGTCCAGCCTAGGCTGGGGCCTGTCGGGTTCCTCCCTAACGATGATGGGAGGGATAGGCGCCGATGGCAGCCTCAGCCTCTGCGGCTCCCCCTCGAAGCTGCGCATGCAAGCCTTTATCTCCTCTGGCGTAACCGCCCTCTCAGCCTCCAGAAAGACCGCCTCTGTGTGACCGTCGAGGACGCCTACCCGCTGGCAGCTCGCTCCTACCTTTATCTTGGCAAACTTGAACCCGTTCTTGTACTCCCCCAGAACCTTCAGGATCTCCTGGGTCACCTTCTCCTCCTCGTTCTTGATGTATGGTATGACGTTGTCAAGGATGGCCATGGACGGCACCCCGAGGTAGCCGGCTCCAGAAACCGCCTGCATAGTTGATACGAGGACCCTTCTGAGCCCGAACTCCTTCTGCACCGGCTTTAGGGATATCGCGAGCCCGAGTGCAGTGCAGTTGGATAGGGTGACGATCACCCCCTTCCTCCTGGATCTCTGCTCCTTTAATGCGAGGAGATGCTCGCTGTTGACCTCAGGTATCAATATGGGGACGTCCGGATCCATCCTGTGGGCGCTAGTGTCCGCGACGACCGTGAGACCGGCCTCAGCCATCTCCGCCTCCACGGTCCTCGCAACCTCTGAGGGGAGCGCCGAGAAGACAAGCTCAACCTTCTCAGCCTTGAATGCCCTCTGCTCGGCAGGAATGATCCTCATCTCTGCAGCCTCGGTTGGCATGTCCCTGTCGAGAACCCACTTGGCAGCCTCCCTGTACCTCTTACCCACAGATGTGCTGGAGGCGGAGAGCGCCGCTACCTCGAACCAGGGATGGTCCCTGAGCATGTTTACGTATCTCTGCCCCACCGATCCGGTGGATCCTAAAATACCCACTTTGACTTTATCCATGCAAAATATCCCTCAGCATATTGGTCGTCCAGAGGTCGAGATCATGCCGTTGATAACTCACCGAATCTATCAATGGGTTTGGTAGGCGGTCACCGAAGTTTATCCCCCGTTGAGCAACCATAGAATTACCATAGTATTGCTTTTATCGTTAATTTAAGCCTTTTCCCGAAGGCTTATACGATTACCTTCGCCCTGCTATCCCCTCCGCCCTCAATAACTTTAAAATAATATCGTCCTTCAGTCAAGTTAGGCTGATGGAGTCCAAGGATTGAAAGGTTTAAATCCTCCCTCCAACGCCCTCTAAATCAGGAGAAGAATAATTTTGGCAGCAAAACACGAACTGGAGGATGTCGAGGGCGTCGGACCGGCCACACTCGAGAAGCTGAGGGAGGCAGGAATCACCTCGGTGGAGGCTCTGGCGACAACGCCCACACGCACGCTTACTGAGATAGCCGAGCTCACGGAGGAGAAGGCCTCGGCCATCACCCAGAACGCAAGGGCGTTGCTTAACATCCGGTTTACGACGGCCAAGGAAGTCCTCGCGAAGAGAGCGAATATAGGCTTCATCTCGACCGGCACAAAGGCGATCGATAACCTGCTGGGAAAGGGCATAGAGACGCAGGCGATCACAGAGCTAATCGGCGAGTACGGGTCAGGCAAGACCCAGATCTGCCACGAGCTCTGCGTGACCGTGCAGCTCCCCGTGGAGCGTGGCGGGCTCGCTGGGCGGGCGCTCTACATTGACACGGAGGGCACCTTCAGGCCCGAGCGCGTAATGAGCATAGCCAAGAACTTCGGGCTCGATCCTGACGAGATACTGGGAAACATAATCTACGCCAGGGCCTACAACTCGGACCACCAGATACTTCTGGCAGACGAGGCCGCAAACCTCGTGGTTCAAAACAACGTGCGCCTTCTTGTCGTTGACTCCGTGATAACACACCTCAGATCAGAGTACCCCGGAAGGGAGGCTCTTGCCCCAAGGCAGCAGAAGCTGAACAAGCACCTGCACCAGCTGCTCAGGATGTCGGACATATACAACATGGCCGTAGTCGTGACAAACCAGATACAGTCCACCCCGGACACCTTCTTCGGTAACCCGAACAAGCCCGCCGGCGGGAACATACTTGCCCACGGCACCACCTACAGGATCTGGCTAAGAAAGTCGAAGGAGAGCCGGAGGATCGCCCGCATAATCGACTCCCCCATGCACCCAGAGAGCGAGTGCATCTTCTTAATAACCACCGATGGCATAACCGACATGGAAGAGACCAAGTGAGCCCTTAGGTCAGAGGGCGCGGATATTTTTCGAGATCGCCTCTGCCATCTCGTTCGTACTCGCGGTTCCGCCCAGGTCTCTGGTCACGACCTTCGTCTCAGAAAGGGTCCTGTAAACCGCAGCCTCGACCCTCTTGGAGGCGTCAGCCTCTCCCAGCCAGTCCAGCATCAGCTTCGCCGAAAGGATCATTGATGTCGGGTTCGCAACGTTCTTGCCAGCCTTGGATGGCACCGAGCCGTGGATGGGTTCGAAGAGGCCGTACCTGTCCCCGACGTTGGCACCCGCCGCTATGCCCAGTCCGCCGCCTATCTGAGCGGCCTCGTCCGAAAGGATGTCTCCGAACATATTCGTTATCACAATCACGTCGAACTCCTGCGGTCTTTTTATAAGATGCATGGATGCAGCGTCCACGTACAGCTCCTCAAAGTATACGTCCGGGTATCTGGCGGCGACCTCCCTGCACGTGTCCCTGAAGAGGCCGTCGGTCACCCTCAGGACATTGGCCTTATGCACGGCTGTGACCTTCCTCCTCCTTCTGAGGGCGTGCTTGAAGGCGGCCTCCGCTATCCTAAGGCACCCCCTCTTGGTGATGACCCTAAGGGCAACGGTGTCGTCTCCAACCGTAAACTCGTACCCCTTGTAGAGATCCTCCGTGTTCTCCCTCACGAACATCATGTCTATGTCCGGCCTCATGGCCGGAATCCCAGGGTAAGACTTGATGGGCCGCAGGTTCGCGTAGAGGTCGAACAGTATCCTAAGCCTCACTATAACGTCTGCCGCGCTCTCGCCCACGGGCCCCTTAAGGCAGGCATCAGAGCTCCTTATCGTCTCTATGGTCTCGGCGGGCAGCGCCTCCCCCCTTCTCTTCAGGCATTCGTCGCCCCCCTCAACCTCGAGGAATCTCATCCGGAAGCCCGCAGCCTCCTCCAGAGCAGAAAGCACCTTCAGCGTAGCCTCTGTCTGCTCCGGGCCTATCCCGTCCCCCCGCATCAGGGCAATCTTGTATGTCCTTTTCATTTTTTCCTCTCCTTGCCGATCCTCTTCTTGAGATTTTGCATCAGTCCACCGTCCTTAAGGATCTCCAGCAGGAACCGCGGGTACCCCTCAACTGGCAGCCTCTCGCCGTTGCCCCTCTGTATGTAGCCTCCCTCCAGATTGACGGTGATTGCCTCCCCCTCCTTCAGAACCTCCCTTGCACCCTTCGATATGACCGCCGGCAAACCTATGTTTATCGCGTTCCTGAAGAATATCCTGGAGAAGGACCTCGCAACGACCGCACCGACCCCAGCATATTTGAGGGCAAGGGGTGCGTGCTCCCTACTGGAACCACAACCGAAGTTCTTCCCAGCAACGATTATGTCTCCCTTTGCGATCTTTGAGGAGAAGCCCTGCACCAGCCCCTCCAGGGCGTGTTTGGCCATCTCGTTCGGATCCGTAAGTACGAGGTACTTTCCGGGTAGCATTACGTCCGTGTTCACGTCATCTCCAAAGAGCCAGACCTTACCCCTGTATTCACTCATGTCCGATCATCCCCTCATGTGCTTTCTAGGATCGGCCAGCCTTCCCTCAATGGCCGTCGCCGCCGCGGTCTCGGGCGAGACGAGGTATACCTTCGATCTGGTGCTGCCCATCCTGCCCATGAAATTCCTGTTGGAGGTGCTTACGCATGTCTCCTCGTCTGCCAGGATGCCCATGTGCCCGCCCAGGCAGGGACCGCAGTTGGGGTTGCATACGACCCCTCCGGCCTCCATGAACGTCCTGATGTAACCCCTCCTCTCGGCCTCGAGGTATACCCTCTGCGAGGCCGGTATAACTATTAGCCTGGTGCCAGGATTTACCTTTACTCCCCTCAGGATCCCTGCCGCCGCCTCAAGGTCCCCTAGCCTGCCGTTGGTGCAGGACCCAATAAAGACCTGATCCACCTTCACCTCACCCGCCTCGCTCACGGGCCTTACATTATCCACCGAGTGGGGCATGGCCACCTGCGGCTCAAGCTCCTCCAGATCCACCTCCAAGACCTTTAAGTAATTTGCATCTGGGTCGCTTTTAAGAGGGGCAGCCTTGACGCCAGTATACTCCAGCGTCCTCCTGTCCGGGTTGATTATCCCAGTCTTCCCGCCCATCTCTACAACCATATTGCAAACCGTCAGCCTCCCGTCTATACTCAGCTGCTCCACCCCTTCTCCAGCAAATTCGGCGGCGCAGTAGAGCGCGCCGTCCACGCCGACCCTTCCTATGATATAGAGTATGATGTCCTTTGCAGACACTCCCTTACCCAACCTACCCTTCAGATCAAACTTTATCGTCTCGGGAACCCTGAACCACAGCTCGCCGGTCAGGAACACCGAGGCCATCTCGGTGGATCCGATCCCTGTGGCGAACGCCCCAAGCGCCCCGTGCGTGCAGGTATGGGAATCTGCACCCACAATAAGCATGCCAGGCTTGACATAGCTCTCCGCTAAAACCTGGTGGCAGACTCCGCCCCTTCCAACATCGTGGTAGTTCTTCAGGCTGTACTTTTGGGCGTATCCCCTTAGCTGCCTGTGCAGGGCCGCGGTGACCGCGGAGTCCGGCGGGATCAGGTGATCCAATACTATCACGACGCGCTTGGAGTCCCATGGCCTGTCGTAGCCAACCTCCTTGAAGACGTTGAGCATCAGAGGGCCTGTGAGGTCATTAACCATCGCCAGATCGATCTTCCCAACCACGTACTCACCGACCTCCACGTACTCCTTGCCGGAGGCTCTAGCCAGGATCTTCTCCGATATTGTCATTGCCATTAAAGATCACCGAAGACCTTCGGTTATTTGTGGAAGATCCTTTAAAAAATTATCGATAGGCCTCAAATCATCATGCGCAAAGGCTCCTACTTGTTAAAAGACGGCATTTTTACGCCAACGAAATCGAATTGCAACGCAAGGTTCATATATCGAAGTCAAATATATTCAGTTAAATGCGTTCAGAAGGAACAACCATGTTTAGCGATCCAGTCTCCAAGAGCCTGGAGTGGAGCAGGAAAGGCTACATGGGCATGGCTGTGCTTCTTATGATAAACGATAGCCCCCTTACTGGTTATGACGTTATGCGGGTCATGCGGGAGACCACGCAGGGCTTCTGGAAACCCACCCCCGGTGGCGTCTACCCTGTTCTGAAAAAGTTAGAAAACGAGGGCTTGCTGCGGGGAGCTTGGTCCTCACACAAGGGTAGAAAGAGAAAGGTCTACGCAATAACGAATGATGGAAGGAAAACCCTCGACAGGGTACTCATAAAACAGAGCGAGATCGCCCTCGGAATAAACAGGCTCTTCGAGAGCTTCCTCAGGGACATGACGGGAATGATAAACCCCCATGTCGCTCCTCCGAGCATATTCGCCATGTTCACCTCCGAGTTGATGACCGAGGAGATCAAGGAATTGGAGTCGAGGCGTGAGACAATACTGAGCCTCATGGAGTCCCTTCAGCAATGCCTAGCTGCCATGGAGAATCAAATAAAGGTAAAAAGGAGAAAGTCTACTTTTTAGCGAGGTTCAGCGCGTACTCGATTATCTTTCCGGGTATGTCGACCTCTGACACCGACATCGCTCCCTTGAACTCCACGGTGCTGTTCAGCTCGTGAATAACGATACCTTCCTTGGTCTCCATGGCGTCAACGCCGAGTACGCCACCGCCAACCGCCTTGGCCGCCCTTAGGATGATCTCCTTCAGCTCCTCGCTCAGGGCGCAGACCTCTGCCCTTCCCCCCCTTGCGATGTTGGTCCTCCAGTCGTCCGGCGAGGAGTACCTGTATATGCATGCAGCGATCTCGTCCCCCACCACCACGGTCCTTATGTCCCTCGGTGGCCTCAAGACCATCTCCTGGATGTAGTATATTTGGTAGAGCGGGTTTCCCATCTCCTCCCTGTCCTCCAGTATGGCCTGTGCGGTCTCCCTGTCCTTCAGCGGGGCTATTAGCCTACCCCAGCTGCCGAAGACAGGCTTTATCACAGCGGGGTAGCCCATCTCCTCGACCGCCCTCATTGCCTCCTCCTTGGTAAACGCAACAACAGTCTTGGGTGTCGGTATGCCCTCCTTGGCAAGCAGAATGCTGGAGAGGAGCTTGTTTCCACAGACGCTTGCAACACTGTACGGGTTGATTACGCGTATCCCCTTGCCCTCAAGCGCCGCTGTGATGTGGAGCCCCCTGAAATAACTCACGCACCTTTCGAGCGCGACGTCCCCGAAGAGCTCCCTTTCCTTCGAGGGTTCTGTTAGCGTCAGGTGCAGCTCCTTCGCGTCCACTGCCTTTAGACCTATCCCCCTCTTCTCTGCTGCGTTAATGAGCTCCTTCTCCTCTGTCCTTATCCTGTCATAGAGAAGGGAGAGGGAGGGGGACACCTGCTTCTACTCTCCCCAGTCTTCCCCTTCAGACTCTGCTACCTTCAGCCCAAAATTTCCCTTCTCGCTCTTCGTTACCTCAAGCTCAGCCCCGCAGTCGTTGCAGTGTAATATCTCTCCCTCGATGACTTCCTGAGTCTCTATATCCCCGTCGCACTCTGGGCATTTTAACTTCACTATCCATTCCTCCTAGATTGATTTCGAATTAACAGTTATTTATGTTAATAAATATTTCTGTAAATTTTACTTAGTCATATGTTGACTTTAAATTTAGCAGTCCACAGCAGATCCCTTGAGAGCTGCTGAGATCCAGCGGTTCAGCTCCTCCAAGAAGATTTTGAACTTCTCCTTGGGCACTCTGGCCCCTGCTGCCATCGGGTGCCCACCCCCGCTGCCGCCGATCTTCTGTGTAATGGCTATGACCATCCCGTTCAGATCCAGTCTCTCCGAATGTGTCCTGAGGCTCATATCGATGAACCCGCCTCGGGTTTCGGCACCAATTCCTACCAGTGCCCCTACCTCAGCCTTGGAGTATATCGCACTCTTGCTTAGGGACCAGTCGATGTCAAGCACATAGGCCACCTCGCCCACCGCCTTCACATACTCCTTTATATGACCTCTCATCTCCTCCTCGCGGATGGCCTCGGAGATGGCTCTACTTACGATCTTCTCGTCCTGGCTTGGGATGTTGTTGTTCGCAAGGTACTTAGCAACCTGCCTCTTTAGTTCGTAGTTTCTGCCCATCGAGTCAATGGCCTGTATCAGGAGCCCGCTCTCCAGGTAGAGGGACCTCTTGTCCCACTGTATCAACCACTCGTCGATCTTTGGGGTTCTGTCGAGGTAGTCGCCTATGGCGCCGTAGATCGCGACCCTGCTGTAGTCTTTTGTTAGCCTTTCCTGCAAGGTCAAGAATGTCTGCTCCGCCACACTTGCCTTAACGGAGTGATGGAGCTCCCACGGGAAGTTCTTAGGGTCAAAATTGGGGGGAAACGGGTGATGGTCAATGTATACCGTCTTGTGACCGCTACCCTCTATCCGTGTAAGCTCATGGTGCACCCTGTCAAGGGTCTGAGCCGGGAGCGCGATATCGCAAATTATCACGTCCCCCTCCACCTGCCTTAGGTCATCTGCGAGTCCTGTCGGGTGTGAGAAGAACAGTTTTGCGTTCTTGTATGCGGCGAGCGCTAATGCCCCAGAGCATATGCCGTCGGAATCGCCATGGGCGATAATCCATTCGATCATGCATCTTATTATGTTCAAAATAGCCTAAAAACCAATCGAAAATAGAAAATGTAAAAGGGAGGGGAGATAGGGCGCCTGCACTACATTGCCTTGAAGTTCTCTGCCCACATCTCGTATGCCTTTATCATGTCCTGTGTGACGCTGGGCCTCCGCCGCCCGAAGACGTAACTAAAGTCTTCCATGTTTATGGGGCGTGGCTTTGAGCTCATGTCAGCGATAAGACCCGACTCGAAGAGTTCACTCACCACCTTCAGCTGAACCGCCTGGCAGATATCCCTGATGTCGCTTCCTGAGAATCCCTCGGAGAGCCTTGCAACCTCCTGGAGGTCCACGCCCTCCATGACCAGCTTCTGCGTATAGAGCTGAAACATCTTGAACCTAGTATCATAGTCCGGTACAGGCACATAGATCCTCTTCTGGAACCTTCTAATGAATGCCCAGTCAAGTGCCCAGGGCTTGTTGGTAGCGCCTATGACGTAAACCGGCCATGTCTTACCCTTGTCTATTATACCGTCCATCTCCTTCAGGAACTGGTTTCTGACCCTTATCTCCCCACCAACCTCGTTGGAGTGTAAACCAAGCAGGGAGTCTATCTCATCTATAAACACTATGGAGGATCCGTTGTTCGTAGCAACCTCTCTGGCCGACCTGAAAAGCTTCGCGACATTCTTCTCGGCCTCACCCAGCCACTTTGACATTATCGAGGCTGCATCCACGGAGTAGAAGGCGGCGTCTATCTCGGTGGCAACGGCAGCTGCGGTAAGCGTCTTCCCGCAACCCGGTGGACCATACAGAAGTATTCCCCTGGGGTAGCCTAGCGGGAAGAGGTCAGGCCTCCTGGCGGGATAAACTATCGCCTCCTTTAGTGCCTTCTTCGTTTCCTCTAATCCCGATACGTCGTCCCACTTTACGTTTGGCTTGTCTACCACCAAGAGATCTTCGTAGGTCGCTTTCTTTAGCTGGGCGGTGCCCTCCGTGGCCTTAGCCTGCGAATCGGGCCTGTTCAAAGGTCTTATTCCCGGCGTGGCGTAGTCATCGTCCGCCGACTCCGCCGACGAACCTACCTGAAGAACCTTTACCCTCTCTTGGTATTCCATGGCCTTCTGGACGTAAACCTTGTTCAGATCATAATTCGGATAAAGGTTCACCATCTTCAGCAGGACGTCTATCGCCTTCTGATAGTAGGTGATCGCCAATCCCTTTGAGCCCTGTCTGTCTAGCCTTATAGCCTCTCCGGCATACCGCTTGGCCGCAGACTCAAGCTCACTTACTGCCATCGTTTGTTACTGCCCCCTCGACAGTCAATATTCTTATCAGCCCCTTTTTAGATAAGCCCTCTATTATATCTGATATCTCCGACTCCGGGACCTTGCAGCATTTGCTGCACTCCCCGAGATCGAACTCCCCGCCGTTTGTTCTCAGATATACGAGGACCGACTCCTCCTTATTCCCCATACTCTTCGTGATATTCGATACTACCCTTGGGATCGGAACCTCCACCTCCTCCTCGTCCCCTCCGAGCACTATCGCGTGTGCATACCCCTCCTCTTTGGGCGGTACGGGCAGCTCCTCTTCGATCTTGTTCTTGAGGACGTTTGAGGCCTGCTCTATAATCTCCTCGCCCATCACCGAGTCGGGTATCCTCATGATCATGTCCTGACTTACGTCAATATTCATGCTTATCATAGCGTCATTAAGGAGGCTTCCGATATTTGATAACTCATTGGAGACCTCCGGCATGACCTCCGAGAGCTGGCCCGATATCTGCTTTACGACCTCAAGAGTGGGCTTCAGCTGCGCGAAGGTAGATCCGACCTCCCTTAGGGTCTCCATCCTGAGTATTAGCTGCTCCAAGAGCAGCGTGCCGTTCGTCACCGTCCTGTGAACCTTCTTTACCTCGGTCAGCTCATTGGCGAAAATATTAGCCCTCTCTGAATCCTTCTTTTGGAGGGCAATAGTACAAGACTCAAAGAGCGTCCTCTCCCTGCTTTTAACCTTGCAGCTGAGGATATCTAACTTCTTCCTCTGCTGATTTAACCTGATAATAGTGTCATCCAATGCGTCCTTAAGAGGTGGAGCCCGCTTGAAAAAACGCTTGAACAAAGACTCCACCTCCTGGACTAGACTGTCTGGGGATTTAGGGGTTTTTGTAAGCCTGAAGATGAAACTCTTGAATCATATGATCCTGCTTTTATAATAAAAAAGGGGGTTTTTGGAGTAGCCATTATCAGCTCTCCTAGAACCCTGTCTTCTCTCCTGTG
>CAZNTO010000008.1:16400-22082 GCA_964576015.1 uncultured Nitrososphaerota archaeon
GGGTTTTTGGAGTAGCCATTATCAGCTCTCCTAGAACCCTGTCTTCTCTCCTGTGGCCACGCCTGCTGGGAGCTCTGGGAATTTCTCCTTTACCTTCTGCTCCGCCACCGTTGCGGCCTCATTGAGGATCTTCATTGCATCCTCATTGGCACTTTCGAAGTTCAGGCTCAGACCTGCACCCTGTCCAGCGTCGATGAGTATACTGCTTAGGGTCGTGCTTATGTCGCCGAGCTCCCTCTCTGCCTCTGGCAGCAGGGATGAGATGCCTGTCCTGACGCTCCTTATAACGCCCATTGCTGGGGCGAGCGTCACTACGATGTCGCCGAGCTCTGTGACTGTGTTTAGTCTCATCACTATCTGCTCTAGAGCCATCTTGGCCTGCATCAGCATCTTTGACATCTTTCGTATCTCTGCCAACTCGTTCGCAAAGATCTTTGCGTGATCTATGTCGTGCTTGGAGTAAGCGTCAACTACCTTGCTAAACATCATCCTGTCTCTTTCTTGGAACCTTTGGTTGGCGATCTCCAGCTTCTGGGTCTGCAGTTGTATGGATCTTATCGCGGCATCTAGCCTCGGTTTCAGTGGACCTGGTGGTCGAATCGATTCCTTGACCTTGGTGCCTACGCTCTGAGATTCTGTCTTCTCCCATCTATCTACAAATTTGCTCACTTTCGGTCACCACTCTACGGTAAAATGCTAAACTTTATAAGAATAGTGTGACTATAAAAATATGTAACCGTAGTGTCTGTTACTTCGGTGACAATAAGTGCAGTTACAGAATAAAACCCTCGCCCAGGCCCTAACCAAATTTGGGCTGACTGAATATGAGTCAAAAGTATATTTAACTTTAATGCAGACTGGTGCCTGTGGGATAAAAGACATAGCCGTTAACAGCAAAGTCCCACGTACGAAGATTTATCCTGTCCTGAAGAACCTGGAAAAGCAAAAACTGGTCACTTTCTTGCCAGGTAAACCATTGACAGCAAAGGGACAAGCGCCGACCGCTGCACTGACAGACCCTATAAAAGATCTGGAGCAGGACCTCAAGCTAATGAAAGATGCCATGATGGAGCTGAGGAAGATCCATGAGATCTCCTCCACCACCGACAAGCTGGAGAAGAGGGAGTACTGGATAACCAGAAATCAGGAGGATACTAAAAAGCGGCTCAATGAGATGATCAACAACGCCTCCAAAGAGGTCCTCCTTGCACTTAACCATGAAGGGCTGGAGATAATATTTGATGACTGCTACGACGCGTTGAACGGTGCATCAAAAGGTGACGTCCATGTGAAGATAATCATAAACGCAACCAAACAGGACAGTGCCACCCTGCGCAGGTTCTCCGACCTTATCACCATCAAGTACCTGCCATTTGCGCCGGAAAACAACCTCCTGCTCGCGGATGGGAAAGAACTCATTATTTTTAAGAGAATGGTGATGCCCAACTCTAGGAGCACCACCGTCATAGCTGAGTATTTCGCCGGCGGGGAGATCTGCACCTTTCTTAAGGGTACTATGGCAGGAGTAGACTGGACATTGGCCAGAGATCTTAACACACTTATGCCAGTGATCGAGAACTCGTGGCTGCCTGAGGGCTTTATAATCGACCCCAAGATCAACCAGTTCCTGCCCTTCTTCTACCTGCACCTGATGGACAGCCTGAAGACTAGCCTTGGATCCAAGCTCAATCCTACTCTTTTGGAACTCGGGCGCAAGACATTAGAGTCGGTAAAATCCTCCACGCCCTTCGTGCTGCCAAACCTCGCCAACTCACTTAATCTCTTGAGCTCGCTCTATCTGCTATACGAGGGTGTCGAGTCCAAGTTCACATACGATGCACCGCTGAATTTGATAACCTGCGAGTTTTCGGGAAACCTTACCCCAGCATACAAGATGGCCGCCGATCACGACCTTGTGATTCCCCCTTCCTTCTGGGGTTTCTTCTTCCTCGGTCTGCTCGATATACACGGCTTTGATGCTATTAATATGGAGAACGTTTACAACTCCGATGAGAACCACTGGCTAATTCAGTATAAGCTCACGAGCAGGGGATTGGGTAGACCCGAAAAGGTTGGGATTGATGAAAAAGAGATAGTTCCTAAGTTGGACTAAGTTTAATTCTGGAAAAACTTGGCTCAAAACTTTTAATTTTCCCTCGAGTCTCTCTTTCCCGAAACTGATCCTTGTTGCTTCATGGCTGTTCTGATGGGCTTCTGATGGTGTCGAAATCAAGATTTGGCGAAAGTGACAGTATTGTTACAGAGGGGTTTGAATGGTTGCTTTGGGTGAGAAGCTGCCCTGTGGGTTTGTAAAGTGCAAGCTGTGTAATAGATGGTGTGTTTCGCGGTCTGGGCTTGCGATCCACTACGGCAAAATTCACACTAAAAGGCCGAAGGCTCCCAAGCCTGAGCCCAAGCCAATAACACTATGGGACCTAAAGCACGGAAGGAGGCTAAACCAATAAGATGTGCTTGTTGTAAGGGCTACGGCTCTATCCTTGTCGCTGGCATCGTAAAAATGCCCTGCTCGGTTTGCGGTGGAAAAGGAGAGGTGTCTTTAGCTTCTAAGAGATCACCCACACTAGGGGACTTAGAAGTTTAATCTCTTGTAAATGATGGAAATTAAAAAAAATAAGGTTAAGCCATGACTTAACCTTCCTTGGACTAGGAACTTTTTGTGGTGTAGGACCAGACAACTACGAGTATAATAGTGACTATTGCTCCGAATAACCCGGCAAATACCCAGTCCGCCTGAGCCAACCATGGCAGAATTTGAGCTAGCCAAGGTGCCAAGTACCTAGCTGTGTAATACGCCGCAATTCCTATGAAATATCCTATTACCGCAAATGCAATTAGAATTCCTGTTCTTCCCATAATATTCCTCCTGAACGTTTCAACTCTCTGATCCAACAAGATATAAATGTTGCTAAACTGGTCCGGAATAAAAACTTCTTAGAAAAAAGCCCTACCATACCTTTAAATCGAAATAAGGCAATTATTTTTATGCTCAATTTGGTGATCCAATGCTCGACGCTGAGGCCATTCGTAAAGACTTTCCATTTCTGCGAGAGGGGCGAATATACCTTGACTCGACAGCTACCAGCCTGACGCCGGAACCAGTTCTTAATGAGATGCTGGAGTACTACCGGGAGTACAGAGCCAATGTCGAAAGGGGCGTATACAAGGCATCGCAGATTGCTACAGACGCCCTGGAGAAGGCGAGGGGGGAGATCGCCCGCCTAATAAACGCCAAGCCCGAGGAGATAATCCTGGTGAGGAACACCACCGAGGGCATAAACCTTGTGGCAAGTGGCCTGGGCCTAAAGAAGGGGGATAGGGTTGTAACAACCATTCTGGAGCACCACTCGAACTTCATCGTATGGCTGAGGGCCCGGGATAGAGTGAAGGCAGAGGTTGAGGTCATCATGTCCGACGGTGAAGGCTGTCTCGACCTCTCAGACTTTGAAAGGACCATAAACGGCAGGACGAGGATAGTCGCCGTGACGCAGACCTCCAACGTTCTAGGCGTGAGACCTCCAGTAAAGGAGATTGTCAAGATGGCTCACGATAAAGGTGCCCTCGTCCTCCTCGACGGAGCGCAGTCCGTACCGCACATGAAGGTCGATGTGAAGGCTCTGGGGTGCGACTTCCTTGCATTCTCGGGTCACAAGATGTGCGGCCCAACCGGAGCGGGTGCCCTGTACATACGTGAGGACCTACAGGAGAGGATAGAGCCTCTCTGCATAGGCGGCGGCACCATCGAGGATGTGGGAATAGATTACTACAGGCTGAGGAAGGGGCCGACCGGCTTTGAGGCCGGCACGCCAGCCATAGCCGAGGTGATAGGGATGGGGGCGGCCGCCTCTTACCTCATGGAGATAGGCATGCCAAATATAGCATCCCATGACGCCCTACTCACGAAGAGGATGCTTAAGGGTCTAGGAGAGGTGCCAAAACTCATTTTGTACGGACCAAAGAACCCGAAGGATCGGGCCGGTATCTTCTCCTTCAATTTGGGCAAACTTCACCCACATGACCTTGCAATAGCGCTCGACGCCACGGCAGGCGTGATGGTAAGATCGGGCCACCACTGCGCCCTCCCGTTGCATAAATGCATCCTAAAGGCTGAGAACGGGACGGTAAGGGCATCAGTATACCTCTACAACACAGAGCAGGATGTGGACGTCTTACTCAGCACTCTTTCCGAGATATCCAAAACCATGCTGTGAGGTGGTAAAAAATAAAGAGCCTTTATGAGAATTACAAGAACTTTCCGAAGACTGACTGTGGGTATTGCGGCAATACCTCCTGCATTACAATGCTGCGGAGGTATTGCTTAGGCGAGCTTCCCCTTTCAGAATGCATATACTTCCGAGCAGGAGTTTACAACGAGAATGATTTCTCCTGCGGTCCACCAGTTCCAAAGGGAACCCCGAAACCTACGATATCCTACATACGCCCATGCCCCAGCGATTCAGACCGCATAACTGTTGAGGTCTCCCTTCTTGCGCCTGCAAATTCCAAATACGGGTACTTCGACATGATTACCGCCGAAAAAATATTTGATCAGGTCGTCCCAGGTCTCAAGATCTCTCCCTCGCTCGGAATCGCAAGGCAGGAGTCGGAGGGGGGCGACGTGATGGGCTTCTCAGAGGGACGAGTGCTGGTCCGGCGTGCCGACAACGAGGGCGGTGCCTTCCGACAGCTTAGCAAGTTTGTGCGCTCGCTCTGGGCAGCGGTTAGCTGAAACCGGTATCTTGACAATTAGTCTTGTGCCGGTTCCAGGCCGAATCTGCCCGAAGAGCGACTCGCCAGTAATAGAGTGCGTTGCTACCTGTCGTTCAGGTGACTGCTATGTGCTTAACGAACCGGATTCGCTCTTCGCTGAAAAGTTGGAGCTTCGGGGGAGGCCTCAGGCTTACGTTCCATTGTCGTTGCCCTCCTCCTTTGAAACGGCCTCATCATTCAGTATGGAAACTGCGATTAGAGACAGGCTCTCTCTAATTACACCCGAGACAGAGCACGGTGTCGCGGTCATGTACCTGAAAGATGCGTCCCTCATGCTCTTTATGGGAAGGGCTCTTCAAGGGATCCTTAAGAGCGAATCTAAGGACATGATTCCATACTACGAGGACCTTCTGAAAAGCAAAATTGATGAGGGTCGTAAGACTCGGCTAGAGGAATTCATTGCTGACCTTAGGAAAACGCCCCCAGAGAAAGGTTCAGTGGAGGTTCAAGCGCAGAGGATGAAGAGCGCCTTCTCGCTTTTTATGGCAAGCAAATTGCAGGAGTCTACGTAAAGATCACAGAAGCCCATATCTTTATTTTACCTCCTTCCCCATATTCCGAGATCAATATGCGCTACTCGGTATCAGTCGTGGACGCGAAGGATGACATTCGGGGTGCGGTAGCGAAGGCCATAGACCTTATTGGGTGGACACCACCTGCAGGGGAGCGCCTTCTAATCAAGCCCAACATGATAAACGCCAAGACCTCAGAGGAGGGTGCCACAACCGATCCTCGAGGCGTGCTTGCCCTTATCGAGATTGTGAGGGCTGCGGGAATGAATGCGTGGGTAGGCGACTCCCCGGGCAACGCCTATCCAGGGAAGGCGCGAGAGGTCTTCTCGAAGACGGGGATGCTGGAAGCAATAATCAAGGGCGGCTCTGAGTTAGTTGAGTT